>NZ_JBQFOV010000005.1:0-359758 GCF_056533885.1 Ruegeria sp. F12 | reverse complement strand
TAAAAATAGCCCGGGGGCGTGGGGGCAGAGCCCCCACCGGCCCTCACGTTCAAGCCGCCGGCATCCTCTGTTCAACAATCTCAGCCCACCAGCTACACCCGGCCGGTATCGCTTCATCGTTGAAATTATACTCTGGGTGATGCACCGCTGCCGTGTCGCCGTTGCCCACCAAAATATACGCGCCCGGCCGCTCCTCCAGCATAAACGCAAAATCTTCACCCCCCATGACCAAAGGTGCCTCTTCGCATGCACCGGACACCGACCGCGCCACATCAGCTGCAAACTCGGTTTGCGCCTCGCTGTTCACCATCACAGGATAGCCCCGGTAATAGGTGACATCGACGCGCCCGCCAAAGGTCGCAGCAACACCGTTGCAGATTTCGCCAATCCGCTTCTCGGCCAAGTCGCGCATGGCGGTGCTCATAGTCCGCACAGTGCCGCGCATCTTGACCGTCTGAGGGATCACGTTGAACGCAGTGGAAGAGGTCTCGAACGAAGTGACTGACACCACCACCTGATCCACCGGGTCGGCATTCCGCGCGGCGATGGTCTGCAAGGCCAACACAGCCTGTGCGGCCATCACTGTCGTATCCACCGTTTCATGTGGCTTGGCCGCGTGACCGCCCTTGCCTTCAAACACGATATCAAACTGATCGGTGGCCGCGAAAAACGCACCGGGCCGGATGGCGAAACTGCCAACGGGATGACCCGGCCAGTTGTGCATTCCATAGACCTCTTGAATACCCCATCGGTCCATCATCCCGTCTTCACACATCTCGCGACCGCCGCCACCGCCTTCTTCGGCCGGTTGAAAGATCACCACAACAGTGCCATCGAAGTTCCGCGTCTCGGACAGGTATTTGGCCGCCCCCAGCAACATTGCCGTATGCCCGTCATGGCCGCACGCATGCATCGCCCCTTCAGTTTTCGAGGCATAGTCCAGCCCTGTCGCCTCAAGGATCGGCAGCGCATCCATATCCGCCCGCAACCCTATGACCTTGCCGCTGGTGTCAGCCTTGCCTTTGATCACCCCAACAACTCCGGTTCGGCCAATGCCCGTCACCACCTCATCACACCCAAACGCCTTCAACTTTTCCGCGACCAGAGCGCTGGTCCGGTGCGTTTCAAACAGAATTTCGGGATGTTCGTGAATGTCACGCCGCCATTCCGTAATTTCCGTCTGCAACTCCGCAAAGCGGTTTTTGATCGGCATTTCTCTCTCCCAAATCTATCTGTCTGTCTTCAATGCACCAGATAGCAGCACAATGAACACAGCCAGCGGCAACAGCGCCATGAACGCCAAACGCAATGTAAGCATTTCGGCCAAAAACCCAATAAGCGGAGGTCCGATCAACAACCCGCCATAGCCCAACGTCGCCACGCTGGCGATGGCCTGCCCCGGTGGGATCGTCGCATCATTGGCAGCTCGGCTGAACGCAAGCGGCATAATCACCGCATAGCCGACACCCATCAACGCAAACCCAGCCAGCGCTGGTCCCGGCGCGTTGGCCGCAACAACCCCGATCACGCCCAAAGCCGCACAAACCCCACCGAACCGTGCCGTAGGCACCGCGCCAAACCGAGCGATGACAAACCCGCCTGCCAGCCGGAACGCCACCATCGTAACGGAGAACACCGCATATCCCAACGCAGCGACGCTTTCTGCTGCTCCGGTGACATCACGCAGGAAAATCGCGCTCCAATCTGCGACCGCGCCCTCGCCCAAAGCGCCGCACAGTGCGATGAACCCCACCAGTACCAAGGCCCCCGTTGGCAACGCGAAAACCGCCCCACCTGACGTCTCAACCCGCCGCGACGACCATCGCACCCAGGAAAAAGCCAACGCCAGCGCGACCACAACACCGCCCGCCAGCAAGAAGTGCTGTAAGACAGACAAACCCAACTGCACAGCGCCATACCCGCTGAGCGCGCCCAGCCCTGCCCCAAGGCTCCACATCGCGTGAAACGAGGACATGACTGGCTTGTCATAGGCCTGCTCGACCTCGGCCGCCCAGGCGTTCATCGCCACATCCATCGAGCCATGAAAGGCCCCGAATACAAACAGAAACGCCGCCAGCGCCCAGAACCCGCCCGCAAAGGCCAGCAGGATCAGGGAAAACGTATAGAGGACGGCAATGACCCGCGTAATCACAACAGCACCAAACCTGTCGGTCAAACGCCCCGTGACCGGAAAAGAACACACCGCACCTGCCGCCATAAACAGCAGACCATATCCCAAGGCCTCATGCGTCAGATCCAGCCGGTCGCGGACCGCCGGAATGCGCGAGGCCCAGATACCGAAAAGCGCACCATTCAAGATGAACATGGCCGCCACGGCCCGCCATGCGGCCAATATTCCGATCACGCTCTAATCCTTCGCACGTCCCTGCCTGTTTCCGTTCTATAGACGCTCCCTGGATTAGCAAATGCGGATTATTCCAACCGCTTGCGTATCTGACGAATCCCGTACCAGACCAAAAACACGACCGGCAGCGTAACAATAGCGGTCAGCATACCTTTGCTGATCCCAGCCTTGGTCAAGGGGTACAGCAAATAACTGGCTAGCGAGACTGCATAATAACTGATCGCAACCACCGACAGCCCTTCGACCGTATGCTGCAACCGCAGCGCCAGATCGGACCGGCGATCCATACTCTCCAGCAACGCCTGGTTTTGTGCGCTGCGCTCCACATCCACCCGCGTTCGCAGCAACTCTCCGGCGCGGATCGCCCGGTCGGACAAGGCTTGCAACCGACGTTCGGTGGATTTCACAGTCCGAATGGCCGGATCATAGCGGCGCATCATGAAGTCCGCGAAACTCTGCCGCCCCGCGAACCGTTCTTCGCGCAACACTTCGATCCGCTGATTGACAATCGCTTCATATGCCCCCGTGGCCCCGAAGCGGAACGAACAGCGGGCAGACAGTGTCTCCAGTTCGATCGAAGTCGACAACAAATCTGGCAATAGCTCATCGGGGTGCGCCGAATTGTCAGTCATCTGCCCCATCAACCGGGTCAGCTGTGCGTCCAACTCACTGATCCGTGGCGTCAGCTGCTTCACCCTTGCAAAGCCTAACATGGACATGGCCTTGTAGGTTTCGATCTCGCACAGGCGTTGAATAATCCGCCCGGTCCTGCGCCGCCCTGTCTGTTCGTCGACAAACAGCGCAAAGCGCATGTGTCCAGCCGGGTCGATGCGAAAGTCACTGGCACAAATGGCCGAGTCGTCCAGCACCCGCGCCACAGCCAAGCTTTCAGGTTCAAACCAATCCCCAAGCGCGGCCTGCACCGCCTCCTCCTCCGCCCGCGGGACCACACGGATCATGGCCGAGGTCACACGCTGACCGGGGCTGGACATCAACCAATCGGGGGGGAACACCTCGAAATCGGCTGGATTGAAGGCACGATCACTGACATTTTGCGTAATCGCTGTGTAAGTGACAAATTCCGTATGTTGCTCCCATTTCAACCAATGGCGCCCGATCTGTCCGGCATAATGCGTGGCGTCAGGCTGCGGATGCTGTGCGCCATGGCGGTCCAGCAGATTGATCAGATGCGCGATATCTTCATCCCGATCCCGCGCCACCGCTGCTTCGGATTTTTTGATCGCCAGAAACACTACCGTGCAAGGAGAGGACGCCACCGGAAAAGGGCGCGCATGCAATTCATTGGCCAGAGCATAGCGCAAAGGATGATCATCTATGGGGGTCATAACGGGCTCCGAAGTCACCGTCGCACTATACGATGTTCAGGCCTCTCATCAATTCTCTTTTTATTTCTTATAGTTACAAGAATACCTTCTCATACATACCTGCTATCTTGTTGAAATAACTGCCAACCTGAAACCTAGCAGCCTCAAACACCAAAAAAGCAAACCCCCCATGCTTCATCTGGCCAAAAAATATCCTGGGGGGCTTTGGGGGCAAAGCCCCCCAACATCAAAAAAAGAAAAGGGCGCCGGCAGGCGCCCTTTGCAATTTCTCTGAACCGGATGCTCAGTCGATCATCGGCAGCAGCTTGTCCAGCGACTGCTTGGCGTCGCCATAGAACATGCGGGTGTTCTCTTTGAAGAACAGCGGGTTTTCGATGCCCGAATAGCCGGTGCCCTGACCACGCTTGGACACAAACACCTGCTTGGCTTTCCAGCATTCCAGAACCGGCATCCCGGCGATTGGGCTGTTGGGATCTTCCTGCGCCGCAGGGTTCACGATGTCGTTCGACCCGATCACGATGGCCACGTCTGTCTCGGGGAAGTCCTCGTTGATCTCGTCCATCTCCAGCACGATGTCATAAGGCACCTTGGCCTCGGCCAGCAGCACGTTCATGTGACCCGGCAGACGACCCGCAACAGGGTGGATCGCAAAGCGCACCTCTTTGCCCTTGGCGCGCAGCTTGCGGACCAGTTCGGAAACAGACTGCTGTGCCTGTGCAACCGCCATGCCGTAGCCCGGGATGATGATCACGCTGTCGGCGTCGTTCAGCGCAGCCGCAACACCATCGGCGTCAATGGCAACCTGCTCGCCCTCAACTTCCATCTGCGGGCCCGAGGTGCCGCCAAAGCCGCCCAGGATCACGCTGACAAAATGACGGTTCATCGCCTTACACATGATGTAGGACAGGATCGCACCGGACGAGCCAACCAGCGCACCGACCACGATCAGCAGGTCGTTGCCGAGGCTGAAGCCAATAGCCGCCGCAGCCCAACCCGAATACGAGTTCAGCATCGACACAACCACCGGCATGTCCGCGCCACCGATCCCCATGATCAGGTGATAGCCGATGAACAGCGCCGCCAGTGTCATCAGGATCAGCGGGAACAGACCACCCGAGGCGGTGTACCAGATCAGACAGATCAGCGAGAGGCCAGCCGCAGCCGCGTTCAGCGCATGACCGCCGGGCAGCTTGGTCGCCGCCGAGGTCACCTTGCCCGCCAGCTTGCCATAGGCCACGACAGAACCGGTAAAGGTGATCGCACCGATGAAGATGCCCAGGAACAGTTCCACATGCAGGATGGTCAGCTCGGCCGCCGTCTTCTTGGCGATCAGCTTGGCAAAGGCACCCAGATCCGACAGGTCGGCATCTTTCGCACTGTCGGCAATCGCCATGACCTGCGCGACGTTGCCGATCTCAAAATGCGCGTTGAAGCCCACGAACACAGCCGCCAGACCAACCAGCGAGTGCATCGCGGCCACAAGCTGCGGCATCTCGGTCATCTGCACGCGTTTGGCCACATAGGACCCGATCAGACCGCCGCCTGCGATCAGCAGCAGCGACAGCAGCCACAGGCCGGAACCGGGGCCAACCAGCGTGGCAAAAACCGCCAGCGCCATACCAACAATGCCGTACCAGACGGCGCGCTTGGCGCTTTCCTGGTTCGACAACCCGCCCAGAGACAGGATGAACAGAACAGCCGCAACAACGTAAGCGGCAGTGGTGAAGCCAATCATCTACCCGGCCTCCTTAAGATTTCTGGAACATGGCGAGCATGCGCCGGGTGACAAGAAAGCCGCCGAAGATGTTGATCCCGGCCATAAAGACCGACAGCGCCGCCAGCAGGATCACCAGGAACGAGCCCGATCCGATCTGCATAAGCGCCCCAACAATGATGATCGACGAGATCGCGTTGGTGATCGCCATCAGCGGAGTGTGCAGCGAATGCGCCACGCCCCAGATCACCTGGAAACCCACGAACACGGCCAGCACGAACACGATGAAGTGCTGCATGAAGCTGGCCGGAGCGACCAGACCCACCAGCAGCATCAGCGCGCCGCCCACACCCAGCAGGGTGAACTGCTGCTTGGTCTGCGCCTTGAATGCCGCAATCTCCTGCGCCTTTTTCTCTTCCGGGGTCAGTTCCTTGACCTCGGGCTTCTTCTGCGCTGCGATGGCCTGCACTTTCGGCGGCGGCGGCGGGAAGGTGATCTCACCCTCAAAGGTCACGGTCGAGCCGCGGATCACGTCATCTTCCATGTCGTGGTTGATTTGACCGTCCTTTTCAGGCGTCAGGTCAGCCATCATGTGACGGATGTTGGTGGCGTACAGAGACGAGGACTGCGCCGCCATCCGGCTGGGGAAGTCGGTATAGCCGATGATGGTCACGCCATTGTCGGTCACGATCTTCTCATCCGCGACAGTCAGCTTGCAGTTACCACCCTTTTCCGCCGCGAGATCGACGATGACCGAGCCCGGTTTCATGCTTTCGACCATATCCTTGGTCCAAAGCTCAGGAGCCTCGCGGTTCGGGATCAGCGCGGTGGTGATCACGATGTCCATCTCGGGGGCAAGTTCACGGAACTTGGCCAACTGCGCGTTGCGGAATTCTTCGGACTGAACCGACGCATACCCGCCAGTGGCCGCGCCATCCTGCTGCTGCTCTTCAAAGTCCAGATAGACGAATTCTGCACCCATCGACTCGACCTGCTCGGCCACTTCGGGGCGCACGTCGAAGGCATAGGTGATCGCGCCCAGCGACGTGGACGTACCGATCGCGGCCAAACCAGCCACACCAGCGCCCACGATCAGAACTTTCGCAGGGGGTACTTTACCCGCAGCCGTCACCTGACCGGTGAAGAAACGACCGAAGTTGTTACCCGCCTCAATCACGGCACGGTAGCCAGCGATGTTCGCCATCGAGGACAGCGCGTCCATCTTTTGCGCGCGGGAAATACGCGGCACCATTTCCATGGCGATCACGTTTGCGCCTTTGGATTTGGCCAGCTCCATCCCGTCTTCATTGCCCGCAGGGTTGAAGAACGAGATCAGCGTCTTGCCCTTGGTCAGACGCTTCAGTTCGGTCTCAGTGGGCTGGCGGACCTTAGCGACGATATCGACCCCTTTCCACAACGCAGCTGCGGTCTTGACGATCTCAACGCCTGCGGCCTCATAGACCGCGTCCGAGAACCCGGCAGCGGCACCCGCCCCGGTCTCAATCGCGCAGTCATAGCCCAGTTTCTGCAACTGCACGGCAGAATCCGGAGTCATGGCGACCCGGTTTTCACCGTCCAGTATTTCCTTTGGTGTACCTATCTTCACCGGCTGTATCCCCCTAATTTTCACTCAGACCCGAGCGGGTGGTCGGTATGGTTCATCAAACATTGATCTATCCTGCGCAATATTATTTCGCAAGCGCAGCATAATTTACGCTGTGTCACAACGCGTCGATCCTCAGACCCAGCGGCGGGTCTGCTGTTCGTAACGGGCGAATTCCGCACGAAATTTTCGGCGTAACCGGTCTTCTTCCGGTACGATAAAGCGGCGCTCCAACAGCCACGTGAAAATCGGGATCAGCACCAGGGACAGCACCGCATCGAACCGCAGGACCAATCCTGTCAGGATCAAAACATCCCCCAGATAGATTGGGTTCCGACTGCGCTTGAAAATGCCAGTCTGCACCATTTGGGTCGGCACCTGATGCGGAAGAACCGTTGTTTTATGCCGTCGAAACTCGACAACAGCCAGCACTGCCAGAATAACACCCCCGCCAATCAGAAGGCCACTGAGAAGATCGATAAACCAACCGCTGAAGGACAATCCCATGGGCAAGAACTGCGCTTGCAGCCACGCTAGACCGGCGGCTGCTAGCAACCAGATCGGAGGGATATCAATTTTCTGCATTCGCGGCGTCTTTCCAGCTGTCACTCAGGTCCAGAGTGTCGTTTTCGACCGACGGTCTATCGCTTTCTGACCTGAATATCAAAATACCAGATAGTCGCAGCAGTGTAATACGCCGCCTGACTCACAACCTCTTCCGATGGACAGCACTGTGCGCATCCGCTAGCCATCTTCAGGAAACGGAATTTTCATCAGCCCGGAGCATCCATGACCGATTTCAAAGCGACCAAAGCCATGTTCGATCTGCCTAAGGGCGTTGTCTATCTGGACGGCAACTCTCTGGGACCGCTGCCGCGCGCCGCTGGTGACCGGGTGAACGACATGCTGGTCAAGGAATGGGGTCAGATGCTGATCACAGGCTGGAACAAGGCTGGATGGATGGGGCTGCCCGTGGCGCTTGGGGATCGTATCGGACGGTTGATCGGCGCGGAACCCGGCGCGGTGGTAACAGGCGACACGCTGTCCATCAAAGTGTACCAAGCCGTGGCTTCAGCGTTGGAACTGCGCCCGGACCGCAAGGTGGTTCTGTCCGATAGCGGCAATTTCCCATCGGATCTGTATATGGTGGATGGTCTTCTACGCTCGTTAGGACCGGACTATGAATTGCGCGTCGTGGCACCCGAGGACGTGGCCGACAACATCACCGAAGACGTCGCCGTCTTGATGCTGACCGAGGTCGACTACCGCTCGGGGCGGATGCATGACATGCAGGCGCTGAGCGAACTGGCTCATGCCAACGGCGCGATCACGGTTTGGGATCTGGCCCATTCCGCCGGGGCAATTCCCGTAGACCTGTCGGGCTGCAATGCCGATTTCGCGGTAGGCTGCACCTATAAATATCTCAATGGCGGCCCCGGAGCGCCCGCCTTTATCTATGTCGCCCCGCGGCTGGCCGACCGAGTGCGCCCAGCCCTGTCGGGCTGGCTCGGTCATGAAGCACCCTTTGCCTTTGATCTGGATTACCGCCCCGGCGTTGGGATCGAGCGGATGCGGGTCGGCACCCCTCCGATCATCCAGATGACGGCGTTGTCGGCAGCGATGGACATCTGGGACATGGCGGACATGGCCGATGTACGCGCAAAATCGGTGGAGCTGACGGAATTGTTCATTGCGCGGGTCGAGGCCACCTGCCCCGAACTGGCGCTGGCCAGCCCACGTGACCCGAACCAACGCGGTAGCCAGGTCTCGTTCCGGTTCTCCGAAGGCTATGCGGCTATGCAGGCACTGATTGCCCGTGGCGTGATCGGTGATTTCCGCGCGCCTGACATCATGCGATTTGGCTTCACGCCGCTTTACATCGACAAACAGGATGTCGCGCGTGCCGTGGAAATTCTGGCCGACATCATGACCAACCGTCTGTGGGATACCCCGGAATACAAGCAACGCCAGCGCGTTACGTGATCGCAAGCGCGGCGCCAAGAAGGGTTGCCAGATTGGCGTTGGAACGGGTGAATTCCTGCGAATCTGCGGCCGAGACCTTGATCCCACGCAAGGCCGACGTGATCATTTTGGCCGTTTCCGACGGCTCATCGAACAAATGCACACGCCCGTTTGCCGCCTCTAGCCCGAGCCAATTCGCGTAAAGTGCGACAAGCTGCGCCTCGCCCTCGGTCACCAGATCGGCAGCGGTCGAGACGCTGACATCCAGCAACTCCAGTCCGTGCGGTGTCGCCAATATTTCGGCCATCCCATCGGTCTGCGCCTCGATCGCGCCGCTGATGATCTGTTGCACTGCCCCCCCGGCTGTCAAAGCCTCGGCGACGGCGGCAATCTTGCGGTCATAATACCGCTGGGTCAGCTTGCGCAGAATCGTCTCTTTGTTCGGGAAATACTGGTACACGGCAGGGCGCGACATTCCCGCACCCTTGGCAATGTCATCCATCGAGGTTTTTCGGAACCCATAGGCCGAAAACGCCTGAAGGGCCGATTCCAGAATGGACTGGCTCTTTTCTCCGGCAACAATATCTTTCAATTCAGCTTCTGACATTTCTAACTCATTTTGTCAGTTGACGACCTGACAGTTTCACCTATTTATGTCAGAAGAACAACGCAGCGACAAGCCGAGAGGAAGCGCAATGGCGACCAATCTGACGATCAACGGAACTTCCCATCAGGTGGACCTGCCCGATGATGTGCCCCTTTTGTGGGTTTTGCGCGACGAATTGGGCATGACCGGCACCAAATACGGATGTGGCGTGGCAGCCTGTGGCGCATGCACCGTCCATATCGACGGCGAGGCGGTTCGCTCCTGCCAGGTTGCCCTGTCCGATGTCTGGGGCGACGTCACAACAATCGAAGGCCTGGGAACGCCCGAAGCGATGGCCACCATACAGCAATCCTGGGTGGATCATCAGGTCGCTCAATGCGGTTTTTGCCAGTCGGGCCAGATCATGCAAGCCGCGGCGCTGCTGGCCGAGAACCCCTCGCCCACCGATGCGGATATCGACGACGCGATGCAGGGCAATTTGTGCCGCTGCGGCACCTATCCCCGCATTCGGGCCGCGATCCACGACGCTGCATCCAAACTGAAGGAGGCGTAAGCCATGGCATCTGTTGGTAAAATCCTGCGCCGCACCTTCCTGATCGGATCAGCCGCTATTGTTGGCGGCGTGGCCTTTGGTGCCTATTACGTGAGTCGCCCCGCCGCCAACCCGCTGAAACCCGGCGATGGTGAAACGGCGCTCAGCCCGTTTGTCCTGATCGACCAGCAAGGTGTGACACTGTTCGCGCCGCGCGCCGAGATGGGACAGGGCGTGATGACCACTTGGGCCGCCTTGATCGCAGAAGAGCTGGATGTGGAGCTGGACGATATCCGCGTTCTGCACGGCCCGGCTGCAGCAGCCTATTACAACAACGCTCTGCTGGGCGAAGGGCTGCCGAACAAGGGCTATGACATCTCCGATTTCCAGCACAATCTGGGCGAGGCCTTGGGCGTGATTGGCCGCAGCCTCAGTCTGCAGGTCACGGGCGGATCGACCTCGATGAAGGACGGATTCGAGCGGATGCGCGAAGCCGGGGCCACCGCGCGCGAAACGCTGAAACAGGCGGCGGCGGATCGGTTGGGCGTTGATCGCACTCAGCTGAAGACCGAAGGTGGTGCGGTGATCGCGCCTGACGGCACGCGCCTGCCGTATACGGAACTGGCCGAAGCTGCCGGGCAGATTGAGCCACCCCATGTCGGTCTGCGCGACCCGTCGGATTGGCGTCTGCTAGGACGAAACCTGCCGCGCGTTGATGTGCTGGGCAAGTCCACCGGCACCGCCGAGTTCGGCATCGACGTGCGCCCTGAGGGTTTGAAATTCGCCTCGGTCCGGATGAACCCGAAACTGGGCGGCGTGATGAACGGCTTTGATGACAGCGCCGCCAAAACCATGCCCGGTGTAGAACAGGTGGTCGATCTGGGCAATGGTGTCGCCGTCATCGCCAACAACACCTGGTTGGCCATTCAAGCAGTCGAGGCCATTGATGTGGATTGGGGCGACGCGCCCTATCCGCCTGAAACTGACGGTTTGTTCGCCAAGATCGCCGAGGCGTTCGACGACGCTCCGAACTCGACAATGCGCGATGATGGCGATGTGGATGTCCTGCCTGAAGGTGCGACGGAAATCAGCGCCGAATACACGGTGCCCTACCTGGCGCATTCCACGATGGAACCGATGAACGCCACTGCGCTGTTCACCGGCACCAAGCTAGATCTGTGGTGTGGCAATCAAGCTCCCACCCTACTGCTGGCGCGTGCAGCAAACACCGCCAACCTGGACAAGGACGCGGTCGAGATCCACACCTCCTATTTGGGCGGCGGCTTTGGCCGGCGCGGAGAGCTGGACTTTGCTGAAATCGCGACCAAGGTTGCGATGGCCATGCCCGGCGTCCCGGTCCAGACCACTTGGAGCCGCGAAGAAGACATGCGCCATGACTACTACCGTCCCGGCGCGATTGCCCGAATGCGCGGCGCGGTCAAGGACGGTCAGGCCGTTCTGATCGACGGCAAGGTCGCCGCGCAGTCCTGCACCCAGCAGGCGGTTGAGCGTTATACCGGCCTGCCCGGTGCCGGACCCGACAAGGTGCTGGTCGAAGGCCTGTTCAACCAGCCCTACGCCGTCCCCAATTACCGCATCAGTGGCCATATTGCGGATCTCAGCGTGCCAGTAGGGTTCTGGCGCTCGGTCGGCAACAGCCATAACGGGTTTTTCCACGAGACATTCATGGACGAAATGGCCCACGCTGCCGGTCGCGACCCACTGGATTTCAGGCTGGAACTGGCGAATGACGAGCACGCCCCCTCGGCCGGTGTACTACAAGCGGTCAAAGAGATGTCGGGTTGGACCGGCAAAACTCCCGACGGTGTCGGGCGTGGTGTCGCGATGACTTACAGCTTTGGCACGCCAGTCGCGCAGGTGATCGAAGTGGTTGACGAAGACGGCACCATCCGCATCGCCAAAGCCTGGATCGCCTGTGACGTCGGCCTTGCGCTGGACCCCGGCACGGTAGAGGCCCAGATGTTCGGCGGCATGATCTATGGTTTGTCGGCCGCCGTGATGGGTGAGATCACCTTTGCCGAGGGCGAGGTCGAGCAATACAACTTCCCCGACTACGACGCCCTGCGGATGCACAACGCGCCCGCGACCGAGGTGCGCATTCTGGAAACCAACCGTCACCTTGGCGGCGTGGGTGAGCCCGGAACGCCCCCTTCAATGCCTGCGCTCGGCAACGCCCTATTCGACCTGACGGGCGAGCGTGCGCGCGCACTACCGCTGATCAATCAGTTCAATCTGCTGGTTTGATCACGATGCGCCGGTCTGGTCCTTCTCTCCCGGACCGGCGTACATTTTATGCGCTTTGTTGAACCAACCGCGCACCTGATCCTTCCGACCATGCATGCACGGCTGCCCCGAACGCCTCGAACAGCGGGCGCGAGACCGGGTCGTTTTCCGCGTCCCACTCCGGATGCCACTGCACCGACAGCGTGAACCCCGGCGCGTCCTGCACATAGATCGCTTCGGGCGTACCATCGGGCGCATACCCATCAACAACGATGCGATGGCCTACGGTTTTGATCCCCTGCCCGTGAAGCGAGTTCGTCATCACTTCATGTGCACCCATCAGGCGGTGAAATACGCCACCGTCAGACAGGGTCACGATGTGGCGCAGGGCAAACTTCTCTTCCAACGTGCCATCGGGCGGCATCCGGTGATTCATACGCCCCGGAAGATCGCGGATTTCTGGATAGAGCGTCCCGCCCATCGCCACATTGACCTCCTGAAAGCCGCGGCAAATGCCAAAGAACGGTTGGCCCCGCTCTACGCAGGCCCGCACCAATGGCAGCGCAATTGCATCCCGTGCCCGGTCAAATTCTCCGTGCGCATCCGTCGCGGCTTCGCCGTATTCCTCGGGGTGAACATTGGGACGCGCGCCGGTCAACAGAAACCCGTCACACACCTCCAGCAATTCCTCGACCGACACATAGCGCGGGTCCGCCGGGATTAGCATCGGCAGACAGTCCGAGACATTGGCCACTGCGTCCGAATTCATCGTCCCACCCGTATGGGTCGGGTATTGGTCGTTCATCAAATATGAGTTGCCGATGATACCGACGATGGGTCGAGACATTCTGCTTTCCTGATTTGTTCCGTGTTCAGGGAAAGCTAGCCGCCACGCCCGCCGCGCGCAATGGCACAACCCCTGTGTATCAGCGCAGGCACTTGTTCAGCTATGCACATGGGTGTTGTGATGGGGACAAATGCCCATTTGTCAGGCGCTTCACACACGCCAAAGGGTCAGAGAGCCCGCAGACTCTCTGACCAATGCATCAGATCTCGCCGGTCAGACCAGCAGCCTCGATCCCGGCCATCGCCGCGATCGCATCATTGTCCGAGGTGTCACCGGTCACGCCAACAGCACCGATCACGGCGCCTTTCTTGTCGCGCAGCAACACGCCGCCCGGAACCGGCACAACCTGACCCCCATAGACACCGTTTACAGCAGCCATGAAATAAGCCTGCGCCTCGGCCCGCGCCATCTGCGCGGTGCCTGCCATGCCCAGCATGACCGAGCCATAGGCCTTGCCCTGTGCAATTGCAAAACGACCTGGCGCGGCAGCATCTTCGCGTTCAAACGCGATCACATGACCACCGGCGTCCAGAACAACAACCGACAGAGGTTTCAGTTCCAATTCGCGGCCCTTTTCCAAAGCCTTGCGCACAATCGTACGCGCCTTGCGCAATGTAACAGCCATGCCTGATCCCTTTCATCTGGCTAACAATATCCTCGAGGGAGCGGGAGGGGGCAGACAGCCCCCTCGTTCCGACCCTATCCGTTCAACCCAAGCTCGCTTTCAACTCCAAACGGCGGGCGTGCAGAACCGGCTCGGTGTAACCCGAAGGCTGAACCCGACCTTTGAAAACCAGATCGCAAGCTGCTTGGAACGCCACACCATCGAAGCCGGGTGCCATCGGGCGGTAGCTGGGGTCGCCTTCATTTTGACGATCCACCACGGCCGCCATTTTCTGCATCGCAGCCATCACCTGTTCTTCACTGACGACATCATGATGCAGCCAGTTGGCCAGCGCCTGAGATGAAATCCGGCAAGTTGCCCGATCCTCCATCAACCCGATATCGTTGATATCCGGCACTTTCGAACAGCCTACGCCCTGATCGACCCAACGCACGACATAGCCCAGAATACCCTGCGCGTTGTTCTCGATCTCGACGGAGATCTCGTCCTCGCTCAGGTTGCGGCCGCCCAGCAGCGGCACGGTCAGCAGATCATCCAGTGTACCGCGTGCACCGCCTGCGGCCAGTTCGTCCTGACGGGCCAGAACATCGACCTTGTGGTAATGCGTTGCATGAAGCGTCGCCGCGGTTGGGGACGGCACCCAGGCGCAGGTCGCGCCCGATTTCGGGTGTCCGATCTTCTGATCCAGCATATCCCCCATCCGGTCAGGCATCGCCCACATGCCCTTACCGATCTGCGCCTTGCCTTTCAGACCGCAGGCCAGACCGATATCGACATTGCGGTCCTCATAAGACGCAATCCACGGTGTCACCTTCATGTCACCCTTGGGCAGCATCGGTCCCGCCTCGATCGAGGTATGTATCTCATCGCCCGTACGGTCCAGGAAACCAGTGTTGATAAAGGCCACACGCGATTTCGCAGCACGGATGCATTCCTTGAGGTTGGCCGAGGTGCGGCGCTCTTCATCCATAATACCCAGCTTGACGGTGTTGCGCGGCAGGCCAAGAATGTCTTCTACCATATCGAAAATCTCGACCGCAAAGGCCACTTCGGCGGGCCCGTGCATCTTGGGCTTGACCACATAGACAGACCCCTTGACCGAGTTGCCGCCCTCACGCTGCAGATCATGCATCGCGATCAGAGTGGTGCAGAGCGCATCCATCAGGCCCTCACCGATCTCATTGCCATCACCATCCAGAACGGCCGGGTTAGTCATCAAATGGCCCACGTTGCGGATCAGCATCAGCGAACGGCCTTTCAGCACGTCCTGTTCGCCGCCTGCGGTGGTATAGGTCAGATCATCGGCCAGTTTCCGGGTAAAGGTGGTGCCTCCTTTGGTCACCTCCTCAGCCAGATCGCCTTTCATCAGGCCCAGCCAGTTGCTATAGGCCACGACCTTGTCTTCTCCATCCACACAGGCGACCGAGTCCTCGCAGTCCATAATCGTGGACAGCGCCGATTCCATATGTACATCCGCAATCCCCGCCGGGTCGGTCGCGCCAATATTGCTAGAAGCATCGACGACGATTTTCACATGCAGCCCGTTGTTCTTCAGCAGAACGAAATCGGGCTTCCCGGCCTCACCGCCAAAGCCAACAAATGCCGAAGCGTCGGCCAGCGCGGGTACCAGCGCACCGTCTTCGACGTGCAGATTGGACACATCGGCCCACGAGCCTGCAGCCAGCGGCACCGCGTCATCCAAAAAGCTTTTGGCCCATGCAATCACACGCGCACCGCGTACTTCGTCATACCCTCCCGCGGCGGGCAGATCGCCCATTGCGTCCGTGCCGTACAGAGCATCATACAGACTACCCCAACGCGCGTTGGCGGCGTTCAGCGCAAACCGGGCATTAGTTATCGGCACGACTAGTTGCGGGCCGGGGATCGAGGCAATCTCAGGATCGACATTGGCGGTTTCGATTTGAAAGTCATCACCTTCTTCGACCAAATAGCCGATCTCGCGCAGAAACCCCTGATAGGCTTCGGCGTCATGGTCCTGACCTTTACGGTCAACATGCCATGCGTCCAGCTGGCCCTGAATCTCTTCGCGCTTGGCAAGAAACGCGCGGTTCTTGGGCCCAAGTTCGGACACCATCCGCGACAGACCATCCCAGAATGTCTGAGCGGTGACACCGGTTCCCGGCAGAGCCCTACCTTCGATGAAGTCGGCCAGAACTGGGTCGACTTGAAGCCCGCTGCGTGTCTGTCTGCTGGTCATTTTGTTCCTCCTGCCAATGTACGCCACTGCATACCGCCAGCATTTAGAGCGTAAGTTTCCGATAGGCAACGTTTGCCGTTGCGTTCTGGTAAAAAAATCTTACCAAAATCGCGTTACCTGGGATCCGCCCCATCCGCGACACGGCTTGCAGCCCATTGCCACAGACCATAACGTCGCCTCAAACTCCAACCGATGCGAGGCCCCGATGCGCGACGCTGCCCCTACGACGATCTATCTCAAAGACTACACGCCCTTTGGCTATCTTGTGGACAGCGTGCGTCTAACCTTCGATCTGGCAGCGCACGCCACCCGCGTAACATCGCGCATTGCTTTCCGCCCCAACCCCGATGCCACGGACCGCACCTTCTTTCTACACGGCGAAGAACTGACCCTGATCCGCGCCTGCATTGACGGGGTGCAGATCGCGCCCGAGGTGACCGATAAGGGCCTGACCGCGCCCGCCCCTGACGCGCCCTTCATCTGGGAGGCCGAGGTTGAGATTGACCCCGGCAACAACACCGCGCTTGAGGGGCTCTATATGTCAAACGGGATGTATTGCACCCAGTGCGAGGCGGAAGGGTTCCGCAAGATCACCTATTATCCCGACCGCCCCGATGTGATGTCCACCTTCACCGTGCGCATCAACGGCGATTTGCCCGTGCTGCTGTCCAACGGCAACCCAAGCGGCAAAGGCGAAGGCTGGGCCGAATGGACCGACCCTTGGCCCAAGCCTGCCTATCTGTTCGCTCTGGTCGCGGGCGAGTTGATCTCACATCCGGGCCAGTTCACCACCATGTCCGGGCGCGATGTCGAGCTGAACCTCTGGGTCCGCCCCGGCGACGAGGGCAAATGCGCCTTTGGCATGGAGGCGCTGAAAAAGTCGATGAAATGGGACGAGGACGTTTATGGCCGCGAATACGATTTGGACGTGTTCAACATTGTGGCCGTGGATGATTTCAACATGGGCGCGATGGAGAATAAGGGGCTGAACATCTTCAACTCCTCGGCCGTGCTGGCCAGCCCCGAGACCTCGACCGATATGAATTTTGAGCGGATAGAAGCGATCATCGCGCATGAGTATTTCCACAACTGGACCGGCAACCGCATCACCTGCCGCGACTGGTTCCAGCTTTGTCTGAAAGAAGGTCTTACGGTCTTCCGCGATGCGCAATTCACATCCGACATGCGCTCGGCCCCGGTGAAACGCATCCACGACGCTATCGACCTGCGCGCACGGCAATTCCCCGAAGATAACGGTCCGCTCTCGCATCCCGTACGGCCCGAGAGCTTTCAAGAGATCAACAATTTCTATACCGCCACCGTTTATGAAAAAGGTGCCGAAATCATCGGTATGCTGAAGCGGCTGGTGGGTGATGAAGCCTATGCCAAGGCGCTGGACTTGTATTTCGATCGGCATGACGGGCAAGCCTGCACGATAGAAGACTGGATCAAGGTATTCGAGGATGCGACCAGCCGCGATCTGAGCCAATTCAAGCGCTGGTACAGTCAATCCGGCACTCCGCGCGTGTCGGTGGCCGAAGAATGGGCAGACGGCACCTACACCCTGACCTTGTCACAGCGCACCGAGCCAACGCCAGGTCAGGACAAAAAACTGCCGCAGGTGATCCCGGTGGCGGTGGGTCTGCTGGGCCCCAACGGCGATGAGGTCCGCGCGACTGAGGTGCTGGAACTGACAGAGGCCAGCCAGAGCTTTACCTTCACCGGGCTGGCAGCCAAACCGACAGCCTCGGTGCTGAGGGATTTCTCCGCCCCGGTTATTCTGGAACAGGATCAAGACAACGCTGAACGCGCCTTTTTGCTGGCCCATGACACAGACGCGTTCAACCGCTGGCAAGCCGGGCGCTCGCTGACCGAAGACACGCTGTTGAACATGATTCAGTCCGATGCAGCCCCCGATGCGGACTATCTGGATGGCCTTCTGGCTGTGCTGCGCGATGGTGATCTGGACCCGGCCTACCGCGCTTTGGTGTCGGGCCTTCCGACACAATCTGAACTGGCTGCCGCGTTGCACGAGAAAGGCTTAACACCCGATCCAATGGCAATCTGGACCGCCGTCGAGACGCTGCGGCAGGTCACTGCACAGCACGTACAGGACCTGCTGCCGCGTTTGCACAGCGAGACCGTGATTGATGCTCCGTACAGCCCTGATGCCGATCAATCTGGAAAACGCGCCTTGGGCGGGGCCGCTTTGGCGTTGACCTCACGACTGGACGGAGGAGCCAAGGCCGCCGAGGAATACAAAGCCGCCGACAATATGACCCTGCAACTGACGGCCCTGTCCTGCCTTCTGCGCGCAGGCAAGGGACAGGCTGAGCTGGCCGCATTCTTTGACCAGTGGCAACATGACCGGCTGGTGATGGACAAGTGGTTTGGACTGCAAGTCTCGATGGCGGCACCAGAGGCGACGGCGGATGTGGCGCGCAACCTGACAGAGCATCCGGATTTCAACTGGAAAAACCCCAACCGCTTCCGCGCCGTCATGGGAGCGTTGGCGATGAACCATGCCGGATTCCACCGAGCAGATGGGGCGGGTTATGCCTTGCTGGCGGACTGGTTGATCAAACTGGACCCAGTGAACCCGCAGACGACGGCACGGATGTGCTCGGCCTTCCAGACGTGGAAACGCTATGACACCGACCGTCAGACTCTGATCCGCGCGCAGTTAACCCGCATCGCAGAAACACCCGATCTGTCGCGGGACACGACCGAGATGGTCTCGCGCATTCTGGGCGCATGACGCCTTACACGTTCACACGTCAGAACAGGACGCCAAGCGTTTTGGCGATCCTGCTCTGCGTGTATGGGGCACTGATTGCCCTGGTGATCCTGTTTGATGCCGCGTGGTGGCTGATGGCGCTATTGGCGCTGACCACCCTGCCTGCGCTGTGGGATTTTGCCCGCGGCACCAGCGCCGGTCTGACCTTAGAGCCAGACCGGATCAGCTGGTTCACCGGCGCGCGTCAGGCCGAGGTCAATCTGGCCGATATCGACCACGTGCGCATGGACACCCGCTGGGACTTCAGCGTGCGCGTTTCACTTGTGCTTAGGTCCGAGAAAAAGATTCGCCTGCCCGATGAATCGACCCCTCCGCACCGGGAATTCGAGCGGCTTTTGCAGCAAGCGGGGCTTCGGGTAAAGCGTCATCACTTTACGGTTTTCTAGGCATAATCCCCATCTCAAGACCTCATTGTTCCCAAATTATGGGCAAAACAGGCCCAAAATCTTGAATTTGAATCAATTCGCGGCGACAGTTCAGCAGTTGCCAGTTTTTACAGTTACCGAGTTTCACCATGTTGCGGTTTTTCCGATCCACTGCGCCCAGCGCCCTTGTCCCCGAAATTCCAGCAGATTTGCATCTGTCAGCAGATGTCGCATCCGTGTTCCCGAATCGGGGGCAAGTGAACATCCCGCTGGCCGATGCCCGCGAGGACGACATCGCTGGTCGCGATGCGATCGAGCGGGGCCGCCATCTGGCGCGTCAGGGCCTGTGGACGGTTTTGTCGCAGGAAATGAAAGCAGCGGATGAGGCGCGCACGTCTGCCCCGGACGGGATGCCGATTGCAGATCTGCTGGCCTTCGGAGCCCGCGCCGATGTGGTTCTGGCCGTCGAACATGCCCTGTCCGACCTGAAAGAAGTGCGGGACTATGACCTGCTGGGCGGTATCTCAGAGTTGGAAGACGAAATGCGCGAAAACGCCGGTGATCCGATGATCGCGCTGGTGGTTGCGCTGGCGCATATCGACATCGCATGGGCGTGGCGTGGCACGGCCACCGAGGCCAAACTGCCGCCGCTGCATCAATCGCGCTGTGCTGCGCATTTCGACCGGGCTGCGGCGATCCTGCCTGCTTGTCGCGAAGCGGCGCCGGACAGCCCCCTTGTCGCAGCTGCCGATTGCGCTCTGCTGGCGGGACAGCGCAAGACGCGCGTCCGCGTGGCCGACAAATACGAACGCCTGATCACGCTGGACCCGCATAACCAGCGCCACATGCGCGCTATGGGCACGCATCTGCTGCCGCGCTGGTTCGGCAGCTACGAAGAGCTTGAGGTGCAAGCCCTGCGCAATGCCGCCCGCACCCATGATATCTGGGGCGCAGGCGGGTATACCTGGGCCCAATTCGACGCCATCGTCTTGGATGACGAAGCCTGTGCACGGTTGGATGTCGAATATTTCCTGCAAGGTCTTCGCGACATTCTGCGCCACCGCCCCGATCAGGAAATGGTCAACATGCTGGCCGCCTATTGCGCCATCACGATCAAAAAAGGTCAGGGCCAGAACGCCCAAGCCGACGCCGTACGCGCGCAAATCCACGAGGCTGCGAACTGGCTGATCCTTGACCACCTGACCGAGCTGCACCCGCTGGTCTGGGCCCATGCCGCAAACGGGTTCAACAACGCTGTGCGCATCAACTCGACCGAGCGGTTTGCCGCACGCGGCCACCGTGACGCGCTGCGTGCGATTGGCAACCTGTTCAGCGAAGAACTGCGCAAGGGCATGGATGTGACCTTCACCCCCTCGGGCCCGCGCCTGTCCAGCCACTGATTCCCCCTTGCCCCTTTGGCGTGGCACGCCTAATACGCAGGCTTAGACTTCTGCGGAAATAGAGGCGCGCCATGCTCGACCTGACATATGAAATGCCCAAAATCAAAACCATTGCCGGGGCCAAGCACGATTGGGAGCTGGTCATCGGGATGGAGGTGCACGCTCAGGTCTCATCCAACGCCAAGCTTTTCTCGGGCGCATCGACACAATTCGGAGCCGAACCCAATTCAAACGTGGCCTTCGTGGACGCGGCGATGCCTGGAATGCTGCCGGTCATCAACGAATATTGCGTTGAACAAGCGGTGCGCACCGGGCTGGGTCTGAAGGCGGATATCAATCTGAAATCAGCCTTTGACCGCAAGAACTATTTCTACCCCGACCTGCCGCAGGGCTACCAGATTTCCCAGCTGTACCACCCCATCGTGGGAGAAGGCGAAGTGCTGGTCGAAATGGGCGACGGCACCGCGCGAAAGGTCCGCATCGAACGCATCCATATGGAGCAGGACGCGGGCAAATCCATCCATGACATGGACCCGCATATGTCCTTTGTCGATCTGAACCGGACGGGCGTCTGCCTGATGGAGATCGTGTCGCGCCCCGACATCCGTGGCCCCGAAGAGGCCGCCGCCTATATCGCCAAGCTGCGCCAGATCATGCGTTATCTGGGCACCTGCGACGGCAACATGCAGAACGGCAACTTGCGGGCGGACGTGAACGTCTCGATCTGTTTGCCGGGCGCGTATGAGAAGTATCAGGAAACGCAGGACTTCTCGCATCTGGGCACGCGGTGCGAGATCAAGAACATGAACTCGATGCGTTTTATCCAGCAAGCGATTGAGGTCGAAGCCCGTCGTCAGATCGCCATCGTTGAAGCTGGTGGGGAAGTAGAGCAGGAGACCCGCCTCTATGACCCGGACAAGGCTGAGACACGCTCGATGCGGTCCAAGGAAGAGGCGCATGATTACCGCTATTTCCCCGATCCCGACCTGCTGCCATTGGAAATTGAACAAGGCTGGGTCGACGACATTGCCGCCAAATTGCCCGAACTGCCCGACGCCAAAAAGGCGCGGTTCATTGAGGCATTCGGCCTGACCGACTATGACGCGTCGGTCCTGACCGCCGAAGTGGAAAGCGCCGCCTATTTCGAAGAGGTCGCAAAAGGCCGCAACGGCAAGCTGGCCGCGAACTGGGTTATCAACGAACTGTTTGGCCGCCTGAAAAAAGAAGATCACGACATCACCGACAGCCCGGTGTCTCCGGCGCAGTTGGGTGGGATCATTGATCTGATTTCATCGGATGCCATCTCGGGCAAGATCGCCAAGGATCTTTTCGAGATCGTTTATACCGAAGGCGGCGACCCCGCGCAGATCGTGGAAGAACGCGGTATGAAGCAAGTCACCGATACCGGTGCGATCGAGGCCGCTTTGGACGAGATCATCGCCGCCAACCCCGCGCAGGTTGAAAAGGCCAAGGTGAACCCGAAACTGGCGGGCTGGTTCGTTGGTCAGGTGATGAAAGCCACCGGCGGCAAAGCCAACCCCAAGGCCGTGAACGAGCTGGTTGCCAAGAAGCTGGGCGGTTAAATCTACAGAAATTGATGAAAGGGCGGCAGAGGGCATACCCACTGCCGCCTTTCTTTTGCGCTGTGTCCGGGCAACACAAGCCGGGCACCACGCGAAGGAGACTTTCCCAATGGCCTCAAAATGCTAGATTGCCGGGAACGAACAGGTAGGAAGATCCGATGCCGCGCTACGAATACAAAGTCGTCCCCGCCCCGCAGAAAAGCGGCAAGGCCAAAGGGGCCAAAACCGCCGAGGACCGGTTTGCGGCCTCGGTCGAACAGGTGCTCAACCAGATGGGGCAGGACGGCTGGGAATATCAGCGTGCAGAGTTACTGCCCAGCGAGGAACGAACGGGTCTGACTGGCTCAACCGTGAACTGGCGCAATGTTCTGGTGTTCCGGCGCGAAATCGAACCAAGTTTCGTCTCTACCCGCGGCCCGACGGAAACACCCGAAGGCGTACCTTTGGCCCAGCCTGTTCCGGGCCCCGAAATGGTCGTGGCCCCGGCCCCGATTGCGGAAGAGGTGAAAGAGCCGCCGCTGTCGTTGAAAGGCTCGGAAGCCGCCCCAGAACCGCAGGAAAAACCCTGAGACACACTTACGCGCAGCAGGAATTGCCCTCTTGGATCGGTGGGCAGGGCACTGTCGCGTAAGAACAAAAGACGCAACAGTCGCCGTTCAGAGGTTTCAGCACTGTCTGACAGGACTTGCATTCATAGAACCACTGGCACGCATCTGTGGGCATGGTTTCCGTCTCGACATGCCCGCAGGACGGGCAGGTCAGAGTGGATTCGAGTGTCACTTTTGTTTGCGATCCGTACATGTTCACCTCGGTTTCCGCCATCTTGGCGCTTTCACACCCCGATATCCAGCGCCAGCGCATGGATACGCGGCACGATATCCCCCAGCGCCTTGTGAACGGCGCGGTGGCGGGCGACGCGGGATTGGCCTTCGAACACGGCGGCGCGGATGCGGACGTTGAAATGGCTCTCGCCACCTTCCTGAAAGCCCGCATGGCCCCGGTGGCTTTCGCTGTCATCCACCACCTCCAGCTCATGCGGGTCAAAGGCGGATTGCAAGGCGGTGCGGATTTCGTCGGTCACGGTCATTTTTATGCTCAGCGGCAAAAATTTTACCGCCTCCCCTCTTCTACTTTCGGCTGCTTAGACTAAACTGCTGCCTCCGAGTCGAGAAGATGCGTTCTTAAGGATCACAGCATGACGAAATCAGACCCTTTCGGATTCGATATGTCCGTCTCCAGCGCCAAGAAAAAGAACCCGCGCGGGCGTCGGGGAATGTCGGGCGCGTCTGAGACCTCAGTCCGAATCTGCGATCATGAAGGCTGTGAAGAGGCGGGCAAGTTTCGCGCACCCAAAGCGCCGGATGTGCTGGACGATTTCTTCTGGTTCTGCCAGCAGCACGTGCGCGAATATAACCAGAAATGGAATTTCTTCGACGGCACGACTGAAGCCGAGATGAATGCGCAACGCTCGAAGGACAAGGTTTGGGAGCGTGAAACCAAACCCATGGGCGACCCCGAGGCGCGTGCCTGGGCCCGTCTGGGTATCGAAGACCCGCATCAGGTTCTGGGCGCCAATGGCACGCAGAACAAGGGCCGCACGGCGGGCACAGGTGGCCGCCGCCTACCCCCGACCGAGCGCCGCGCGATTGAAATCCTTGAAGCCAATGACAGCTGGTCCAAGGCCGAAGTGCGTAAAGCCTACAAGAAACTGATCAAGGTGCTGCACCCCGACATGAACGGTGGTGACCGCAGCCAGGAAGAACAGTTGCAAGAGGTCGTCTGGGCCTGGGATCAGATCAAGGACAGCCGGAATTTCAAGTAACGCCTCTATGCACTTAGAGACGCCTTTAACGCTTGTGCTTCCTGACGTTTCAAGCAGCGTATGCGCGTTTGCTTCCATCCGAAAGCATCACTACGGAGTTCTGGGAACAGCGACACCAGTTCCTGCACGTCTTCACGATCGAATGACATTAAAGCGATTTCGCCCAGAAACAGGCTTTCTGTTGGCAAACCGTTCGATGTCAGGATCGTGTGGCGACTACATGCGACGTGAAAGTACGTAACAGGCTGATCCAATTGCACCTGACGTATGGTCTTGTCGTTGACCAGATGAATGGCCGCTGCGAATACCTGAGGTTCTCCGTAAAGCAGTTCAGCACGCCATCCCTCCAAAACAATGCGATGCTGTGGTGAGACGTACAAGTCGCGGTTCGGTAAGCCGTCTCCGAATGATCCTTCTTGAATGCAAACCGGGCGCATATGGGGGGTTCGTTTCAATACTTCTGCGCCAAGGGTTTTTTGGCCAATCCATACTATGGGCAATAGTTCACCGCTTGATGTTCGGACTTTGTCCCCAACAACAAGGTCTTCGACGAGACAAGGACCATGTTCGGTCTCAATCAAAGTGCCTTTTACGAAACAGGGAACTGTACCTGCCGGCAGCGCAACTGTGACAATGAGCGAGTCGTTGTTTCCATTTCCGGGTCCTGTCGAAGCGAATATTTCAAGAGTGAGTGACGTGTTCGGTGGGATAACGGCCCCTTCGGTTAGCTCGACAGTCAAAACTCCGCTTGATGAAATCGAAACGGTGTAATCCATCGGGTCTAATCCACCGGTCCCAGAAACGACCACACTCCAGGATGCTCCAGATTTCGTCGCAAAATATTGCTGCATCACAGTGGACGATCCACTGGGAATCGAAAGCGAAGAGGGGCCGATTATCGAAAGCGCCATCTAGATCTTTACCGCTAAACACAACAACGGACACAAGTTTTGCCCAAACATAAGGTTAGTATGCCAATCATATCACAACATAGCAATGTGATCCTGCATCGAATTGAGGCAAACAAAAACTGGAGAGTAAGGCCCCGATCTTCGGCATTCCAACAGCCGTTCAGCCTATTGCATGGGCTTGAATCGAAATCTGTGCATTTGGGTATCACGACGTTTTTTGGGGAAAATCCAGCAGGACACACGAACCGAGCGGCTTTTCCTTGCCCTTCCACGGAATATGTTGCACCACACACAGGTTCGAAAGCCCGCGCGAGGCTGAGGTATCAAGATAAGGACGACAGGCATGGATTGGCCGATTGACGCAAATGCACATCCTTCAGAAGAGATTTCGGTCCGCGAAGTGTTCGGCATCGACACCGATATGCAGGTCAAACGCTTTTACGAAACAACCGAACGGGTTCCCGAGATTGACTCGACTTACAAGTTTGATCCCGATACGACCCTCGCGATTTTGGCAGGTTTTACCCATAACCGCCGGGTGATGATCCAAGGCTATCACGGTACAGGTAAGTCGACCCATATTGAACAGGTCGCTGCACGCCTGAACTGGCCTGCAGTGCGGGTCAACCTCGACAGTCACATCAGCCGGATCGACCTGATCGGCAAGGACGCAATCAAACTGCGCGACGGCGTTCAGATCACCGAATTCAGCGAGGGCATCCTGCCCTGGGCTTTGCGCAACCCGGTTGCGATCGTCTTCGACGAATACGATGCCGGGCGAGCCGACGTCATGTTCGTACTTCAGCGTGTGCTTGAGGCGAACGGAAGCCTCACCTTGTTGGACCAGAACGAGATTCTGACACCGCACCGCTATTTCCGCATGTTCGCCACCGCCAACACCGTTGGCCTGGGCGACACCACCGGTCTTTACCACGGCACCCAACAGATCAACCAAGCGCAGATGGACCGCTGGTCTTTGGTCGCAACGCTGAACTACTTGAGCCACGACGCCGAGACGATGATCGTCTTGTCGAAGGCTCCGCATTACAACACCGCCGAAGGCCGCAAGATCGTCAGCCAGATGGTGACTGTGGCTGACCTGACCCGGACCGCTTTCATGAATGGCGATCTGTCCACGGTCATGAGCCCGCGGACAGTGATTAACTGGGCCCAAAACGCCGAGATTTTCCGCAATGTTGGCTACGCGTTCCGCCTTTCGTTCCTGAACAAGTGTGACGAATTGGAACGTCAGACCGTTGCTGAGTTCTACCAGCGTTGTTTTGACGAGGAATTGCCTGAAAGCGCAGCGTCTGCCAGTGTCGGATAAGCTGAGAATTGCGCCCATATCGGGCGCAATGCCTCCGGCGGGGATATTTTTGGCCATATGAAGGTGGATCCCGGTGCGCTTTATGCCTCTGGGTTTGCATAGAATAGAGGGCGTCCGAACATGGTGCAGAAGAACGACAATCCTGCTGATCCGTTCAAGAAGGCCTTGGCCGAGGCCACCAAGGTCATGGCCGACGATCCGGAGTTGAGCGTTTCCTACACTGTTGACCCCTCGGGCTTGTCGGGCGAAGCGATGCGCCTGCCGCAGGTCAGCCGCCGCATGACCCGTGAAGAGGTCTTGCTGGCACGCGGCACGGCGGATGCCTTGGCCTTGCAGCGTCGGTATCATGACGACGCGACACACGCACGCTATGCGCCTCCGGGGGATATGGCGCGGGACCTGTACGAAGCAATGGAGACCGCCCGGTGCGAGGCAATGGGCGCGCGCGATATGCCCGGCACCGCCAGCAATATCGACGTCAAGATCGCGCATGAGGCGATCCGGCGCGGCTATGACCAATGCAAGCAACCTGCCGATGCGCCCTTGTCGGTTGCGGCAGGGTATCTGATCCGGCATCTGGCCACGGGGCGCGATCTGCCTCCGGCGGCGGAAAACATCATGAACCTGTGGCGCGGGTTCATCGAGGAACAGGCTGGTGGCGTTCTCGAGAACATTGGTGAGGTTCTTTCGGATCAAGCCGAGTTTGCCAAATTCGCGCGTCAAGTGATCAAAGACCTGGGCTATGGTGACCAGCTGGGCGATGACCCGGATGAGTTGGATGACGAGCAGGAAGATCAGGCCGAAGAGGACACTGAAGAGCAGCCTGACCCCGACAGCACCGGTCAGGATGAACAAGACGAGCAGGACGCTGACGCCACGCCGGAACAGAGCCAGGAAGAGCAGCAGGATCAGTCGCAGGCCCAGGTCTCGATGGATGAGATGGCTGATGAAGAGATGGGCGACGAGGCTGAGATGCCCGAAGGGGAGGCTCCGCTGGAGCCCCCGGCGCCACCGCCAGCTTCGGATGCGGACCCGGATTATAAGGTTTATCTGAACACCCATGACGAGGAGATCGCGGCCGAAGATCTGGCCGAACCGGCCGAATTGGAACGGTTGCGCGCTTATCTGGATCAACAGCTAGAGCCGCTAAAGGGCGCAGTGAGCCGGCTGGCCAACAAGTTGCAGCGCCGCCTTCAGGCGCAACAGAACCGCAGTTGGGAATTCGATCTGGAAGAAGGCATTCTGGACGCCAGTCGTTTGGCTCGGGTGGTGGCGAATCCGACCACGCCGCTGAGCTTCAAGATGGAAAAGGACACCGAGTTCCGCGACACCGTGGTGACGTTGCTGCTGGATAACTCCGGCTCGATGCGCGGGCGTCCGATCTCAATCGCTGCGATCTGTGCCGATGTTCTGGCGCGGACGCTGGAACGCTGCAACGTCAAGGTCGAGATTCTGGGCTTTACCACCCGTGCATGGAAGGGTGGGCAGGCACGCGAGGCGTGGTTGAACGACGGTCGCCCGCAGCAGCCGGGGCGTTTGAACGATCTGCGCCACATCATCTACAAGGGGGCCGATGCGCCCTGGCGGCGGGCACGCCCAAATCTGGGCCTGATGATGAAAGAAGGCCTGCTGAAGGAAAACATCGACGGTGAGGCACTGGAATGGGCCCATCGCCGGATGATGATGCGGCGCGAACAGCGCAAGATCCTGATGGTGATCTCGGACGGGGCGCCGGTTGATGATTCAACGCTCAGCGTGAACCCGGCGAACTATCTGGAAAAGCATCTGCGCGACGTCATCGCCATGGTGGAAAAGCGCAATATGGTCGAACTGCTGGCCATTGGGATCGGCCATGACGTGACACGGTATTATGACCGTGCCGTCACGATTACCGATGTCGAACAGCTTGCCGGTGCAATGACCGAACAGCTTGCCGCCCTCTTCGACAATGACCCAAGGGCGCGCGCCCGTGTGATGGGTATGCGCAAGGTCGGTTGAACGCGGCTTTGGCCGGTCGTTGTCATAAATCGAAGGGCGCGGCCCTGAAGTGATGAGGTAATAAATGTTCCAATCCTTTGCCGTAACCGCGCGCCCCGAACAAGGGCCACCCCGGTTGGCCGCTTTGCGCACAGAGATGGCTCAGGCTGGATTGGACGGGTTTTTGGTCCCTCGCTCGGATGCGCATCAGGGCGAATATGTGGCCCCTCGGGATGAGCGTTTGGCGTGGTTGACAGGCTTCACAGGATCGGCCGGGTTTTGTGTTGCGTTGACCGATGTCGCCGGGGTGTTCGTCGATGGGCGCTATCGCACGCAGGTCAAGGCACAGGTCGCGCCGGAATATACTCCGGTCAACTGGCCCGAAACCACCCTGAGCGCGTGGTTGAAGGATCAGTTGCCCCAAGGTGGCAAGGTGGGGTTCGATCCCTGGCTGCACGCGGCGGCTCAGATCGCCGGCGCGCAAAAGGATCTGGCAGGTACCGGGATTGAGCTGGTGCGTTCTGCCAATCTGGTTGACAGCATTTGGGACGATCAGCCTGCCCCGCCGATGAACCCAGTCAAGGAGCACCCGCTTGAATTTGCGGGCGAGACCTCGGACAGCAAGATCGCTGGGTTGGCCGCCGCACTGCGTGACGCGGGATGTGGGGCAGCCGTGATCACTTTACCGGATTCGATCATGTGGCTGCTGAACGTACGTGGCTCGGATATCGGATATAACCCCGTGGCCCATGGGTTTGCCATTTTGCATGCAGATGGAGGTGTCGATCTGTTCATGGCGGCAGAGAAACTGTCTGCGCCCTTGGAGCCTCAGGTTCGGCTACACGCGCCCGAGGCGTTTCTTGACGCTGTTGCCGCGCTAGAGGGGCCGGTTCAGGTCGATTTGGGAACGCTGCCGCAGATCGTGGCTGATGCGGTGCAGGACAAGGTCGTCGATGGTGGCGACCCCTGTGCCCTGCCCAAAGCCTGCAAGAACCCAGCCGAGATCGCGGGCAGCGCCGAGGCGCATCTGCGCGATGCCGTTGCAGTAGTCGAGACATTGTGCTGGCTGGACACGCAGCACCCCGGCAGTGTGACCGAAACGCAGGTGGTGACGCGGCTGGAGGACAACCGCCGCAAGGACAACGCGCTTCAGGATATCTCGTTCGACACCATCGCGGGCACCGGTCCCAATGGGGCGATCATGCATTACCGCGTGACCGAAGAAACCGATACCCTGCTGGAAAACGGCCATATTCTGGTTCTGGACAGCGGCGGTCAGTATCTTGATGGCACCACCGATATCACCCGGACCATCGCCATTGGCGAGGTTGGGAACGAAGAGAAAGCCTGCTTTACCCGCGTTCTGAAAGGCATGATCGACATGTCGATGCTGCGCTGGCCCGTGGGCTTGGCCGGACGAGATATCGAATGCGTGGCGCGAACGCCCTTGTGGGCGGCGGGGCAGGATTTCAACCATGGCGTCGGCCACGGCGTGGGCGCGTATCTAAGCGTGCACGAGGGCCCTCAGCGCCTGTCGCGCGTCAGCCATGTGCCGTTGAAGCCGGGCATGATCCTGTCAAACGAGCCGGGCTATTACCGCGAAGGGGCTTTTGGCATCCGCATCGAAAACCTCGTGGTGGTGCAAGAGGCCCCTGCCCTACCCGGTGGCGACGACGAGCGGGCAATGTTGAACTGGCGAACGCTGACATTTGTGCCCATCGACCGTCGGTTGATTGTGGTCGAAATGCTCAGCGCGGCTGAGCGCGACTGGCTGAACGCCTATCACCGCGACGTTACGGAAAAAATCCGACCCAGGCTGGGCCCAGCCGCGCAACTGTGGTTGGATGCCGCAACCGCGCCGATCTGACACAAGACTGTCACACTCACAGGGCAGAGGAGAGGCCCGAAACAACTTAAGGGGAAGGAATATCTATGACCGAGATCACCATCAGCAAAGCGTCTGGCAAGTGGAGCGTACGTTCGGGCGGTGCCATTTTGGGCGAAACCACCAATGCGCTTGAACTGCTGGAAGGTGATTTGGAACCGGTCATCTACTTCCCCCGCAGCGATATCGCCATGGCCTTTCTGGACCGCACGGACAAAAGCACCCATTGCCCGCATAAGGGCGACGCCACGCATTTCTCGATCGTCAATAAGTCCTCAACTACAGAAAACGCGGCTTGGAGCTATGAGGACCCAATCCAAGCCGTGGCCGAGATCAAGGATCACATCGCGTTCTATCGCCTCGAGTCAGTCAAGGTCGAACAAATCTAGGACGACCGGGCTAAATCGCCCTCCGCATTGCTTGGTTTGCCTGAAGGTCGTGCCGTACCCGTGCAAAAGCTTGTGCCATCGACGTCAATGTATGCGGAGGGCATCCGATCCTTTGCAAACATGAGGCGTCGACAACCCGAACTAAACCGCTAAATGCCGATCGCACCACATCATCGACTGGGTCTTCTTTCGGGCCGAAAGTCAGGTCGTGGTAGTGGAACCCTTGACCCGGTGCAGTTGTCCCAAGCGTGTGGCGCACCCTATGCGCTGACAGCCAATCCAACAGGCGCTGCAGCTGCGTGTCACCGTCAGGGTCAGGTAGTCGAACAGCTTCGACCGTTGTATGGTGCAGATCATAGCGCAATTGAACCTGTGTTCTGGGGGTCCATATCCGAACGGGTTGGACGAAGTCGATCAGGCGACCGATGCGCTTGCCCCTCAGATGCGGCCCCAGTCCGAAAGTGGCCGTCAACAAACTGATCGGCGCCTGTGACACCGCGTAGACTGAGGCGAACATATCACAGCGCCCATCCACCTTGTGTTTCAACGTCAGCGCATTGAAATTCCCCCGATCCGCGTAGCTGCGGGCCGAGCCCAAAGCGCGATCCAGTCGAAAGCAGTTGATCGTGTAGGGCGCGTGGTCGCGAAACATTAGTCGGTTGAGTTGCGATACGCTGCGCATCAGCAAGCTGGCCGTGCCCCACACACCTGCCGCCAGAAAGACACAGCGTGCCTGAAGCACATCGCCTCCGTCCAGTTCTATTGAGACCAGCCCCTCGCGGGCCTCAATCCGATGCACCCGCCCATCAATAGGTTCGGCTTGCTCAAGCTCATTCAGACGCGCCTTGAATGCCAGGGCCATGGCATCAAGCCCGGACCCCGGTGCCTGCGCGGTTCCGGTCAACAACCGTGGAGCGCTTTTTTCAAATCCGTTATCCAAATGCTCTCGCCGGACACCGCCAGTTATTTCGAGGTCGGCCTGCACCGTATCGCAGGCGGCGCTGTAATCCTTCCAGCTTTCAAGAAAAGGGCCGTCGCCCCAGGGATCACCGCTGTCATAGAGCTGCAACTGCTTGCCCCAATAATTGGCCAATCCCCCAATCTCGGCTGAAGAAAACAGTGGTGGTGCTCCCTCGGACACAACGGTGCGTTCCGTCAGGTGCGCAGGTTGTTGGCGCTCATAGGCGACCGAAACAATTTTGGGCGGACCTTCGACATTGGAGCGTTTGGTTGCGCCGGTTATGACCGCTATAGATAAAGCCTGCCCGCGCATTGCGGTCAGCGCGGCGTAGGCGGCGGGTCCCGCCCCTATGACGGCAACATCAAACACGCGCATCTGCTTGCCCCCAGCGGTGCAAACCACAATCACAGCCCGGAACAGAAACCGGGCAACCGCCCAAGATCACAAGCAAATTTCTGCCGATGGGGCTGATCACTGTGGACTTACACATCGCGCACCAGCAAAGGGACCGGACAACAAGCAGGGGTTGCACACACTATCGCGGAACCAACGCACGTGTGCGTTAGGGGCCACGGGGACCCGCAAAGAGAGGTTCTTCAAATTCATTCGCGTATTGCCTCCAACTATATGAGTTTAGGCACAAAATCAGATCAGTCGTATCAGGTGGCGCAAACTTCTGCGTCGTCAATTCACCAAAAACCCGGAAATAATCAGGTTGTATTTCTCAAATCGAAACCGGGTCGCTTTCCGTAATCTTACCGACAAAACCGGTTTTCGATCAAGGAAGCCGCCGCTCACGCCCGGTTCACGCGCCTGTTGAATGCATTTTAGGTCGCGGCAAGGCAGAATACGCGCGATCATCAGCCGGAGGATGCAATGTCAATAACGCGCCGCAATTTTGTAGGATTACTTGGGGCCGCAACGGCCATGCCCGGTGCCCTGTCTGCGCAAACGGACCCTGTGCTGGACGCGGTTCGGTCCACGCTGTACAGCAGTCGCACGGATTTCGAGAAAAGCATGAAATTTCTGGTCGAGCGCGGCAGCCCTGACGTCGTGCCCGCCCTGCTGACCGCCATGCGCTATGGCCGTCGCCGCAGCGATGACATCACCCAGGTCATGCGCACCCTCACCGGCGAAGATATTGGTACCGACTGGTTCGACTGGATGATCTGGCAGGAAAAGAACCCGCAAGTCGTGCCTCACCCCTCGCTTATCCCGTTCAAGCGCGAAGTGTTGCTGGGCATCGACCAGAATTTCGACGAATTCCTGCGGCCCGAATATCTGCAACGCGACAAGATGAAGATCCGGTTGGAAGAAATCACATGGGGCGGTGTTCAAAAGGACGGCATCCCTTCGTTGGACAATCCCAAGCTGATCTCTGCCTCGGATGCGGATTATCTGAAGGACGGCGATCTGGTCTTTGGTGTTTCTATCAACGGGGATGAGCGCGCCTATCCGCTGCGCATTATGGGCTGGCACGAAATGTTCAACGAAGTGATCGGAGGCGTCCCGGTCGCGCTGGCCTATTGTACGCTCTGCGGGTCGGGTATCTTGTTTGAGACCCAGGTTGAAGGACGGCGGAAGCCCTTTGTCTTTGGTTCATCGGGCTTCCTGTACCGTTCGAACAAGCTGATGTTTGACCGCGAGACCCATTCGTTGTGGAACCAATACACCGGCAAACCGGTCGTCGGCCCTCTGGTCGACAGCGGGATCGAGTTGAAACAGCGCCCTGTGGTCATCACCACATGGCAAAGCTGGAAGGCGTCGCATCCCAAGACCCAGGTTCTGTCGCTCAGCACCGGCCACCGGCGCAACTATGGGTCGGGTGTGGTATATCGCGACTATTTCGCCTCGTCCGAGTTGATGTTTCCGGCGCTGGTCGATCAGTCGCAGCACCGGCAGAAGGACTATGTCTTCGCCATCCGCCAGTTCGGTGCGGCGCGCGCATGGCCGCTGGATGCGTTCAGCAACACGCGGGTGATCAATGACGCGATTGCCAACCGGCCCTTGGTGCTGATCGGCAACCCCGACAAACGCGCCGTTCGCGCCTATGAGCGCAAGTCCAACCACTTTACCGCGTCAGATGGTGGGCTGGTCGACCAGAAGGGCGGAAAGTGGCGCCTGACCGAAGAGGCGCTGGTCGGGCCAGACGACACAGAATTGCCGCGCGTGGCCGGACATATCTCGTACTGGTTTGCGTGGGACAATTATCTGGGTGACACAGCGACGGTCTATCGCGGCTAGGAATGTTCCTCGGCCGCCGTGGCAGCCAGCGCGCGGTTATAGGCTTTCAGCGCATCAATGTGGAACAGCGCGCCGACCGGGTTTTCGCAGCCGTCTTCGTCAATGATCACGACCGGGATACAGGGAATGTCGTCCCGGTCGAAATAGGGCATCGCCGCCTCAAGCGTGGCGCTGGCCTTGACACAAAGGCCTTGTTGGATCAGCGCCTGCGCCTCTTCCCTGGTGATCGAGCGCGGATCGCCAATCGGGCGCATCACCGCCCCCGCCCGCAGCATCGCCAGCAGATAGGCCTGTGGCCCCGCGGCCAGATGCACGTCACGGCGTTCCAACTGTGTCAGGAAGAATGACCGGTCCACAAGGCGCGAGGCCAGTGCGGTGGACATCGAGACCGAGACCATCACCGCCAGTCCGATCTGCCATTCACCGGTCAATTCAAACACAATCAACGTGGTCGAGATCGGCGCGCCCAACACAGCAGCGGCCACCGCGCCCATCCCGGCAAAAGCATAAAGCGACGGTGTCCCCGACACATCCGGCAACACCCCCGTAGCAATCCAGCCAAAGGCCAACCCGGTTAATGCTCCTACCATCAATGAGGGCGAAAAGACCCCTCCGCCCATACGTCCGCCCATTGTGATCGCCAAGGCGACAGTTTTGATAACGGCAAACAGGATCGCGGCAGACAAAGTCAGATCCCCGGCCAAAGCGCGGATCGTGGTCTCATATCCAACGCCAATGATATGGGGAAACCAGATCGCAATCAGACCCAGCATCGCCCCAGACACCGCAGGGCGCAGCCATCCCGGAAGGGATAGGCGATTTTGGATATGGTTGCCGATATCCTCAGCGAAAAAGATCGATCGCATCAGCAGCAACGCCACCAGCCCGCACACAAGGCCCAGGATCAAAAAGGCGGGCAGTTCCACATAGAATTGCAGCGTTCCGGGCGTGTCCAAAGTAAACTCGGTCACGTCGCCATATTCCAGCCGGTTGATCACCGTCCCCGCAACCGAAGCAATCACGATGGGCGCAAACGCATGCACAGCAAAGTGCCGCAGCACGACCTCGAGCGCAAACAATGCGCCGGCGATGGGTGAGTTGAAGCTGGCTGAAACCGCCGCCGCCACTGCGCAGCCCAGCAGGTCACGACCGGTGATCCCGTCGGCATGGATACGATTACTGACCCAGGTCGAGATCACCCCGGCCATGTGCACAACTGGCCCTTCTCGCCCTGACGAGCCACCAGTGCTAAGCGTGATCAGCGAGGCAAACAGAGACGCGACTCCGGCCTTCCGCTCGACCCGACCATCGGTCAGCGCCGCTCCTTCGATCACGTCCGCGACCGAGCGCACCCTCCCGTCATCGGTGAACCTGTGCAGGATGATCCCCACGATTAGACCCCCGACAATGGGGGTGATCAGGATCATGAACCAAGGCAACATCTCGGCGTGGCTGTGGAGTAGTAGGATGTTTTCCGTATCATAGACCCAGGCTTGCAAGGCGCGGATCGCCTTGCGAAATCCAAGCGCCATGAACCCGGCTGCGATCCCGATCACAAGCGCGATAAGCCAGAACTGAAACTGGCTGGGTCCGCGTCGCCGCATCACCCGCCATGCATCCTTTATGGCGGCCAAAGCCTGATGCAGCTGGTTGCGCAAAACGGTGCGGGTTGATTGGCTCATGTGCCCTCGGGGGATCAGTACCTACCCCTTACTAAGCTACGGGCGGCACGGATAAAAGCGGGATCGCGCAGGTGAGAAGGTCTATGCGTCTAACAGGGCACGCGCGGCGGCGCGCGCCTCGTCCGTGATGGTGTCGCCTGCAACCATGCGGGCGATCTCATCCACCCGGTCCGGGTCAGCCAACGGGATGACGGTCGACAGAGTTTGCCCCTCGGTGACTTGTTTTTGAACCCGCCAGTGATGTGCCGCACGCGCAGCTACTTGAGGCGAGTGCGTCACGACCAGAACCTGCCCGCCCTGCGCAAGCGAGGCCAGACGGCGGCCCACCGCATCGGCAGTTGCCCCGCCGACACCGCGGTCGATTTCATCGAAGATCATCGTGCGGGCGCTATCTTCGCCGGTCAGACAGACCTTGAGCGCCAGCAGGAAGCGGCTGAGCTCTCCACCCGAGGCGATCTTGTTCAGCGGACCCGAAGGTGCGCCGGGGTTGGTGGCAACGGTAAAGGCCACTGCGTCGGCGCCCTCGGGGCCGGGATCAGTGGGAGATATTTCGGTCTGAAACACCGCTCGTTCCATCTTGAGCGGCGCAAGCTCGGCCATCACAGCCGCATCCAACTGCCCCGCTGCCTGCCGGCGCGCATTACTAAGCGCTGTCGCAGCCCTGTCATAGGCAGCCTGCGCAGCCTCAACCGCAGCACGCTGATCAGCCAGATCGGCATCACCTGCGTCCAGTTTGTGCAGACGCTCACGTAGCGTATCGGCAAACGCGCCCAGATCATCGGGGGCCACGTCATGTTTGCGGCCAAGTGCGCGGATGGCGAACAGACGCTCCTCGGCCTGCTCCAATTCTGCGGGGTTGAAGTCCAAAGCTTGTAGGCAGACATTGACGCCATCCTGCGCCTCGCCCAGTTCGATCAGGGCGCGGCCAAGCGCGGCGATGGGTTCCTCTAACTGACCGCCCGCGTTGTCGGATACGCCTTCCAGCCAACGGACTGCGTCGGACATGGCGCCTTCAGCCCCGTCTCCGCCCAGCAGGTCAAAGGCCCGCACCACGTCGTCTCGTATGCGCTCGGCTCCCTGCATCATGCGGCGGCGGGCGTCCAGTTCGGCGTCTTCGCCCGGTTGTGGGTCCAGCTTGTCTAACTCTGCCACGGCGTGACGCAAGAATTCCTCTTCCGCGCGCATAGCGGCCAAGGCAGCCTCGGTCTCGGCCAACGCTTTCCGCGCGCGCGACATCCCGTTCCAGGCCGCACGAACCGAGGCCAGATCATCCGCGACCCCGGCATAGTCATCCAGCATCGCCCGATGCCCGCGCGGGTTCAACAGGCCTCGGTCATCATGCTGACCGTGCAACTCAACCAATGTCTCAGACAACGTCCGTAACACCTCGCCCGAGCAGCGGCGGTCATTGACCCACGCGGTCTTGCGCCCCTCGGCGGTGTTCACGCGGCGCAGGATCAATTCCTCGCCGCTGGGCAATCCGGCCTCGGCCAGAATGGCGTGGGCGGGATGATCGTCCGATAGCTCGAACTCGGCCACAACCTCGCCCTGCGCAGCACCCTGACGGACCAATTCGGCGCGACCGCGCCAGCCCAGCACAAAGCCCAGCGAATCCAGAAGAATTGACTTTCCCGCACCGGTTTCACCGGTCAACGCGTTCAGGCCCGGTTGGAAGGTCAGTTCCAACCGGTCGATGATTAGCATGTCGCGGATATCAAGGGCGCGCAGCATCGGGTCTTAGCGTCCCACGCCGTTCGTCATGACGATTACAACCACTCACCTTTGACGGTCTGGCGGTAGATCTGGCTCAGCCAGTTGTTGCCCAGGCTTCTGGGTTTCAGCCCACGCGATGTCAGCAGCTTGTAGCCCGCATCATACCATTCCGACGAGCGGTAGTTGAACCCAAGGATCGCACCGGCCGACTGCGCCTCATCCACCAGCCCCAAGGACAGGTAGGACTCGATCAGACGATAAAGCGCCTCGGCGGTATGAGAGGTGGTCTGGAAATCCTCGACCACAACGCGGAACCTGTTGATTGCCGCCGTATAGTGATCCTGACGTAGATAATAACGCCCGATCTCCATCTCCTTGCCCGCCAGGTGATCAAAGGCCAGATCGAATTTCAGAACGGCAGAGGTCGCGTATTCGCTGTCCGGATAGACTTCGATCACCGTGCGCAGAGATTGCAATGCCTGAAAGGTCAGACCCTGATCGCGCCCGACCTCGTCAATCTGATCATAGTAGCTAAGCGCCAGAAGGTACTGCGCATAGGCCGCATCTTCATCCGCCGGATAGAAGTCGATGAAGCGCTGCGCAGCAGCGCGGCTTTCTTCGTAGTTCTTGTCCGAGTGATACGAGAACGCCTGCATGATCAGCGCGCGCTTCGCCCAATCCGAATAGGGATAAAGACGCTCGACTTCCGAGAAATACCACGCCGCATCGTCCGAGCGATTCTGCGACAGCTCAAACTCACCGCGTGTAAAAATTTGCTCGGGGGTAAACCCCTCAAGGTTCTGGCTGCGGTCGGCCCCTTGGCCGCCACATGCTGACAAAACTGCTGTCAGAAGAATCGCGCCCGCGAATCTGACCGCCGCCCTGGTGCCACCCATTCCGCCTATCCTTGTTGTATTACTTGTCGGAGCGAACCCCGGATTTAGGCTTGGTTTAGCACATATAATTCCGGGGCAAAACGCCTTAGTAAAGCCAGCACCGGAATTGTACGCAGAGTTGATCCAATCAGGCGACAGCCGGGATTTCGTCCCAGATCAGGCCCTGACCGGGCAAACGCGCGGCTTGTTCGGCCGTGCACAGGATCGGTCGCACTGCACCAGGTGTCTCGAAGAGGGTGCGCAGCAATGTGTTGGTCAACGAGTGGCCGGACTTGTCGCCGGTGAAACGACCCAGAATCGGACCGCCCGCGAGGTAGAGATCCCCCAACGCGTCCAGCATCTTGTGGCGCACAGCCTCATCTGCGCGACGGAACCCGCCCGGCGTCAGAACCTCGTTCCCCTGAACCACCACGGCGTTTTCTAGCGTGCCACCCAGGGCCAGACCGTTTTCGCGCATCGCTTCAACATCTATGCGACGGCAGAAGGTGCGGCAATCGCTGAGTTCCCGCGCAAACGATCCGTTGCGCATGTCCAGCGTTTTGGTCTGACGGCCAATGGCGCCATCTTCAAAGTCGATGTGGAAGTCAATGATCAGACCGTCCGCAGGCGCAATCGACGCACTGGCCCCCTCACGCGAGGCAGTAACGGGCTTGAGCACCTCATAGGCCAACACCGGGCTGGCCTGACGGCGCACACCCTTGGTCATGATCCCGCGTACAAATTCGATCGAAGACCCATCCATGATCGGCACTTCGGGACCGTCAATCTCGATCAGTGCGTTGTGAACACCACAACCCGCCAGCGCTGCCATGATATGTTCGACCGTCGATACCGACACACCCGCCTCGTTCACCAGACGCGTACACAGCGGGGTCCGCTCCACCACGTCGTAAATCGCAGGGATCAGCGCATTGCCCAGATCAATATCCGTCCGTTTGAACCAAATGCCATGACCGGCGGCTGCCGGTTTGAGAACCATGTTTGCAGGCTTGCCGCTGTGCAGCCCGACACCGGTAAACGTGATCGGAGATTTGAGCGTATGTTGCAATGTGGGCCTCGGTGAGTGGTGTCCGGCCTGCTTTAGCCGTGTTGGGCATTCAGTTAAGGAACGCAGGCGAAAGGCTCAACTCACTCTTTGTAACCGAATGAAACATGAATGTAACAGATCGGCAAAACCCTGCTTACATCAGGGCATGCTGTTGTTTTGAAATGAAAAAGGGCCGCCACTAGACGACCCTTTTTACGTATTTTGTTACCGCGATCAGTTGGCTTGACGGCGCAAGAAGGCCGGAATTTCGATCCGTTCCTGCTCGGGATCGGCCTGATCATGGGCCGGAGCCGTGGCGTCAGACTGGCGCATCACGGGCTGCTGACGCTGCGGTTGGGCCGGTGTATCCGCCGCATGACCGGTCATCCGGTCGATCAGACGGTTGAAGCCAAACCGCGGGCGATCCGCCTCGGATTGCGGCGCCGGAGCGGGCTGCGGACGCGATGCCATATGGCTGCGATCCCCCGTAGGGACGTTCTGTACAGCGGCTTGCAGACGCTGCAATGCTTCGGGCGACGGAGTGCCTGCTGCAGGCTGAGGCTGCGGCGCATAGCTTTCCGGAGCAGGCTCAACCGGCTCGGGCGTCGGCTCGAATTCGGCGACACGTGGCTGATAAGCCGGAGGCGGCAGGCCATCATCGTCCTGTTCAGCCTGAGGTTGGAAACGGGGCTCGGATGGCTCCTCTGTCGCCTCGAACAGCGACGGTTCACGCACGGGCTCGGCCTCAATCGGTTCGGCAACCGCTGCCGGGGCTTCTTCTTCAGCCGCTTCTTCTTCGGCTGAAACCGTGCGGGTCAGCGGAGCCGACATCGAACGGCGCGCAACCGGCACGTCCTCGGATTTCTCAGTGGCGTCGATGCCAGTGGCCACGACCGACACGCGCATGCCACCTTCCATTGCGGTATCCAGTGTCGAGCCGACGATGATGTTGGCCTCGGGGTCCACTTCCTCGCGGATGCGGTTGGCGGCTTCGTCCAGTTCGAACAGGGTCAGGTCGTGCGAGCCGGTGATGTTGATCAGCACGCCTTTGGCACCCCTGAGGCTGATCTCGTCCAGCAGCGGGTTGGCAATCGCCTTCTCGGCGGCTTGAACCGCGCGATCTTCGCCGGTGGCCTCGCCAGTGCCCATCATCGCCTTGCCCATCTCGTCCATCACGGCGCGCACATCGGCAAAATCGAGGTTGATCAAGCCCGGACGCACCATCAGGTCGGTTACGCCTTTAACGCCCTGATACAGAACGTCATCGGCCATCGAGAATGCCTCGGTGAATGTTGTCTTTTCATTCGCCAGACGGAACAGGTTCTGGTTCGGGATAATGATCAGCGTGTCGACAACCTTTTGCAGCGCCTCAACACCGTCTTCGGCCTGACGCATCCGCTTGGCCCCTTCGAACTGGAAGGGTTTGGTCACAACACCCACCGTCAGAACGCCCAGCTCACGCGCGGCCTGCGCGATGATCGGAGCCGCACCTGTACCGGTGCCGCCGCCCATACCGGCAGTGATGAAGCACATATGCGCGCCTGCCAGATGATCGACGATCTGCTCGATGCTCTCTTCGGCGGCAGCTGCGCCAACGGTCGGGCGCGCCCCTGCTCCCAGACCTTCGGTGACTTTCACGCCAAGCTGCACGCGTGCCGAGGATTGGCTTTGCTGCAAAGCTTGCGCATCAGTGTTGGCGACGACGAAATCCACGCCATCCAACTCTTTTTCAATCATATTATTGACGGCGTTACCACCTGCGCCGCCTACGCCAAATACCGTAATCCGAGGCTTCAGTTCATCGTGCCCGGGCATCGAAAGATTCAATGTCATACTTCTGTCCGCCTGTTTATATGCTCCGCCAACGCGGTGTTTTTCTTACCTATCCTTAAACAATCCTACCGACCGAAACCGCAAAGGTCACGCCAAAAATCGTCAGACTCCACAAAATATGGAGGAATTAAGGCATAATCCGCCGGTATTTCGTATTGTTTGCCAGATGTTGCGGAATGAACTCAATCCAGCACAAAGCATACCCCTGCCCAAGGGTCGCAGGCGGTTGCGCGGACTGCGATTGAATCGTTTTTTTAGGGTGCGGAAACCTGCTCGGGTCCTCGCATAGGGCCTCTGACGGGCCTTGTGGATATCTTGCTGGATTCGACGCCTCACCGCAAGGGAATTCTTCAACCAATAGGAGTACTTGGACAATTCAGACTGTCGTCCGAGATGCTACGCACCTCTTGAATTTCACCGTTCGTAATTTCCGCCAAACGCACCATCAGACGATCATTGTAGACAAACGGCCACCAACACACGGGGAGACCATCAGGATCGTCGTCATATAGGAAACAAACCTTACCATCAGGGGTGGTAATCTGACCGTAGACACAACCTCTACCCTCCATCCGCCAGACTGAGAGACTCGGACTCAGGAACTCTTCGGTGCCGACCAGGCCACCGCCGGGCAGAAGATGGAATCGGACCGTCTTGCCTTGCACTGCATCCAGAAACGCCTCGGGCGTTATCAGGGTCTGCGCGCGGACAGACGCCGGAATCGCGGCAACCAGCGCCGCGATCAGGAGTTTACCAATTGTCACGGAACCAGCGCACGGCGCGTTTGAACGGGCGTGCGGCATAGGTATCGACGGGAATCTCGAAATCCCACCATTCATCCTGCGGATGCGCCGCAAACAGGCTGAGCCCCACCACGGATGAGAATCCTGGCCCCGTCGCCGATTGCGGCAAGCCGTGTACGCGCAATGGGCGGCCCAAACGCACGCGCTGGCCCAGAATTCGAGTCGCCAGCCCATCCAGCCCCATGATCTGACTACCGCCACCGGTCAGAACGATCTGTTGGCTTGGCAGATGGTCGAACCCAGCGGCGTCCAGACGAATGCGGACTTCCTCGAGGATTTCTTCGACTCGGGGACGCATGATGCCGATCAACTCGGCCCGGCTGACGGTGCGGCGGTCATGTTCCCAATCGCCGGTATCGCCACCGATGTCGATCAGGTCGCGGTCATCTGCCCCGGTCGCGTGAACGCCGCCGTTGAAGGTCTTGATCCGTTCGGCCACATTCGCAGGTACGCCAAGACCCATCGAGATATCGCTGGTCACGTGATCCCCACCCATGCGCACGCAATCGGCGAAAATCATGTGCTTTTTCATGAAGATGGACACGCTGGTCGTGCCGCCGCCCATGTCGATACAGGCCGCGCCCAGCTCTTGCTCATCCTCGACCAGCGCAGAAATCCCCGACACATAGGCCGAGTTCGCAATCCCTGCCAGTTCCAAGTCACACCGCTTTATGCAGCGCACGATGTTCTGGATCGCAACCGCATCCACGGTCAGCATATGCATATCGACGGCCAGCGACTGCCCCATCTGGCCACGCGGATCAATCAAACCCGAGCGGTTGTCCAAGGCAAAATTCACAGGCTGCGCGTGCAACACTTCGCGGCCGGCACCATAGTCAGGGACATCGCAGGCGTTCAGCACCCGACCGACCTCGGCCTCGCTGACCACCTGCCCTTCCAGATCGACCTGCGCATCCAGACCGTAGGACCGAGGGTTCGCGCCAGAGAAACAGGCGATCACATGATCGACACGAATTTCAGCCATTTTCTGCGCCGCTTGCAGGGCGGTCCGAATGGCCCGTTCAGTTTCCTGCATTGCGGTGACTTCACCGAATTGCACCCCGCGTGACCGAGTCGTCGCCGCGCCGATCACCCGGAACCCGGTCTGGCCGGCCAGCGACCCGATCCCGCTATCTTCATGCAGACGACCAGCACCGTCGAACCGCAGCACAAGGCAGGAAATCTTCGAGCTGCCAACATCCAGAATGGCCACGACACCGCGCTGCATTGCCTGCCTGCGCATCTGCCGCATGGCCCGTTGGGACTGATAAAGATCGGTCATCATGGTCGTTACTGCCTGCTACTCACATCGGTTTTAGTGCCCCACCAGTCTTCGCTGGCGGCTTTGGTCATTCGTATCGTCGGACGCTGGCCGAGGCGCATGTCTACAACGGCCACGTCGCGTTCCAAAAGGTCCTGCACTTCGTTCACCGCCAACACATGCTCCAGCGCGCGCACGGGGCGTTCGGTGGGCAGCATGATGCGCTGGCCGCGATCCAGAACCAAATCCCAGCGACGCTCGCCTATGCGTACCAACCCGCGCACACGCGCGCCAAGGCTGCGAGCGGTTGTCAGAAGTTCGAGCGCCTCGTCGACATGCCCATCCGCGCCCTTACCTGCAATTAGCGGCAGATGCGCATGATCCTTGCGCGAGGCGATCCGCTCCACATGTGCGCCGGTTTCGTCCAGCAACTCGGTCCCGCTGCGGGTGCGCCAAACCACGACGGGCTGACGTTCGACCACATCCACCTGCAAGATACCGCCGGGGCGGATCCGAACGGTCGCAGATTTAACCGGATCAAGCCCGGTAATCGTGTCGCGGATCTGTTCGGCATCCAAGTCCCAGGAACTGATCGGAAAATCCAGCGGCACGACCTCGCGGATATCTTGGGACAGGTTGGTCCCTGCCCCGTCGATCGCCATAAGATTGACCATGAATTCCGGTCGCTGCTCGATCGAGGTCTTGATGTCGTTGACATAGGCCACAACGGCCTCGCGCCGATCTTCAGCACTGAAATAGAGCGTAGTGGCCGAGCAGATTGCAAATACAGGCAGGCCGTACTTCAACCCGCGCCGAATACTCGGTGTCAGCATCCAACGTTGTATCCGGTAGCTCAGCCGCGATGGCGCCGGATCAAACCTCTGCGATTTACGGCCAAACAGCTTAACCCCGCCCAGCCGCAGCTTGGGCTGCGTATCGTGCCGTTCGCCCGATGCAAAATCAGCATCAGGGCCGGACGGCTGCGTGGTCCGACGAATGACGGGGGCACGGGTGGCTCTTAGCGGTCGCATGAGGCGTCCTCCACCATCCAGGCGCAAAGCTGTCCGAAACTCATGCCACAATGCTCGGCCTGTTCGGGCACCAGCGAGGTCGGTGTCATGCCCGGCTGGGTGTTGGTTTCCAGCAGGAACAGACCGTCCGCACCCATGCTGTCATCCCAGCGGTAGTCGGTGCGGCTGACACCCCGACACCCCAAGGCACTATGGGCCTTCAGTGCATAGTCCATGCAGCGGTCAAAGATATCCTGCGGGATGTCGGCAGGCAGCACATGCCACGAGCCGCCGGGCTTGTACTTGGCGTCATAGTCATACCAGCCGCCATCGGTCATGATCTCGGTCACGGTCAAGGCGCGGTCGCCCATCACGGTAACAGTCAACTCGCGCCCTGCGATGTATTTCTCGACCATCACATGATCTGGCATGTCGTCGGACAGACGAGGCGGGCAATTCGCACCTTCCGAGACAATATAGATCCCAACGCTGGAACCTTCGTTGTTCGGTTTGGCCACATAGGGCGGCTCCATCGCGTGGGATGCCGCGACCTGTTGCTTGGGTAGGATCACGCTGGGAACGATCGGCAAGCCTTCGGTCTGGTAGATCTCTTTGCTGCGTTGTTTGTCCATCGCCAAGGCCGAGGCCAGCACCCCGGAATGCGTGTACGGAAGGCGCATCCATTCCAACAAGCCCTGCACACAGCCGTCTTCGCCCCAGCGCCCATGCAGCGCGTTGAAAACCACATCTGGCTTGATTTCCGACAGGCGCGCAGAAAGGTCGGGACCCGCGTCCAGTTCGACCACTTTAAAGCCTTCTCCCCTAAGGGCGGCTGCGCATTCGCGCCCGCTGCTGAGAGACACCTCGCGTTCCGCCGAGGGGCCGCCCATCAATACCGCCACTTTGGGGTGTGTCCTGCTCGACTTACCCACTTAGCGCCTCAATGTCTCCGGACCTTATGTGGTGGTCCGTACTGCGTTTATGCCTTTGATCCGTCGCCTGAATTTGCCTGTTTTGGTCTGACGGTTGGGGCTTTATTCTTTCAACGGATCTCCGACCCGCATGATTTCCCACTCTAGCGTGATGCCGCTTGTTTCGTAAACCTTTTTTCGCACCTCTTCGCCCAGACCTTCAAGGTCAGCGGCAGTGGCACCGCCAGCGTTGATCAGGAAATTGGAGTGCTTCTCGCTCATCTGTGCGCCACCTTTGGTGGCCCCGCGCATTCCGGCATCGTCGATCACTTTCCACGCCTTTAGATCATGCACGTCATCCGCCCGTCCGGTCGAGGAAAACCCAGCTGGGTTGCGAAAGGTCGAACCTGCGCTGCGGTCTTTTGTGGGTTGGGTCTCATCGCGTTTTTGCAATTGCGCCGCCATCCGGTCATGCAGCGCTTGTGGATCACCCGCGGGTCCCTCGAACGTGGCCGAAATCAGCACCGCCCCATCGGGCAAATCCGACTGCCGATAGCGGAAGTTCAGGTCCTGCGGCGTCAGGTCCACGACCTCGCCCTGGCGCGTGACAATGGTGGCTCTGCGCAGCACATCCGCCGTGTAGCTGCCATAGCAGCCCGCGTTCATCCGCACCGCCCCACCGACCGAGCCCGGAATGGTCCGCAAAAACGTGAGGTCCACCCCCGCATCTGCCGCTTTGCGCGCCACATGCGCATCCAGCGCCGCGGCACCTGCTGTAACGGTGTTACCTGCGATCTCGATCCCGTTGAACCCGCGCCCTAGCCGGATCACCACGGCGCGCAAGCCGCCATCCCGGACGATCAAGTTTGACCCAACACCCATGGGGAACACGTCGAAATCTGCGGGCAGGTCGCGCAGAAACCCTTTCAGATCGTCGATATCCGCAGGTTGGAACAAGTAATCTGCTGGACCGCCGACACGAAGCCATGTCAGGTCGTTCAACGCTCGGTTCTGGGTCACCTTGCCACGGGGTTCTGGAAGAGATGTCATTCGGGTTCCTTCGCGGATTTACTTCCTCCGCGCAAGCCGTATCTGTCACTGAGCCGAACCGAGCATCCGACGTATCCAGCGCCCCAGATAAATCACCGGCCAACGCAGCACGGACATACCCATCGCCAGCACCAACAGTCCGATCCACGGGCCGTTCTGCAAGGTGACATAGCCCAATATCGGAATCCCCACCGCAATCAGGACATAGGCGCGGGTCCAGTGGTTGTCTTTGCTGGGGATCATCGCCAGCACATTCGCGGCGATTCCCCACAACGCAGCCAGAGCGATTGACCAATTCATTCCTGAACCTCCTGCCCGGTCCAACGGTGCCAGTAGTGGCGGATCGGTCTACGGAACATGGATGCAAACCCCGCGAAGGCCAGCACTGAAACGAACCAGCCGAAATCATGGCCCAACCAGACGATCAGCGCAGGGGCACTGACGAACAGCACAACACCCGGCGGAAACTGCAGGCGCAACGGCAACATCGCCACGATGGTCGAGGCAATCACCCAAAGTCCCGCAAACACCACTGAATTTACCATGCGCCCCTCCGAGGACGTTGTTTCGCGGCTGCAAACGCTCAAATCAGTCGAGCGTCAAGTTGGTTCCCTGCGTCACACAGCTTGTTTACGTTGCAAACGGTCCGGCAAACCGTTGGCCCAGGCGCTGATTGTCCCGGCCCCGAGGCAAACGACCATGTCACCAGGGCGGGCTTGTTCGCGGACCAAACGTTCCAGATCGTTTTCATCCAGCAGAGCACGGGCGTGGCGGTGACCGTGGCGGATCAGGCCCTGCACCAGATCATCGCGGGATGCGCCCTCGATCGGGTCTTCACCCGCAGCGAAAATATCAGCGATTGCGACCACGTCGGCGTCGTTGAAACAGGTGCAGAAATCCTCGAACAGGTTCGACAGGCGCGAATAGCGGTGCGGTTGGTGAACGGCGATCACACGCCCATCACTGGCTTGGCGTGCGGCTTTCAGCACGGCGGCAATCTCAACCGGGTGGTGGCCATAGTCGTCGATGATGGTAACACCATCGACCTCGTCGACCTTGGTAAAGCGGCGATTGACGCCACCGAAATTGGCCAGAGCATCGCGGATTTCAGCGGTTTTCATGCCCAGATGGCGGGCCACAGCCACGGCGGACAAAGCGTTCGAGACATTGTGGTCGCCGGGCATAGGCAGTGTGCAGCCCTCGATCACCGTGTCTTCGTATTGAAGTTGGATATCAAAATGCGCGACGCCGCCCTTATAGGTCAGGTTCACGGCCCGCACATCGGCCTGCGCGTTGAACCCATAGGTGCGCACCCGGCGGTCGCTGATGCGGCCCACCAGCGTCTGCACCTCGGCGTGGTCGGTGCAGCACACAGCCAGACCATAGAAGGGCAGGTTCGAGACGAACTCGTAAAAGCCGTCCCGCAGCCGGTCGAAATCACCCCAATGCTCCATATGCTCCGGGTCGATATTGGTGACGATGGCAATGGTTGCAGGCAGGCGGTTGAACGAGCCGTCGGATTCGTCGGCCTCGACCACCATCCATTCACCCTGCCCCATTCGCGCGTTGGACCCATAGGCATGGATGATGCCACCATTGATCACGGTGGGGTCGAAATCGCCTGCCACCATAAGCTCGGCCATCATGGTGGTTGTGGTGGTCTTGCCATGAGTTCCGGCGATGGCGATGTTGGATTTCAGGCGCATCAACTCGGCCAGCATATCGGCGCGGCGCACCACCGGCAGGCCCTGCGCGCGGGCGCCGTCCAATTCAGGGTTACCCGGCTTGATCGCGGTGGAGACCACAACGACGGCTGCGTTTTCAAGGTTTTCGGCGCGCTGGCCCACGAAAATCTCGGCCCCCAGACCAGCTAGACGGTCGGTGATTTTGGAAGCTTTCAGGTCCGAGCCTTGCACCCGGTAGCCCAGATTCAGCAGCACCTCGGCAATGCCCGACATCCCAATTCCGCCGATGCCAACGAAGTGGATCGGCCCTACGTCTTGCGGCAGTTTGGTGGCTGGATTCATGGGGTCTCCTTTTGCGCCAGCTCTTCGACAAGGTGAACCAGACGCTCGGTCGCGTCCGGGGCTCCGGTCGATAGGGCGGCACGGGCCATCTTTTGTGCGGCCTCGGGGTTTGTCAGAACGGCGGTGATTTGCTCGGTCAGCGCGGCAACGTCAAGCAGGTTTTCGGGGATCATGATCGCGCCACCCGCCTGCACCAGCCCGCGCGCATTGGCGGTTTGATGGTCGCCCGCAGCGGCGGCAAAGGGGACAAGGATCGAGGGTCTCCCGATGACCGAGATATCGGCCACACTGGACGCGCCCGAGCGGCTGATTACCAGCTGCGCATCCGACATCCGCCGGGGGACATCATCGAAAAAGGGTAGAACCTCGGCCCTGATGCCATGGTCGGCGTAAAACGCGGTGACGCGTTCGCCGTCTTCGTCGCGGGCCTGATGCGCCACGCGGATATAGGCACGCAGGTCTTCCGGCAGCGCCGCAAGCGCGCCGGGCACCACATCACTGAGGATACGCGCACCCTGGCTGCCACCCATCACCAGAACTGACATCGGGTAGTCTCCGGGCGGGATATAGCCTGCCGCGGCACGTTCCAGCACCGCGCCGCGCACCGGGTTTCCGGTATGGACGCCCTTTGCGCCGTCGGGCAAATCCGTGGGCCAGACCCCGCAGGCCACCTGCGCCACGCGCTTGGCAAACAGCTGGTTCACCCGACCCAACACGCCGTTCTGCTCATGGATCATGCGCGGAATGTTCAGCAGCGTCGCGGCCCCCAGCGCCGGGATCGAAGGATAGCCACCGAAGCCAACCACCACGTCCGGGCGGTCGCGCATCATTTGCATCGCCATGCTGGTCACGCCGCCCGCGATCTTTGGCCCGACCAGCGCCTTGGCCGCCAGCCCGCCACGCGCGAAAGTGGCCGAAGTCGCCTCAACAATCTCGGTCGAATGCGGAAAGCCGCCGGTATAGCGCGCACCGCGCGCATCAGTGGACAGGCGCACCCGCCAGCCTTTCTGCAGCATCGCCTCGGCCAGCGCCTGCGCGGGGAACATGTGCCCCCCGGTGCCGCCTGCCGCGATCAGAAGATAAGGCATCAGCCGCGACCGCGTAGAATGTCACCCAGCTCACCCTGCGGGCGGGTTCGGGTGAAGGCCAGCAACATGCCCACGGCGATGCCGCCCGCAATCAGGGACGAGCCGCCATAACTGACGAACGGCAGCGTCATGCCCTTGGCGGGCAACAAGCGCACCGCCACGCCCATGTTGATCATCGCCTGAACGCCGAACATGCAGGCCAGACCGGTGCCTGCCAGACGGATGAACATGTCACGCTCGCGCATCAACCGCAGCAGCGAGCGCACGACGATCAGCGAATAAAGCGCGATGATGATCAGCACCAGGATCAGCCCATACTCCTCGGCCGCGACAGCGATGATGAAATCGGTATGCGCATCGGGCAAGGACCACTTCACCTGCCCCTCCCCCACGCCAACGCCGAACAGACCGCCTTCGCGGATCGCGTTGGTGGCATAGCCAAGCTGCGTGGTCGGATCGACCTCTTGGTTCAGGAAACCGTCAATGCGGCGGGCAAAGTGTTCGGAATTCGAATAGGCGAACATCCCGCCCAACACGACGGCCCCCGCCATGCCGACCAGCAACAGCATCGGCGCACCGGCGACGAAATACATCACGCCCCAGCCAAACAGGATAAGGCAGGCCTGCCCGAAATCCGGTTGCAGCACCAGCATAGCCACAATCGCCATACAGAGCGCAAAGGACCACAATCGCCCCGGAGGGCCGTTAATCTCTTGCGAAGCCGCAAGCAGCCACGCGGCGACAACGATGAAGCCGGGCTTCAGAAACTCAGAAGGTTGCAACGAGGCAAATCCCAGCGAATACCAGCGCACCGCGCCCTTGCCGAAATCGGTCCCGAAGACCGGCAGGAAAGCCAGCGCCACAAACGCGCCCAGAAAACCCAGTACCGCCAAACGTCGCACCAGTGTGGGCGACATCATCGAGGTCAGCAGCATCGCCACCAGCGCCAACCCGCCAAAGAGCGCCTGCCGTTCGACATAGTGGAACGGATCGAACCCGTTGCGCCCAGCCAGCGGCGGCGATGAAGCCAGCCCCAGCAACAAGCCAATGACAAACAGGATCAAAACGCAGGACATGGTCCAGCGATCAATCGTGCGCCACCACTTTGGTAGAATCGGTTCGCCGCGCGTGTCCTGGACCGCGCCATACACCATCTCAGTCATGAGATACCGCCACTCTCTGCCTCGTTCACGCCCCGTTTTCGGGGTCTGATTGAGACTCTACAGCGGTTTTGCCGTTTGGGCTAGGGAAATAAGGGAAAGATAGGAAAATCTCCGCTTAGCGCGGAGACGCCAGCAGATCGGCAAAACGACCAATGTCACAGCCTTGGCTTGGGTGCCGCGGGCTGGTCGGAATCGCCCGAATTCGGCTCTCCCTTCGGTTCGATCAGCAGCACCTTGACCTCGCGCTCTGCACGCGGACGGTGCACGACACCTGTGGGAACCACAAAGATCTCTCCGGCCCGCACGGTTTGCGAGGGCTGGCCTTCGATATCCATGATCATCTCACCCTCGAGCACCAGAAAGAAATCATCGGTGGTGTCATGTTTGTGGAACGGAAACTCGCCCTGGAATTTCACCACCATGACATCATTCTGGTTGTAGTCTGCGACGACGTGCGGGTCCCAATGTGTTGAGAATTGCGCCAGCTTTTCTTGCAGGTTGATCGGGTTCATTTCGGTTCCATCCGGAGTGCGATGACAGGGAAATATCCCATATCATTCGAGAACTCGCAGGCGATTTGCAAGCCTGCACGGATCAACACAGCGTATGGGGCCTTGTCTTTCGCCCTGATCCAAGCCATCCCCCGCGCATGAGCTATGACACGATCATCCTGGGTGCCGGTGCTGCTGGCATGATGTGCGCGGCCAATTGTGGCGGGCGGGTTCTGGTGATCGACCACGCCAAAGCGCCGGGTGAGAAGATCCGCATCTCGGGCGGTGGGCGATGCAATTTCACCAATATGCATGCGGGGCCGGGCAATTTCCTGTCGCAGAACCCTCATTTCTGCAAATCCGCGCTGGCACGTTACACGCAGTGGGATTTCGTTGATCTGGTTGGTCGCCATGGCATCGCATGGCACGAGAAAACGCTGGGGCAGTTGTTTTGCGACGGCTCGTCGAAGCAGATCATCCAGATGTTGCTGGATGAGATGGCGCGCGCCGGGGCCGAGCTGTGGGTGCAAACTAGTCTTCGCGATCTGCGCAAGACCGAAGCTGAGTTCGCGTTGGAGGTCGAGCGGGAAGGCCAGCGTCACGACCTGACCTGCCGCAATCTGGTGCTGGCTACCGGTGGCAAGTCCATCCCCAAGATGGGCGCGACCGGGCTGGCCTATGACATCGCGCGACAATTCGGCCTGCGGGTCACGGATACCCGCGCGGCGCTGGTGCCCTTCACCTTCTCGGATGGCCGGTTCAAAGAGCTGTCAGGCGTGTCCGTACCTGCGCGCCTGTCGAACGCGCGCACCAGCTTTGATGAGGCGTTGTTGTTCACCCATCGTGGCCTCAGCGGACCGTCAGTGCTGCAACTGTCGTCCTATTGGCGTGAAGGCGAGGCGATCTGCGTCAACCTGATCCCGGGCTTGCCCCTGTTCGACCTGCTACGCGATCAGCGTCAGGTCGGAGGGCGCAAGGCCCTGACCACCGAACTGGCACGCCACCTGCCCGCGCGATTGGTGGAGTACCTGAAGCACCACATTCCGATGAGCGGAAACTTGGCCGATCAGTCCGACGCCGCCCTGACCGATCTCACAGCGGCTCTGTCCGACTGGCCCCTGACTCCGTCGGGCACCGAAGGCTATCGCACCGCCGAGGTCACATTGGGTGGGATCGACACAGATGATCTGTCGTCCAAAACAATGGAGGCCAGGGATGTCCCCGGCCTCTATGCGATTGGTGAAGCGGTGGATGTCACAGGGTGGCTGGGCGGCTATAACTTCCAGTGGGCGTGGTCCTCGGGCCACGCGGCCGCAACGGCTATCGCAGGGCGATAACCGTCACTTCAGTTTGCGCCGATTTAGCCGACGACTGCATAGCCACGGTTGCGCATGCAGTTGCGCACGATGACTTCCTGGTTCTGAGTATTGCTGATCGCGCTGGCCCCTGCCCCGACAATGGCACCAGCAACTGCCGCGCGGCCAAGATCACTGGCGCTGTCGTCGATGATAGCCTTGGTGCCTGCGACACCTGCAGCGCCAATCGCCGCAGCCCCTGCCGTGTTACCATCCACCACCGGTTGCGACCGGGCCAGCGCCTGACATTGGGCCAGATCCGCGTTGTAGTTCGGACCCACGGGCCCATCGACCACGGGCTGGTAATTGGCACCCACATTGGTGCAAGCCCCCGCAACAAGCAGAGCGGGCAGGATTAAAGAGACTTTACGGTAGGACATAATCTTAACCTCACATTGAATTTGGTGGCACGCAAAACCAAAAATGCTGGTGCGTCAAGCAGATGGCACCGCAGCTTGGCGCAACCGGCGGTCTATTGCAAATCCTTAGTCCGCCAGCCGCTTCTGAACCTCAGCCGTGAAGTCATCGCCACGTTTTTCAAAGTTGTCATATTGGTCGAAGCTGGCCGCCGCCGGGGCCAACAAGACCGTCTCACCCGGTTGGGCATCGGCGAAGGCCTGCGCCACGGCTGCGCCCATGGTGGTGCAAACCTGCGCCTCAGTCTCAAGCTGCATGGCAAAACCAGCAGCCTCACGCCCGATGACGTAGGCTTTGACAACATGGTCTTTCGCGCCTTTTAGGGCATCGAGCCCGCCCTCCTTCTCAAGCCCGCCGCAAATCCAGCGAATCTTCTTGAACGCGCGCAACGCCTTGAGCGCACTGTCCACATTGGTGGCCTTCGAGTCGTTCACATAGGTCACACCATTCACTTCGGCGATGATCTGACTACGATGCGGCAAGCCCGGATAGCTGTGTAGCGCATCTTCGATCACGCGCGGGGCCAGCCCCAACGCGCGGCACGCTGCATAGGCGGCACAGGCGTTTTGATGGTTATGGGCACCCGGCAGACCCTTGATCTCACGCAGGTCAATCGCGCCGGTTTGGCGGCCTTTGCGGTATTCCGAAAGAAACCCCTTGCGCGCAAAAAACTGCCACCCCGGCCCCGTCAGCTTGCGCGTGACCGAAATCCGCATGACCCGGTCATCCGCGGGCCCCTCGGCCAGTTGGCCTGCCAGAAACGTACCTTCTTTCTCATCCACTCCGATCACCGCGCGGTCGGGCCCGCCTTCGGCGAACAGGCGGCGCTTGGCCGCGAAATAGCCGCCCATCCCGCCATGCCGATCAAGATGATCGGGCGACAGGTTGGTAAAAACCGCCACATCCGGCGTCAGCGCACGCGCCAGTTCGGTCTGATAGCTCGACAGTTCCAGCACGACGACCGAGCCATCGCCCCCGGGCTCGATATCCAGCACACCGCGTCCGATATTGCCCGCCAGTTGCGTTTCTCGCCCGGCCGCAGTCAGAATATGATGGATCAGCGCGGCGGTCGTTGATTTACCGTTTGACCCGGTGACCGCTATGACCCGCGGAGGGATGTCGTAATTGTTCCACTCCGGCCCGGCGAAAGACCGAAAAAACAGGCCGATATCATTGTCCACCGGCACTCCGGCCTCCAATGCCGCCGCAACAACCGGGTTCGGCTCAGGGTAGAGATGCGGAATGCCGGGGGAAACGATCAGGCTCACGATATCGTCAAACGCACCTTGCCGCCGCAGATCAGCGCAAGTGAACCCCTCGGCTTCGGCCTTTTCTCGGGCTGCTGGGTTGTCATCCCAACAGATCGGTTCAGCCTTCCCGGCCCGCAGGGCCCGCGCGGTCGCCAACCCGGATCGCCCCAGCCCCAGAACTGCAATTTTCTGTCCTGAACACCCTTTGACCGGGATCATGCCGCCCACCTTCTTCTGCCGCCAAATGCGCCGCCACACTGCGCAGAAGAAACCAGCATTGGCAAGAGACGCAAAAGGCTCGCGCGTCAGCGCGAGCCGGGCCCAACTGGTGGCAGGCGGGCCGCAGGCCCTCCGAACCAGGCGGGAGCGTTACCGGACCTTCAGCGTCGCCAACCCGATCATCGCCAGGATCAGCGAGATGATCCAGAACCGGATCACAATCGTCGGCTCAGCCCAGCCTTTTTTCTCATAGTGATGATGGATCGGCGCCATCAAAAACACCCGTCGCCCGGTCCGTTTGAAATACAGCACTTGAATGATAACACTCAGCGCCTCGACCACGAACAGGCCGCCAACAACAGCCAGCACCAGTTCGTGCTTCGTGGCCACCGCTATCGCCCCCAAAGCACCGCCCAAGGCCAACGACCCCGTGTCACCCATGAACACCGCCGCCGGGGGTGCATTGTACCACAGGAACCCAAGTCCCGCGCCGAAGAGCGCCGAGGTAAAGATAAAAATCTCGCCAGTCCCCGGCACATAATGCACGTCCAGATATTCGGTAAAGTCGACCCGCCCAACCGCATAGGCAATCACACCCAAAGTCGAGGCTGCAATCATCGCAGGCATAATCGCCAACCCGTCCAGCCCGTCGGTCAGGTTCACCGCATTCGCAGCCCCCACGATCACAACAATCGCAAACGGGATATAGAAAATACCCAGATTAACCAGCGTATCCTTGAACACCGGCACCGCCAATTGGTTCTGCAACGCCTCTGGGTGGTGCAGCGTTGCCCAGCCCGAAGCCAAAACCGCAATCAGTATACCCAAAGCCAGTCGCATCTTGCCCGACACGCCCTTGGTGTTCTGCTTGGAGACCTTGGCATAGTCATCCGCAAAGCCAATCGCCGCATAGCCCAGTGTCACGAACAAAACCATCCACACATAGGGGTTGTCCCACCGCGCCCAGACCAGCGTCGACGTGACCAGAGCACCCACGATCAGCAAGCCCCCCATCGTTGGCGTTCCCGCCTTGGAAAAATGCCCCTCGGGACCATCGTCACGGATCGGCTGACCCTTGCCCTGCTTGCGACGCAGCACATTGATCAGCGGTTTGCCGAAGATAAACCCAAAGATCAGCGCTGTCATAAAGGCACCACCCGCACGGAAGGTGATATAGCGAAAGAGGTTAAAGAAATCCCCGCCATCCGATAGGCCGGTCAACCAATAGAGCATCCTAGTACCTTTCTGATGCGGCGATCATGGCTCAAGCGCGCTCCCTTGCCCCATTTCACGCAGCCCGTCAACAATCCGTGCCAATGCCATACTCAGCGAGCCCTTGGCCAGAACTACATCCCCCGACCGGATCAGGTCAGGCAGCTTGTTGGCCATCTCGGCGCTTGTTTCCGTCCAAAGCCCGCGCTTGTCGTCGGGCAGCGCGTCGTGCAACGATTTCATCAGCGGACCAATGCAATGCACTTGATCGACCTTGGCCATCGCCGCAACATCTGCCATAGCCGCGTGCATTGGCAATTCCTGCGCACCCAGCTCTTTCATGTCACCCAGAAACGCCATGCGGCGGGAACCTTCGGCGGCTGCCAAAACGTCCAACGCCGCTGCCATCGAGGTCGGGTTGGCGTTGTAGCTGTCGTCCAGCAGCTCAATCTGACCACCACCAGCCAACGCGATTTGCTCGCGCACGCCACGGCCTTTGACTGGGGACCAGCGGCGCAGACCGGCAATCGCCTTGTCCAGATCGACCCCCATCTCGACGCAGGCCGCCAGAGCACCCAGGGCATTCATCGCAAAATGCGTGCCCGCCGATTGCACGTCGAAACGGACGGCGTCACCGCCCACCTGAGCCGTCGCGTGAACGGAGTCTGCGCTCTGCTCAACATCCGTGAGAATGTAGTCTGCCGCCACGCGCCCAAATTCCACAATGCCGGCACCACAGCTTTGCGCTGTCTCACGCAAGATACCCGCATGTTCAATATCAGCATTCACGATGGCCGCCCCACCGGGTTCCAGCCCTTCAAAGATCGCAGCTTTTTCACGAGCGATACCGGCCACCGAGTCGAACGCTTCAAGATGCACGGCCGCTACGGTCGTCACCAGCGCCACATGCGGGCGGGCCTGTTGGGCCAGAGGCGCAATCTCTCCGGGATGGTTCATGCCGATCTCAATCACTGCAAATTCGGTGTCGCGCGGCATCCGCGCCAAGGTCAGCGGCACGCCCCAATGGTTGTTGTAGCTGGCGACGCTGGCGTGGGTTTTGCCCCGAGTTTCCAGAATATTGGCCAGCATTTCCTTGGTCGAAGTCTTGCCCACACTGCCCGTCACACCCACCACGCGCGCATCGGTGCGTGCGCGGCCTGCCCGGCCCAACGCCTCCAACCCGGCCTGTACATCGTCGACGATCAGCAACGGCGCATCCTCGGCCACGCCATCGGGGATGCGGGACACCAAAGCCGCCCCTGCCCCCTTTTCCAACGCCTGCGCCACGAAGTCATGCCCGTCCCGTGCCGCCTTTAGCGCCACGAACAGGTCGCCGGGTTGCAAGGTTCGGGTGTCAATCGACACGCCGTTCACAGACCAGTCACAGGTGACGCGCCCGTCTGTAGCATCAGCGGCCTCAGCCGCAGTCCAGAGCGTCATGCCACCCTCCCGTCCAGCGCGGCCACGCTGATGCTGGCCTGTTCCACATCGTCAAAGGGCAGAACCTGATCGCCGACAATCTGGCCGGTTTCATGCCCTTTGCCCGCAATCAACAAAGCATCCCCCGGTTGCAACGCGTCTACGCCGCGCAAAATTGCCTCGGCCCGGTCGCCCACCTCAGCCGCCTCAGGCGCGCCCAACAAAACGGCGGCGCGTATGGTGGTCGGATCCTCGCTGCGGGGGTTGTCATCGGTGACAAAAACCACGTCGGCATGGTTTGCGGCCGCTTGCCCCATCAAAGGCCGCTTGGTCGCATCGCGATCGCCGCCTGCGCCAACGATGGCAATCAACCGCCCCATCACATGCGGGCGCAATGCCTTGAGCGCAGTGGCCACAGCGTCAGGCGTATGGGCATAGTCGACGAACACCGCCGCTCCATTGTGGCGTGTCGCCGCAAGTTGCATCCGGCCCCGCACGGTTGTCAGATGCGGCAAAGTTTCAAAAACGCGCTCAGGGTCCTCGCCGCCCGCGATCACCAGACCACAGGCCAGCAGGATATTTTCAGCCTGGAACCCTCCGATCAGGTTCAAGCGAGTTTGGAACACTTTGCCTTGCCATGAGAACCGCAAATCCTGCCCGGTCGCGTCAAAACGCTGGTTCATCAGGCACAGATCTGCATCGCCAAGCCCAACGGTCAGAACCTCCTGTCCGCGCGCCTTGGCGATCTTGCGAACTTCGGCCCCCTTGGGGTCACTCATATTGATCACGACGGTGCCGTCTTGCGGCAGCACCCGGTCGAAGAGACCAGCCTTGGCGGCGAAATACGCCTCGAACGTTTCGTGATAGTCCAGATGGTCCTGCGTGAAGTTCGAGAACCCTGCAGCCACTAGATGCACTCCGTCCAGACGGCGCTGTTCTAACCCGTGCGAGGACGCCTCCATCGCGGCGTGGGTCACGCCATTTGCGGCCGCCTCAGCTAGACAGCGATGCAGGGTGATCGGCTCGGGCGTGGTGTGGGCTAGCGGGGCGGTCCATGCGCCCTCGACCCCGGTGGTGCCCAAGTTGACGGCGGCGTGGCCCAGTTCCATCCAGATTTGGCGCACGAATGTGGCGACCGAGGTTTTCCCATTGGTTCCAGTTACGGCCACAATGGTCTGCGGCTGCGCGCCGAACCACAGCGCCGCACATCCAGCCAGCGCCTGACGCGGGTCTTCAACCACAACCAAAGCCGCATCTGATGCGGCCAGTTCATCGGCTGCAATCTCGGCCCCTTCGGCATCCGTCAGGATCGCTGCCGCGCCCATGCGCAGGGCGTATTGGATGAACTCTCCGCCATGGACCCGCGTGCCCGGCAAGGCAGCGAACAGAAAGCCCTCCTGCACCTCGCGGCTGTCTACGGCCAGACCGGTGATTTCGGGATTCGCGCCTCCGCGTGCGGTCAGGGCCAATTGGCTGAGTGTTTTTGTTCTTATGCCCATGCCCTACCCTTTGCCGGACGGTCTAATTTGAGGTGAGCGTTATAGCAGCGCGCGCCTCAGGCTCAAGCCGGGGACGAAGGCCCAGCAAGGGGGCGACACGTCCGATCAGTTCCGCAGCAACCGGAACGGCTGTCCACCCTGCCGTACGGCGCTTTTCGCCGTATGCCACGATTGAAGGTTCATCCAGCGTGACGATCAGCACGTATTTCGGATCATAAGCCGGAAAGATCGTTGCAAAGGTCGAGATCACTTTGTCATCGTAATACCCACCGCGCGGTTTGGGCTTATCGGCGGTGCCTGTCTTACCCGCAACGTCATAACCAGCCACATCGCCAAAGCTGGCGGTGCCATCTGTGACCACCTTGCGCAACATCTGCTGCGCCTGGCGCGCCGCACTGTCAGACATAATGCGCGGACCGTACTGAGGCCCATTGCGCCGCAAGATCGTCGGGCTGACATAGTGCCCGCCATTGGCAATTGCCGCATAACCCGCCGCCAGATGCATCGGGCTCGTCGACAACCCGTGGCCATAGGAAATGGTCACAGTGCTAAGTTCGCCCCATTTCTTGGGTTTCAGCGGTTCGCCACCTGCGGCCTCGACAATCTCAAACGGGGTGGGCTCGAACATGCCCAGCGCCTTGAGGAACTGTTGCTGCCGCTGCGCGCCGATCTGCAAAGCCAGCCGTCCCGTGCCCCGGTTCGAGCTGTGGACGATCACATCCGCAACGCTGATCTCCCCATAGTTCTTGCCGTTGAACTCGCCAATCGGGAACCGCCCGATCCGCATTGGTCCGGACGTGTCGATGATCGTGTTGGAATTCACCAAGCCAAGCTGCACCGCCTGAGCCGCCGTGAAAATCTTGAAGACCGAGCCCAGCTCGTACACGCCCTGCACATAGCGGTTGAACAGCGGACTGTCCGAAGGATCGAACCCCGAGGTCGGCGGGCGCGGTCGGTCATTGGGATCAAAAGACGGTAGCGATGCAGCTGAGACGACCTCGCCCGTATGAGCGTTCATCAGAACGGCGGACGCGCCCTTGGCGTTCATGATCTTCATGCCGCCATACAGAACCTGTTCGACCGCCGCCTGTACCGTCAGGTCCAGCGACAGTTGCAGCGGCTTGTTGCCATTGGCAGGGTTGCGCAGATAGTCGTCGAATTGTTTCTCGACACCAGCCACACCGATCACCTCGGCGGCGCTTACGCCTTCGCGCCCAAAGCCCGAGCCACCCAGAATATGCGCGGCCAGCTTACCGTTTGGATAAAGCCGCATCTCACGCGGGCCGAACAGGATACCAGGATCGCCGATGTCATGCACAGCCTGTTTCTGCTCGGGCGAGATCCGTTTCTTAATCCACAGGAATTTACGGTCGCCTGTGAAGTCCTTGATCAGGCGTTCTTTTTCCAGATCAGGAAAAATCGCCACTAACTGGTCCGCAGCCGCCACCGGGTCAATCATCAAAGGCGGCTGGGCATAGACAGAATAGGTGTCCAGATTGGTCGCCAGAATGCGCCCTTCACGGTCAACGATATTGGCGCGCTGCATAGCAATTGCAGCACCGGGGGCACTGGCCAGCGGTTCCTGCGCCTCGGAGGTGGCGAGCATCCCCATGCGAAAACCAACGACCGAAAAGGCGCAGAAAAAGAACAGACCCAGCACCAAAAGGCGCCCTTCGGCCCGCGCACGGGCGCGGTCTTTCATGTCTTCGTGACGCTGGCGGATATTCTCGCGTTCGATGGCTTTGGGGTTCTCACCCTTGGCGCGGGCGTCGAGAATACGGGCCAGAGGACGGAGGGGCGTACGTGTCATGGAATCTGCACCTCGCCCAGCGCCTGAATATTGGTGATCGCTTCCAACTCAAAAGGATCAACACCCGGCAAGTCCGGGTCTTCGGCGTAGGAAACCTGGTCGGCGCGCCCAAACTGCTCGGCACGCAAGGGCAACAGGCCCAAGCGCTCAAAGTTCAAGTCAGCCAGTTCGCGAAGGCGGTCCGGACGGTTTAGATAGGCCCATTCGGCGTTCAACACCGCCAGACGTACCTGCGCCATACCGATTTCACGCTGCAATTTCTGCGTTTCCTTCACCACCTGCTGGGTGCGGTAATTTTCCTGATATGCCCACAAGGCCAGCCCAAAAACCGAAAGTGCGGTCAATACATACAATATGCTTTTCATTTTGCCTTTCCCCCAAGTTGCGGCATCCCAATGGCGCGGGCTTCAATTTCCCCCGCCGGAGCCTCAGTCCGTACCGCCACGCGCAGCTTGGCCGAGCGCGCGCGCGGATTTTCTTGCAATTCCTGCTCGTCCGGCCCCACCGCCTTGCGCGTTTTCAGCGTGAATTGCGGCAGCTCCTGTTCCATCTCGGGCGCATAGCGGTTGGCGCGCCCGGTTTTACCCGCCCGCGACTGAAAGAACCGTTTGACCATGCGATCTTCGATGGAATGAAACGTCACCACGGCCAGCTGCCCGCCGGGCTTTAACGCCCGCTCGGCAGCCATGAGGCCTTGAAACAGTTCCTCATATTCTGCATTCACCGCGATCCGCAGCCCCTGAAAGCTGCGGGTCGCCGGGTGCGACTGCCCCGGTTTGGGGCGCGGCAGGCAGGATTCGATGATCTCGGCCAAACGAAGGGTCGTCGTGATCGCCTCCTCCGTACGCGCCTTGACAATGGCCTTGGAAATGCGGCGGCTGGCGCGTTCTTCGCCATAATGGAAGAGGATATCGGCCAGTTGCGCTTCGGTTGCGGTATTGACCAGATCTGCAGCGCTTTCGCCCTCCTGGCTCATCCGCATGTCCAGAGGGCCGTCCTTCATGAAGGAAAAGCCCCGCTCGGCCATATCCAACTGCATGGAAGACACGCCCAAATCCAGCACGACGCCATCCAGATCCTGCGCATATTCGTCCATGCGCGAGAATACACCGGCCTGCATCACCAGCCGGTCACCATAGTCGCCCGCCCATTCGGCTGCCATCTCAAAGGCCAGCGGATCACGATCAACGCCGATGACCTTGTCAGCCCCGGCGTCCAGCAGACCGCGCGTATAGCCACCCGCACCGAACGTCCCATCCAGCCAGATGCCCGAAACAGGAGCCACAGCCGCCAGCAATGGGCGCAACAGAACAGGGATATGAGGCTTCTCGGACGAGGGAGTAGCGCCGGCCATGCCGTTACGCGTCCCCGGCGCCGTCTAGGAATTCCAGCGGATCGAAATCGTCCGGCTGATCATCCAACCACTCTTCGGCGGCGGCGAGTTCCTCGGATTCGTATGTTTCCGGCTTCCAGATTTGGAATGTATCGCCCGCGGCGATAAAGAAGGCCTCGCCCTCGAGACCGATTTTGCTGCGCAGCTTGGCCGGCAGCACCAGACGTCCGGTTTCATCCACGGTTGTTGGAAAGGACTGCCCGTGGAACATGCGCTGCAACATCTTCCGCTGCATCGACCCGCGCGGCAAAGCGTCGATCTTGGCATCGACCTCGTCGATCGCCTGCATTGTATAGCATTCCAGAAATTTGCGGCGATGGTCGCCGTAGACGATCACCAGTTCAGGTGTGTCACCGGGCTGCCAGTTCGGATCAGAGGATTCAAGCACGCGGCGAAACGAGGCCGGGATCGAGACCCTGCCTTTCGTATCCACCTTGTGGTGGCTTTCACCTCTAAACCTGCGCGCCAAGACGACTGTCCCTTTCGCTTGCGCCCCACTTGAACTTCACGTTCCCCCCGGATGAAAAACGGCGGGTTGATCTGCTGCCACTGATCAACCCGCCGCATTGGCCCGCTGAGCGGGAAGTCCAGCTGCGCGCGCCACCTGGGGGGATGTCTGCTCGCCCGCGCGCCGGATCTCTTAAATGATGAAAGCGAGATGCCTGTATGAAACCTGTATTTTATTGGTTCGGGGTCGTTTGGTGCCCCATGTGCCTCGTCCTCATCGGATGAATAAGGGATGCCATGGGAATTTATGGAAAGCAATGAAAAATTTCTCTGCAATATTGGCGATTCTAAAGTCAAACCTCAAAATTCGAGATTAAATATAAGATGTCACCACAATATGTTGTTATAATAACCCATAACACGCCGATATATACACATTCCGGAGCATTTCCCTGAATTCCCATCAATTCCCAAAAAACTTTCCAATCAAGCAGGAATTCAAGGAAATCGGCATTTAGGCAACAGATTTTCGGGACGAATCGATGGCGATGAATCGCGGGCTTTCCATAAGATCCGTTGGGCAAACAACGCTTCGCCCATGAATTCCCATGCCCTTCTGGGGCAATAGTTCAGCAGCGCGACTACAAAAGCATCGCTAAACGGATGCACAAATTTCGGAAACTCCGCACAAAGATTTCGCAGAAAACCCGCATCAAGGATCAAGCTGACATTTCTTCCGAAAAGTGTAAAAGCTGAAAACCTTTATTTTTAAGGCACTTTCTTCCCTAAAACGCCAACCGGTTGATATCCATGCATTTGCTGCATAGCGGCATTGACGACGCGGACCATTGTGCAATCGCAGCATTTGCCTATTTTCAATCTCAAGCAAACGCCGGAACGCCCGGCAACACGGAAACACACAGGTTTTACTCATGGCCGCAGCAACACATCAAACCGCGCTCAAAAGCTCACCGGCAACCGGCATAGCTTCATTGATCGACGCGGCAAAGATCCGGTTCGCGCGCTATCGCGTCTACCGTCGGACAGTGAATGAACTGTCCGAATTGTCGAACCGAGAGCTGGCTGATTTGGGCCTGCACCGCTCGATGATCCGGCGCCTTGCGCTGCAAGCGGCCGAAGAGCAATTCGCGCGCACTTAAGCGCAACCATATACCGAGATCAGGTCCTTCCTCCTCCCTTTAGGACCTGTATTTCAGCGGCGGCATCTCTCCTCCTCCCTGATGTCGCCGCAGATTATACCGGCCCTGAACGCCGGAACGCGATACACCGGGTTCTCCTCCTCCCTTTCCCGGTGTTGAAAGCGCGCGGCGACGTCTCTCCTCCTCCCTGACGTCGCCGCGACTTAAACAAACCGGGATCAGACCCGGACGAAGATACATCAGGGCTCTCCTCCTCCCTGCCCTGATGTTGAAAGCGCGCGGCGACACCTCTCCTCCTCCCTGGTGTCGCCGCGACTTAGACATACCGGGATCAGACCCGGGTTCAGATACATCAGGGCTCTCCTCCTCCCTGCCCTGATGTTGCAAAGAACGGCGGTTCCCCTCCTCCTCCCTGGGAACCGCCGTTTTTCTTTTTTTGGCCCATTTTGTATGGTGGTGGAGTGTTGGCTTAGTTCAGGAGCATTCCATGGCCGCGTATTTCATCGCTCAGATTTCGATCCACGACCCGGACGGGTATCAGAAATATCTGGAGGGCTTCATGCCCATCTTTGATCGACACGGAGGGCGCCTGCTGACGGTCTCGTCAAAACCGGTCGAAGTGATCGAAGGCGTTTGGGAAAAAGATGGGATCGTTCTGATGGAGTTTCCCAGCCTCGAAGCCGCAAAGGCATGGAAAGACGACCCCGACTATATCGAGCTGGCCAAAATCAGGCGGAATACAGCCTCAGCCAATTTAGTTCTGGTTGACGGATTGTGACTGCTAAAACGGCACGTCGTCCTTGGCGGTCAGGAAACGCGCAACCACCTTTTTGACGCCTGCCTTGTCGAAATCGACCTCGACCTTGTCGCCCTCGATACCGATCACCGCGCCATAGCCGAATTTCTGGTGAAACACCCGCTCACCCAGCGTGAAACTGGCCACTGCGGTCGCATCAATCACCGTATTGCGGCTTTCGCGGGGCTGCGACATCCCATATTGCCCCTGCCGCGCCTGCATCCGCTTCCAGCCTGGTGAGTTGTAGACATCTGCCTTTACCGCGCGGGTTTCAATGGTCGCCGCCGGTTGAGCGCCGCCATAAAGCCCCGGAGGCGTCAGCACCTCCACATGATCCTCGGGCAATTCGTCGATGAACCGCGATGGCATCGCATTCTGCCACTGCCCGAACACCCGCCTATTGGCCGCGAAGGAAATCGTACAGACCTCTTCAGCGCGCGTGATGCCCACATAGGCCAGCCGCCGCTCTTCCTCCAAACCCTTGAGGCCGGATTCGTCCATCGACCGCTGCGAGGGGAACAGACCATCCTCCCACCCCGGCAGGAACACGGCGGGAAACTCCAATCCCTTGGCCGCGTGCAGCGTCATGATCGAGACCTTGGCCCCGTCGCCGTCCTGCTCATTGTCCATGACCAGACTGACATGCTCCAAGAACCCCTGCAGGTTCTCGAAATTGTCCAACTGGTTGACCAGTTCCTTGAGATTCTCCAACCGTCCTGGTGCCTCAGGCGTCTTTTCATTCTGCCAATGAGCCGTATAGCCGGATTCGTCCAACACGATCTGCGCCAGTTCGATATGCGAGACCTCGGGCTCACCAAACCGCAGCGGCGCGCCGTCGTCGATGACCGAGTCATCCTCGACCTCGATCCGCGGCCCGCGCGTCATCGCATTCCAGCGCGCCAGCCCCTCGATCAATTCGCGCAGCGCCTTGCCGCCTTTGCCCTTGATCAGCCCATTGTCGACCGCAATCCGTGCCCCGTCGACCAACGACACGCCATTTTCGCGCGCGGTCATCTGGATCGTCTGCTGCGCCTTGTCGCCCAAACCACGCTTGGGCGTGTTCACGATCCGCTCGAACGCCAGATCGTCGCCGGGGCTGACCACAAGCCGGAAATAGGCCATGGCATCGCGTATCTCCATCCGCTCATAGAACCGAGGGCCACCGATCACCTTGTAAGGCAACCCGATGGTCAGAAACCGATCCTCGAACGCGCGCATCTGGTGCGAGGCGCGAACAAGGATGGCGATTTCATCCAGATTCATCGGACGAATCCCACGCGTGCCACCTTGCAGCGCGTCGATTTCCTCGCCGATCCAGCGGGCCTCTTCCTCGCCATCCCAATGGCCGATCAGGTTGACCTTGTGGCCGTCTTCTGCATCCGTCCAAAGCTCTTTACCCAAACGGTTTTCATTGCCGCGAATGACATTCGAGGCAGCGGCCAGAATATGCGGGGTCGAGCGGTAATTCTGCTCCAATCGCACCACAAACGCGCCTGGGAAATCCTTTTCGAACCGCAAGATGTTACCCACCTCGGCCCCGCGCCAGCCATAGATCGACTGGTCATCATCGCCCACGCAACAGATATTCTTGTGCCCCCCGGCCAGCAGTCGTAGCCACAGATATTGAGCGACGTTGGTGTCCTGATATTCGTCCACGAGGATGTATCGGAACCAGCGTTGGTACTGTTTCAACACATCCTCGTGCTGCTGAAAGATCGTGACCATGTGCAGCAACAGGTCGCCGAAGTCGACGGCGTTCAGCTCGCGCAGACGGGTCTGATACTGCGCATAAAGTTCAACGCCTTTGTTGTTATAGGCCCCCGCATCCGCAGTGGGCACCTTGTCGGGCGACAGCGCGCGGTTCTTCCAATCGTCGATGATCCCGGCCAGCATTCGCGCGGGCCAGCGCTTGTCATCAATATTGGCTGCCTGAATCAACTGCTTTAGCAGTCGCAACTGGTCATCTGTATCTAGGATGGTGAAGTTCGATTTCAGATCGACCAATTCCGCGTGACGCCGCAGCAATTTCGCACTGATTGAATGAAAAGTCCCTAGCCACCTTACAGGTTCTGAAATGCAGTAAGGAGTTTTCTCCAAGCGACGCTGCATTTCTCTGGCAGCCTTGTTGGTAAACGTTACCGCCAGAATCTCATTTGGCCTTACGCCGTATCGCTCGATCAAGTGCGCGACACGGGCCATCAGGGTTTTCGTTTTACCTGTTCCAGCCCCAGCCAATATCAGCAACGGGCCCTCAACTTGCTGAACCGCTTCCAATTGGGACGGGTTCAAGTCCGCTAAGTAAAGCCCAGTGCTTTTAGCGACGCGCGGCATCGCGCGCGCGGACAGGGATGCGCCCTCGAAGGCGTCCATTTCGTCGGAACTGCTCATACCCGCAAACTACGCCGGATCAGTCCCGAGGGAAAGAGTTTGTTCACCCCTTGTTCGCAAAGAGTTTTGTAGAAGGTTCCAATCAATTCTAATCAACTCCTCTGATTTGCGCAGACAAAAGTTAACCTTCCGTCAAAGCTTGCACCTGATGCTTCCAGCCAAAGAAGTGGGAGCGCGAAAATGGAAACCAATACAGAAACAACCGGGGCATCCCGCTTGAAAATGGCCGCCATCATATTGACTTTGATGGCTCTGACTGCGGTGTCCGGCTGGGGAATCTATGCGGTACCAACGCCGGTCGTTGATCGGATGCTGGAAGCAGACCTGCGTAAAGAAGCAACGCAACTGGGCAAACAAGTCACCTCTCATCTTAATGATGTAGAAGCCACGTTCCAGACGGGATCTATTGGAATTCATGACCAGGAGTTTCTGGAACTGTTGCCGGCGACTTCGGACATCTACCGATTTAAACTGTTCAATGCGGATGGCGGCGTGTTCTGGTCGACCCGGTCTGCGGACGTGGGAACCGTGAATTCCAAGCCCTATTTTCAATCCGTTATCCGGCAGGGAAATATCTATTACAAACACGAAGAAAAACCTCTGACCGAAGTCGACGACTATGAAGGAACGGCCATTCACGCCTCTGGTCCTGAAACCCGTCATGTGGCCGAAATCTATACGCCAATCATCCGCGACGGTGAGTTTCTTGGCGCGATCGAATTCTATTCCGACATCACCGATGTTCGAAATCTGTTCATTGATCGCGTTCGCTTGTCGCTTTTCATTCTAAGTGCCGTTGCGCTTCTGGCCTTCAGTATCGTGACGCTGGTTGTCTATCGCAGCAACCGCCGACAGATGCGTAGCCTACGCGGGCGTGCGGTGAAAGAGCGCCAATTGATGGATGAACAACTCCGCCTGGCCCGCGAAGTTCGGTTACTGGGCGAATTGAACGAGTGGCTGCAATCCAGCCAGTCTCTAGATGAGCTTTTCGACATGGTTTCACGGTTTATGACGCATATCCTGCCCGGGGCCGAGGGGAGCGTCTATGTTTATTCGAACTCCCGCGATGTGCTGGATGGCTGCGCCAGTTGGAACGGGGCAGAGCATAAGGCGCATATTCATCCCGAAGGCTGTTGGGGCCTGCGGCGCGGCCGCACCTATGAGTTCGGCGCGTCCGAAATTGATTTCGTCTGCGAGCACGCCGAACCGCATGATGGTCGCCCGTATTTCTGCTTTCCAATCCTCGCACATGGCGAAACCGTCGGATTGCTGCACTTGCGAGCGTTGGAGGGGCGTAAAGATTGCTTCCATTCCAGCAAGAAATTGGCTCAACTTTGCGCCGAACAGATCAGTATGGCGATTGCCAACGTGCGTATGCGTGATCAACTGCATGACCAATCTGTCCGCGACCCGCTGACCGGGCTTTTCAATCGCAGACACATGACAGAGACTTTGCGCAAGTCCATCAACCGCAGCCAACAGACCGGTGCCCCGCTGAGCTTGATTGCAGTGGATGTGGACCATTTCAAGAAGTTTAACGACACCCATGGGCATGATGCGGGTGACATGGTTTTACGGGCGGTTGGCTCGGCGCTGGAGCAAGGATGCGACCGGGACGAGGTCGCCTGCCGGATCGGAGGAGAGGAATTCATGTTGATCCTGCCGGACAATCGCCCAGAGGATGCGGTAACCCGCGCAGAACACTTGCGTCAGGCGGTCGAGGCGGTCACGGTTCGCTACGGTGAAAAGGCGTTGCCGCGCATCACGATTTCGGTTGGCGTGGCCCATTATCCGGCCCATGGGGCAATGCCGCAGGACCTGATGCGCGCGGCGGACGACGCCCTATATGCGGCCAAGGACAAAGGGCGCAATCAGGTGCAGGTGGCCGGCGATGCGCAGAACGCACCAGAAGCTCTTCGTCCCGTGAAAACCGCTTTGGGCAAAGCAAAACCTTAAAATCCTTGCCGAATCGCCCGTTTGGTCAGATCAAACGGCATGGATCTACACAGCCTCTACCCCGGCATAGCCGACCTGAAACGCCGTGCGCAGCGTCGTATCCCTCATTTCGTATGGGAATATCTGGACAGTGGCACGGGAGTCGAAGCGACCCTGCGCAGGAATCGTGTCGGATTAGATCGCCTGGGGTTCGCACCTTCGATCCTGCACGGCCCAATCGAATGCGACACACAGGTGGAATTTCTGGGTCGCACCTATCCTATGCCTGTTGGCGTCGCGCCTATCGGGATGGCGGGATTGATCTGGCCGGACGCCGAGGGGCTGCTGGCCCGTGCAGCCGCAGCAGCCAGACTGCCCTTCACGCTGTCGAATGTCGCCGCCCAAAGCCCCGAGGATGTCGCCCCGCATCTGGGCAATGACGCGTGGTTTCAACTGTATCCGCCAAAAGACCCGGATATCCGGCGCGACCTGTTGGACCGGGTTCGGCAAGCCGGGTTCTCAACCCTTGTACTGACCGCAGATGTTCCGGTTGCGTCCAGACGCGAACGGCAGACACGCTCCGGGCTGACCAATCCGCCGAAGCTTACACCAAAGCTACTGGCTCAGATCGCACAACGCCCGGCTTGGGCCATGGCCATGGCACGCAGCGGGCCTCCGCGTATGCGGACTTTGGACAAATATACCGACAACTCAAGCAACCTGCCTCCGACGGCGCATGTGGGTTACCTACTCAGAACTTCGCCGGACATGGAATATGTGCACTGGCTGCGCGATGCGTGGGACGGGCCGCTGATCGTCAAGGGCGTGATGCGCCCCGAAGATGCCGAGCCGTTGAAGCAAGCGGGGGTGGACGCGTTGTGGGTCTCGAATCACGGGGGGCGGCAATTTGATGGCGCGCCAGCCGGAATAGACGTGCTGCCCACCATCCGCGCGGCAACCGACCTGCCGCTAATCTTCGACAGCGGCGTTGAAGGCGGCCTCGATATCTTGCGTGCGCGCGCCTCCGGAGCGGATTTTGTCATGTTGGGACGGGGCTTTATGTATGCCCTGGCCGCGCTGGGTGCTGCGGGACCAGCGCATGTCATCGACATATTACGACAGGATCTGAAGGCCAATATGGGACAACTAGGAGCCCGAACGCTGGAAGAAATCCCACCAATTTTAACGTTGGATTGATGCTGCACCGCAGCATGTGTATGAAGAAAGCGCCACAAAAGGGCGTTTGCGAGCGTTAACATGCCGGTTCTACCCAGAACGACTGATATACGCGCACGTATTGTCCGCCTATCAACACGGCCAAACCACAAAGACCGGGACAGACAATGACCGACTTCAAAAAGATCCTGATTGCCAACAGGGGCGAGATTGCCATTCGCGTAATGCGCGCAGCCAATGAGATGGGCAAACGCACCGTTGCCGTCTTTGCAGAAGAAGACAAGCTGGGCTTGCATCGCTTCAAGGCGGATGAGGCCTATCGCATTGGCGAGGGGCTGGGCCCGGTTGCTGCTTACCTCAGCATTGACGAAATCATCCGCGTTGCCAAGGAATGCGGTGCAGACGCGATCCACCCCGGCTATGGGCTTCTGTCGGAAAATCCGGACTTCGTGGATGCCTGCGTGCAGAACGGCATCACTTTCATCGGCCCCAAGGCTGAAACAATGCGCGCCCTTGGTGACAAAGCGAGTGCCCGCAAGGTTGCCATCGCCGCTGACGTGCCGGTTATCCCCGCCACGGAAGTTCTGGGCGACGATATGGCCGCGATCAAAGCCGAAGCCGCCGAGATCGGGTACCCGTTGATGCTGAAAGCCAGCTGGGGCGGCGGTGGACGCGGGATGCGCCCCATCAACTCGGAAGACGAGTTGGAAGAAAAGGTTCTGGAAGGCCGCCGCGAAGCCGAAGCCGCCTTTGGCAATGGCGAGGGGTATCTGGAAAAGATGATCACCCGCGCCCGCCACGTCGAAGTTCAGATACTGGGCGACAAGCATGGCGAGATTTATCACCTATACGAACGTGACTGTTCAGTTCAGCGCCGCAACCAGAAGGTCGTGGAACGCGCCCCTGCCCCGTATCTGAGTGAAGAACAACGTGCGGAAATCTGCGAGCTGGGTCGCCGCATCTGCGCTCATGTAAACTATGAATGCGCGGGCACGGTTGAATTCCTGATGGATATGAATACCGGCAAGTTCTACTTCATCGAGGTGAATCCGCGCGTACAGGTCGAACACACTGTCACCGAAGAAGTCACCGGCATCGACATCGTCCAGGCTCAGATCCTGATCGCAGAGGGCAAGACACTGGCCGAAGCCACCGGCAAAGCCAACCAAGATGAGGTACAACTGAACGGTCACGCCCTGCAAACGCGCGTAACGACCGAAGATCCGCTGAACAACTTTATCCCGGATTATGGCCGCATCACTGCCTATCGCTCGGCCACTGGTATGGGCATCCGGCTGGATGGCGGCACGGCCTATGCGGGCGGGGTGATCACGCGGTATTATGACTCGCTGCTGACCAAGGTTACTGCCTGGGCGCCAACGCCCGAGAAAGCAATTGCGCGGATGGACCGCGCGCTGCGCGAATTCCGGGTGCGCGGTGTTTCGACCAATATTGCGTTTGTCGAGAATCTGCTGAAACACCCGACCTTCCTGTCGAATGAATACACCACCAAATTCATCGACGAAACACCAGACCTGTTCACCTTCAAGAAACGCCGTGACCGGGGCACCAAGGTTCTGACCTATATCGCGGATATCACCGTTAACGGGCATCCCGAAACCAAAGACCGCCCAATGCCACGCGCCGATCTGAAAGACGCGCGCCCACCTGCGTTGAAGGGTGAGCCCAAGATGGGCACCCGCAACCTGCTGGAACAGAAAGGTCCGCAGGCTGTTGCCGACTGGATGAAAGCGCAGCGCCAGCTGCTGATCACCGACACCACCATGCGTGACGGGCATCAGTCGCTGTTGGCCACCCGGATGCGCTCGATCGATATGATCAAAGTGGCCCCGACCTATGCTGCGAACCTGCCGCAGTTGTTCTCAGTCGAATGCTGGGGCGGTGCGACCTTTGATGTAGCCTACCGCTTCTTGCAGGAATGCCCGTGGCAGCGCCTGCGCGACCTGCGCGAAGCGATGCCGAACCTGATGACCCAGATGCTGCTGCGCGGCGCGAACGGTGTTGGCTACACCAACTACCCCGACAACGTGGTGCAGGAATTCGTCCGTCAGGCGTCGCAGAATATCGACGTGTTCCGCGTGTTCGACTCGCTGAACTGGGTCGAGAATATGCGCGTGGCGATGGATGCAGTCGTTGAGAACGGAAAGATCTGTGAGGGCACCGTTTGTTATACCGGTGATATTCTAGACCCGGATCGCTCGAAGTATGACCTGAAATACTATGTCGGCATGGCGAAAGAGCTGCGCGATGCAGGTGCTCATATCCTTGGCCTGAAAGATATGGCGGGTCTGCTGAAACCGGCCTCGGCCAAAATCCTGATCCGCGCGCTGAAAGAAGAGGTCGGTCTGCCGATCCACTTCCACACGCACGACACTGCTGGCATCGCAAGCGCCACCATTCTGGCCGCGTCCGAGGCGGGCGTGGACGCGGTGGATTGCGCGATGGACAGTTTCTCGGGCAACACCTCGCAAGCGACGCTGGGTACCGTGGTCGAAGCGCTGCGCCATACCGAGCGTGATACCGGTCTGGACATCAAAGCCATCCGCGAAATCAGCGATTACTTCGAGGCGGTGCGCGGCCAATACGCCGCCTTCGAATCCAGCCTGCAGGCCCCAGCCTCCGAGGTCTACCTGCACGAAATGCCCGGCGGTCAGTTCACCAACCTCAAAGCGCAGGCGCGCAGCTTGGGGCTGGAGGAACGCTGGCACGAGGTCGCCCAGATGTATGCCGACGTGAACCAGATGTTCGGCGATATCGTCAAGGTGACACCATCGTCCAAGGTGGTTGGTGACATGGCGCTAATGATGGTCAGCCAGGGCCTGACCCGCGATGACGTGGAAAGCCCGGATACGGATGTGGCCTTCCCTGATTCAGTCGTGGACATGATGCGCGGCAACCTGGGCCAACCTCCGGGCGGGTTCCCGGACACGATCATCAAGAAGGTGCTAAAGGACGAATCGCCCAACACCCAGCGCCCCGGTAAGGACGTTCCTGCGGTCGATCTGGAAGCCACCCGTGCAGATCTGTCCAAGCAGTTGGATGGCAAAGAGGTCGATGACGAGGACCTGAACGGCTACCTGATGTATCCCAAGGTCTTCCTGGATTACATGGGCCGCCACCGCACATATGGTCCAGTCCGTACTCTGCCTACCCGCACCTTCTTCTATGGTATGAATCCGGGTGAAGAAATCACAGCCGAGATCGACCCCGGAAAGACGCTGGAAATCCGGTGTCAGGCCATTGGCGAGACAGATGAGAACGGCGAGGTCAAAGTCTTCTTCGAACTCAACGGGCAACCCCGCGTCATCCGCGTGCCAAACCGATTGGTGACCGCGTCCACACAGGCTCGCCCCAAGGCCGAAGCGGGCAACCCAAACCACGTGGGCGCTCCGATGCCCGGTGTTGTGGCCACTGTCAGCGTCACTTCAGGTCAGGAGGTAAAAGAAGGCGATCTACTGCTCACCATCGAAGCGATGAAGATGGAAACCGGCATCCATGCCGAACGCGACGCTGTTGTGAAGGCCGTCCATGTCCAGCCAGGCGGTCAGATTGACGCTAAGGACCTACTGGTCGAACTGGAATGAACGACCTAGTTTAGCTTCCAACTGGAGGGCCGCCCGGAAATCCGGACGGCCCTTTTCATGCGTCAGGGAGAAAAACATGCTGTCCATCACACCTATCTACGCCGCCGTCCTGGCGCTCATCTACATCGCTCTCAGCGGTTGGGTCATCACTAAACGCCGTGGCCACAAGATCTCTTACGGTGATTCCGGTAATAGCGAGATGCTCAAGGCGATCCGAACCCATTCCAACTTCGTCGAATACACCCCGTTCGCGCTGCTGCTGATCGCCATGGTCGAGCTTCAGGGCGCAAGCGGCCTGCTCGTCAATCTGCTGGGGCTGAGTTTGCTGGCCGGGCGCGTCCTGCATGTCTATGGGTTCGGCAAAACCCCGCAGATCGTTATCTTTCGACAGCTTGGTATGGTGCTGACATTCACGGCTCTTCTGGTCGCCGCTCTCGCGAACCTTGTTCTGGCGCTTTAGCCGCTGTCGCTGGGATCATCCCATCAGAACGCGTGTTTCAATCTTCGGAGCTTTCATAAGCTCCGGTTCCGCCTCGCCCAACCGGTCACCGTCCTGCACACAAAATGCAGATGTCAAAACAATCAATGCGGCTAACAACGCCATTTTCATGTCTGCTATACGCGTCATATCCTCTGCTCCATCCTGTTGGTTTTGCAACGCTCTATGACTTGAACACGTCAGACCGGCATTTCCGTCGAAACATTTTTCCTTTTTTTTTATTTTTCCGCTTGCAGCCCCGCGTGGGAATTTATACATCCCTCCTCACTCAACGGCGCGGGCGTAGCTCAGGGGTAGAGCATAACCTTGCCAAGGTTAGGGTCGGGCGTTCGAATCGCCTCGCCCGCTCCATTGAGAGGTCTCCGGACCAAAACATATGTATCTGATGCGGGCGTAGCTCAGGGGTAGAGCATAACCTTGCCAAGGTTAGGGTCGGGCGTTCGAATCGCCTCGCCCGCTCCAGATACAGCATTTTTTCAAACTTTACTGGTGTCTTGCGGGATGTTGCGTCATTCTGAGGTCGTTAACGATTGCAGGATGTTATTATGTCCAACTACACCATCCGCCCTCTTACCGAGGCGGAAGTCAAACAAGCCGTGGACTGGGCTGGCCGCGAAGGCTGGAACCCCGGGGTCCACGATGCCGAGTGTTTCAGGCCCACAGACCCCGACGGATTTATGGGCGGTTTTCTGGATGGGGAGATGGTCGCTTCGGTCTCAGCCGTGAATTACGACGATGCGTTTTCCTTTCTGGGGTTCTACATTGTCCGACCGGAATATCGCAGCCATGGTCACGGGCTTGAAATCGCAGGCCACGCGCTGGCCCATTGCGAAGGCCGCAATATGGGGCTGGATGGAGTGGTCGAACAGCAGGACAACTATCGCAAATCCGGCTTCACATTTGCCTACAACAACTACCGCTTCGGCGCGCGGGTTCGGGATGTGCTGCCCAAGCTGGGGCAAGTTCTGGGCAATGGTGTAGCCTCGCTGTCGACCGCCAGCGACGCCCTCAAAGCCTATGACCGCCAACTGTTTCCAGCGGCGCGCGACAGCTTCCTGCAAAGCTGGCTAGGGGCCACCAGCCATATCTCTCGGGTTTATACCGAGAGTGGCCAGATCAGGGGCTATGCCACTCTGCGCCCCTGCAAGACGGGCTACAAGGTTGGCCCGTTATTTGCCGACGACGCCGCGATAGCGCAGGCGCTGCTGGCAAGCCTCTTGGCGGCCATTCCCGTGGATCATCGCGATCACGATGTCTTTGTCGATATGCCCCAACCAAATGCGGCGGCATTCGCCATGGCCCAGCAATTGGGATTGGACAAAGTGTTCGAAACCGCGCGGATGTATTCCGATCACGAACCGGATATCGACCTCAGCCGGATCTTCGGCGTGACAACGTTTGAACTGGGTTAGAACGCCTTGAACGTCATTGTAGTCAGTGATCGTTCGATGCCGGGAATCACCAGCAGATTTTCGTTGATGAAATGGCCCACATCCTCTGCCTCGGGGATGTAAAGCTTCAGCAACAGATCGTATTCGCCGCTGGTCGAGTACAGCTCGGAGTGGATTTCGCGCAGAGCGATTTCTTCGGCCACTTTGTAAGTGGTGCCGGGTTTGCAGCGGATCTGGATGAAAACGCAGGTGGACATGGGCCGGACCTTGTTGGTTTGAGTTGCTCGCAAGCTGGCACGGGGCGGGCCGGGGTGCAATCCCCTGCAACAGATTGCGGCGAATGCTGCATGCGCTCTGGATATGGCCGCCCTACCCCGTCTATAAGCGCGCCTGTAGCAAAAGGAATTCGCCCATGCGCAGCGCAAAGATCAGCCGTCAGACCGCCGAGACCGAGATCACCGTCGAGGTCAATCTGGATGGCACCGGCACCTATGACAATCAGACCGGTGTGGGGTTCTTCGATCACATGCTGGATCAGCTGGCGCGTCACTCGCTGATCGACATGACCATCCGCGCCAAGGGCGATTATCACATCGACGACCACCACACGGTCGAGGATACCGGCATCGCGCTGGGTCAGGCACTGACGCAGGCACTGGGCGACAAGAAGGGCATCCGGCGTTATGGCGAATGCCATCTGCCGATGGATGACGCGCAGGTGCGCTGTGCGCTGGATTTGTCGGGCCGTCCGTTCCTGATTTGGAACGTGGACCTGCCAACGCCCAAGATCGGCACGTTCGACACCGAGCTGGTGCGCGAATTCTTTCAGGCGCTCAGCACCCATGGCGGCGTCACGCTGCATATTGACCAGCTGCACGGTTTCAACAGCCACCACATCGCCGAGGCCGCCTTCAAGGCCGTCGCCCGCGCCCTCCGCCTGGCGGTCGAGACCGACCCGCGTAAGGCGGATGCGATTCCGTCCACGAAAGGCGCGCTGTAAATGCTGACAGCGATCATCGACTACGAAAGCGGCAACCTGCACTCGGCCGAAAAAGCGTTTCAGCGCATGGCGCGGGAATTGGATGCGGGTGAGGTTGTTGTGACTTCGGATGCAGATGTCGTAGCGCGCGCCGACAGGTTAGTCTTGCCCGGTGACGGAGCCTTTCCGGCCTGTGCGGCCGAACTGCGTGGGCACAAGGGTATCCACGACGCTATGGTTGAAGCGGTGGAGCAAAAAGGTCGCCCGTTTCTGGGCATTTGCGTAGGGATGCAGCTGATGGCGTCAACGGGCCACGAATACACTGACACCGACGGACTGGGCTGGGTTGCGGGCGATGTTGTGCGGATTGAGCCGTCAGACAGCGCGCTGAAAGTGCCGCATATGGGCTGGAACGATCTGGTGCTGGAAAGCGATCACCCGGTGTTTGACGGAGTGGAATCCGGCGATCACACCTATTTCGTCCATTCCTACCACTTCCGGGTCACCGACCCGGCGCAGCGTCTGGCTTATGTGGACTATGGGCAGGAGGTCACGGCCGTGATTGGCCGTGACACAATGGTTGGAATGCAGTTCCACCCTGAAAAAAGTCAGGATGTGGGGCTGCGCATGATCGGAAACTTCCTAACCTGGGCCCCATAAGGGCTTACTGAACGCGCGACCAGGTCTGGCCGCGGCAGATCAGACCACCCGCGACACAGCCTTTGACGGTCAACGAGTTGCCGCTCAGCGCCATTTTCGAGTTATACGTCTTGTCGCGGTCCGGTGCCCAGATCTTACCGTTGTCATAGGCTCCGCCACCTTCGGGAATCATGTCCCAGATCATCTGTTTGCCGTCATGCTCGTAGTTCAATACCTGGTTGCCTGACGCATCAAAAGCGCTATCGATGGTGCCGCAGATTGCGCTGCCGCACTCGGCAATCGACACGTGCAGATATTCGCCGTCATCACCGGGCTCTGTTTTCCAGATGCCATCTACAGGATCGGCGGACGCGACGGTTGCCAGTGCCGTCAGGGCTGCTGCCGCAAGGATCGTGTGTTTCATAGAAATCTCCCTTTTACCCCCATAGTCTGTCCCGAATATCGGTCTGTGAGCAACTATGACCCCGCGTCGCGTTGCATCCCCTACCTGCCTTGTGCGATATCCCGCCACAACGACAGTGAAAGAAGGCCCGATATGATCCTTTACCCCGCCATCGACCTCAAAGACGGCCAGGCCGTGCGCCTGTTGCGCGGTGAAATGGAGAAGGCAACAGTGTTCAATGACGACCCCGCGGCGCAGGCTAAAGCCTTTGTCGATGCCGGGTGCGAATGGCTGCATCTGGTTGATCTGAACGGTGCTTTTGCCGGTGAGCCGGTCAATGCTGCTCCGGTCGAGGCGATTCTGGCCGCCTGTAAAGTTCCTGCGCAGCTGGGCGGTGGGATTCGTGACCTGAAAACGATCGAAACCTGGATCAGCAAGGGGCTCGCTCGCGTGATTCTGGGCACCGTGGCGGTCGAAAACCCCGATCTGGTCCGCGAAGCGGCGCGCGAATTCCCCGGCAAGGTCGCCGTGGGAATCGACGCACGCAACGGCATGGTCGCCACCAAAGGCTGGGCCGAGGAAACAGACGTGCAGGTCACAGACCTTGCCCGCAGTTTTGAAGACGCAGGCGTCGCGGCCATCATCTATACCGATATCAACCGCGACGGCGCGATGCAGGGCCCGAATATCGAGGCCACCGCCGCCCTCGCCCGCGCCGTATCGATCCCGGTGATCGCTTCGGGTGGTGTCAGTTCGTTGGACGATCTGATCGCCCTGCGCGATTGCGGCGTTGAGCTGAATGGCGCCATCTCGGGCCGTGCACTCTATGATGGCGCGATTGACCTGAACGAGGCCATTCGCGCTCTAAAGTGACTTACTGTGCGGCAGCGGCGGTCAGCTTGGCCAGCGCGCCGCGCATCTTTTCGACGACGGGCGCGTTAGAGACGCCATTCAAATCGTCCAAGGTCTCTTTCGGGTCCTCATAGGCCAGCCAGACCTGCCCCTCGGCGTCCTCATAAGCCTGAACCTTCAGCGGCAGGAACAGCCCGGCGCGCGGATCGATCTGCATGGCGGGCGTGCCCAGCGCAGGGTTGCCGAAGATCAGCACCTGATTGGCTGGAATTGGCGTGCCCACCTTCTCGGCCCCTGCGGCGTGGTCAACGCGGGCAAAGACCGTTGCGCCTGCATTGCCAACGGCAGCCTCGAGCGCGTCCAGCGCCTCGGTCACGGATTTGTCTGTTTCAACTTTGATGATGTCGTCTGCCATGGCGGACAGTGCCCCTCCGAATGTGAGTATTGAAGCCAGAATAAGATGTCGCATCTCGATAATCCTTTTCATGAATTTCATCCTTAATTTCCACGGCTTCGCGGCAGATCACAATCACAAGTCTGGCATCGGCGGGGCTTTGCCGTTACAGGTGCGCCAACAAAGGACATCGCCATGCTGAAAACCCGCATCATTCCCTGCCTGGACGTCGCTGATGGCCGCGTAGTCAAAGGCGTAAACTTCGTGGGTCTGCGCGATGCCGGCGATCCGGTGGAATCGGCCAAAGCCTATGATGAGGCTGGTGCGGATGAGATCTGTTTTCTGGACATCCACGCCACCCATGAAAACCGAGGCACCATGTTCGATGTAGTGCAGCGCACCGCGGAACAGTGTTTTGTCCCACTGACCGTGGGCGGCGGCGTGCGCACCAAGGATGACGTTCGGGCGCTGCTGCTAGCGGGGGCGGACAAGGTCAGCTTCAACTCGGCCGCCGTGGCCAACCCCGCTGTCATCGCCGAAGCAGCGGACCAGTTCGGCAGCCAGTGCATTGTCTGCGCCATCGACGCAAAAACCGTCAGCCCCGGCAAGTGGGAGATTTTCACGCATGGCGGTCGCAAGCCCACTGGTATTGACGCTGTCGAGTTTGCCAAAACCGTTGTCGCCAAGGGCGCGGGTGAGATTCTGCTAACTTCGATGGACCGCGACGGCACCAAGGCGGGGTTCAACCTGCCCCTGACCCGCGCGATTTCCGATGCGGTGGACGTGCCGGTGATCGCCTCGGGCGGGGTCGGCAATCTGGACCATCTTGTCGAAGGCGTGACCGAAGGCGGGGCCAGCGCCGTCCTGGCAGCCTCGATCTTCCATTTCGGCGAATACACCATCCGCGAGGCCAAGGAACACATGGCCGCCGCAGGCATCCCGATGAGGCTGACATGAGCATCCTGCACGATCTGGCCGCCACGATTGAGGCCCGCAAAGACGCTGACCCTGACAGCAGCTGGACCGCCAAGCTGTTGGCGAAGGGCCCCGAGAAATGCGCCGAGAAGTTCGGAGAAGAGGCCATCGAGGCGATCATCGAAGCCACCAAAGGCGACGTGGAAAAGTTGACGTCAGAGGCAGCGGACGTGCTGTATCACTTGCTTGTCATGCTGGCGGCCCGCGACGTGGCGCTGGACGATGTGCTGGCTGAACTGGCTCGCCGTCAGGGCATCAGTGGCATCGCAGAAAAAGCTGCGCGCCCGAAGGGGTGACGCCTGCCCCGTTGCGGCTTTAAGATGGCCGGTATGACCCGTAGATTGACGCGCCCACCGATGATCAGATCCTTGCTGTGCGTTCTGACCCTTGCGGTACTGGGCGCTTGCGCGTCGGCTCCGCCTCCATCGGCCGATGATGTCCAACGCCTGGCCGCGGAAATACGCGGGCTCGGCCCCGGTGTGGACCCTGACGAGGCCAACCGTGCGGCGCAGATCGCCTATGCCTACACCGCGCAGTTGGCGCAGGAATATGAAATCACCGATCCTCCGTTGATCCACAATGCCAAGGTCAACAAGGGCCTGAAGCCACGCGGGCTGTGCTGGCACTGGGCCGAAGACATTGAACGCCGTCTGGATCAGGAACAGTTCCAAACACTTGAGATACACCGCGCCATTGCGAATGCCGACAACCCGTTCCGGATCGACCACAGCACGTCGATTATCAGCCGCAAGGGCGAGACGATGTATGACGGCGTGATTCTGGACCCCTGGCGGTATGGTGGCGTCCTGTTCTGGTCCCCCCTGCCCGAGGACACCCGATATGACTGGGTCCCGCGCGAGACCGTTCTGGAAAAACGACGTGCCGAAGAATACGGCGCGCTGCTGCCCTACGCAGGAGAATAGTTCAAAGCTTGGATGAGATCACTCCGGTGGCAAACCCACCCATACGCAGCTCTCCGAACAGGCGTTGGTATTCGATCTTGGGGCAACGGTTCATCACAACATCAACCCCGCGCGCCTGCGCCTTGGCGGCCGCTTCGGGATGTTCTACGCCGATCTGCATCCAGATCGTGCGCAGGTTCGGGAAGGCGTCCAACGCCGCGTCGACGATCGGGGGAACCGCCTCGGACCGGCGAAAGATATCGACCATATCGACCGGTTCGTCGATTTCAGACAGGGACGCCCGCACCGTATTGCCGAACAAGACTTTGCCCGCATGTCCGGGATTGACCGGAATGACCATGTAGCCCTTCAACGACAGGTAGCGCGCCACGTAGTAGCTGGGGCGCACAGGATTCATCGACACACCAACAACGGCCACTGTCTTGGTACGTTTCAGGATGTCAGTCAGGAAAGCATCGGTATAGTCGGTCATGCGGCCACCTTATGCACCAAGGACCAAAGAAAAAAGCGCCCAGGTAAAGACCTGGGCGCAAGGTGTTGGAACGAGGGACAGTGAAATGACCCGCGGCAGTTCCGTTCCGCGGTCACTGTGACATTTAAGCATGTCTTGGCTAAAAAAAAGAGGGGGTGCGCATTTTTGTGATGACAGATCACGAAAAGCGGAACTTCGCCTAGTTTTCGTAAAGGACAACGGGCCAATGCGCCTCGGCCATTTCGATGTAACCGGCAGTATCCTGTATCCACATACGCTCAATCTCGCGCGAGTGAGTCAAATAGAGCCGCCCGTCAATCACACGCCACAGCGCTGGGTCTGTACTGACCAGCTCACCCTGTGCCATCGCATAGGCGCAATAGCCGCCGAATTGCGGGGCGTAGGCCCGTGGGTTCATCTCAAAAGCGGCTTGGTTTTCGGCTGTTGCAAAATGCCATTCAGCCCCTTTCCACACGACCGAATACTCTGGCAGACCGCGAACAGGTGCACCATCCCCGAAATAGGACACCACATCATAACCGGCCATAGCTGCACCGTCTGTTTTGTAGAACACGGGCAATTCCTGCGCAAACGCGGCAGGAGCAATCATAGCGGCACAAATTGCACCAAAGAGAAAACGTCGGTTCATCATCATAGCGCGTTCATTAGAAAGTCAGGGTATCAAGATGCAATTCTTTAACGCATCTGAAACCCCAATTAACGCGGATGTGAACGGTCGTGCCCGAATAAACTGAGTTAGTCGAAAATATCCTCTATCACATCCCACGCCTCATCGAACACGCGCGAGAATACGCCCTTTTTCTTCTTTTTGGCTTTCCGTGGCTTTTCGTATCTGCGATCCGGTTTGGGCTCGGACAGTTTACGCTTGGGCACCATTTTCAGGTCGTGCAAGGGGGCGCCGCAGCTTGAGCAACTAAGCTCATGGCGCTGCTTGCCTTTCAGCACCAATGCGGCTCGGGTGCCGCAATAGCAGCAAGTGGCAATTTTCGAAGGGATGGAAATGGCGCGCTCCTGTCTATCTGTGCCTCGATGCATATAGGGCAATCGCCGCCGCATTTGAGACGTTCAGAGACCCAAAACCGCCCGCCGCGTCGATTTTCACCAGATGATCCACGGTTTCCTTGGTCTTTTGCCGCAATCCCGGCCCCTCGGCGCCCAGCACCAATGCGACCGGCTGGTCGAACCGGCCATCCAGTGTCGCCTCAATCGTCTGCTCGGCCTCTCCATCCAGGCCCAGAACCAGAAAACCCATATTCTGCAGCTCGACAATGGTATCGGCCAAGTTGCGCATGCGCAGATAAGGTTGCCGCTCCAGCGCGCCACTGGCCGTTTTGGCCAAAGCGCCGGTTTCCGGGGCCGAATGATGGCGGGTGCCAATCACCGCGCTTGCCCCCAGAACCTCGGCCGAGCGCAGAATCGCCCCCACGTTATGCGGGTCGGTCACACGGTCCAGCAGGATGACACGCGGGTGCTCACGCCCGATACAGTTCTCGGCCAATCCGCCCCAGCCCAGCGGCTTGACCTCAAGCGCCGCGCCCTGATGCACCGAGCCGGGATCGATTGGAGCCGTAAATTTTCGGGGATCGACCATTTCGGCCTCGACCCCTGCAAATTCAATGGCTTCGCTCAACTTGTCACGGGCATTCCGGGTTACGATCAGGCGCAGCTTCTGTCGTTTCGGGTTCATCAGGGCATCGCGCACAGCGTGCAGGCCGAACAGCCACACGGTTTCAGAAGCCGCCGCCTTGCGCGCCTGTTCCTTTTCAACGACCCACTTGGGTTTCTTCATTTCTTGGGCCTCCGGGCCGGGAATTCGGTTTCCTGCGCCAAAGCGGTATTTTCCTGTTGACGCTCGTTTAAGGCGCTAGTAATCACGCCTCCACGTCAGGTGCAACGCCTGACAGTGGGCGACAGGCCGCAAGGTGTGGCAGGGGACTGTAACTCCCTCGCGGAGACGCACGCCTGGTTCGATTCCAGGGTCGCCCACCATCTTCCTCAGATGGTGACAAAGCGCAACATGCTGCATTCGGTGCGTCGCGTTTTCTGGCTTTCTCGATCGCCTTTTTGCAAAAAACGCCCTTGGCGGACCAAAGGCGTTTTGTCGACTTACCTGCAAAGGACTTGGCTTAGGCAGCATCAGCCCGCTGAGCGGAAACACGGTTGAACCAGTCGATGATCGCATCCAGATCTGGTGCAATTTCTTCCGCGGCGCCGCCGGTAAAGTCCTGAAATTTCTCTTTGTTCAGGCCATTCACGCCGACCAGAACCGGGATGTCCTGTGCCAGTGCCTCGGCGATGACGGGACGAAAGCCGCGCCCGTCGGCTTCGTGCTTCCCGAATTTGTTGACGATCAGCAACTGCGGCGCATCCTCCAGCGAGGCCGTGACATAGCCCACGGCTTGCTCCAGCGCGGCAGGGTCCAGACGGCAGCCGCGCGACTGCGTTCCCAGCGATTGCGAGATGCGGATAGTCTCACCTTCGGGCAGGACACGCACGTCCATATCGCACTTGGTATTGTCGGCGCATTCGGTGTTGGTTTGCACCACACCCGACAGTCGTGCACCGGATTTCAAGAGCTGTTCTGCGGCCGCGCTTAACAGGCGGTCGGTCGCGCCGCGATCGGTGGTGGTTACATAGGCCAGGTACATTCAGGGACCCTCGTCGTAAAACTGTGACATTCCAGATAGCACGCAAGATGCGGTCCGGCCACTCTTCTGCGCTACGGCAGCGGAGAAAGCCCGATCACAGCTGCGTGCAGGTGAAGCAGAACCGCAAAAGCAGCAAGTGAGGCCAGCCAGACCCAAAGGGGCGGCCAGGGATGCGGGGCGCGCAGGGAAAAGCGCGCGGTGTTACGGGACAGACGGACCCATTCGATGCCCATCTCCCGGGATTTGCGCCGGTCGATCAGAGCCATACCCATCGAGGCAAAACCCCCAAACAGTCCGAACAGGATCACATGCGACAGGCTGCCATTGGCCAGCAGATGCGCCAGCGCCCAAAGCATCAGCGCCGCCAGTACCGGATGGCGCGTGCTGCTCAGGATGCCCGGGTTTTCCGGATCAAACGCGCGCTGACCCAGCCCGCCGAACGAGAACGGGTTCTGGATCGCCATCCCGGAGACGGCCAGCCAGCAAACCACCGGCATGACCAGCAAAGGCACCCAGCGGAAGAGCGCCCAGGGCGGGATTACCTCGACATACGGCGCCCGGGCAGCAGCGATAATCAACCAGCCCAAAACCAGAAGTGACAGCACGGAATAGGCCGCGAAATACCCTTTGCGCCCCAGCACCGTGATCAACTGCCCGCGCACGGCGGGACGCGCCGGAATGGCATGTGTCAGCAGAAAGGTGATCAGCGCTGCAAGGAAAAGAACCCAACCGGTCATAAGATGCTCCGAACCTGTTGCGCCCGGTCTAGTCCTGCGCGGCGGGTCCGTCTTTGTCCGAAATCAAGTGGCGGGCGGGGCAGTCGCGCCGCCCCTGCCCTGAGTTATAGGCCCAGTGCCTTGCGGCGTTCCTCGGCAAAGCCCTGCACCATACGGTCGGCGATCAGCGCCAGAATGGCCATCGCCGCCCCGGCCGAGATGCCAAGCCCCACATCCGCCTGCCCCAGCGCCAGATAGATCGACTGGCCCAGACCGGTGGTGCCGATCAGCGCCGCGATCACCAGCATCGCAAAGGCATACAGGATTGTCTGGTTCAGCCCCAGCAGGATGGTCGGCGCGGCATAGGGCGCGCGGACGTCGCGCATGATCTGCCACTCGGTCGCGCCGCTGGAAATGGCGGCCTCCATCATCTCAGCTGGGGTGTTGACCAAGCCGTGCCGCGTGTAGCGGATCATCGGCACGATCGCATAAGCGCAGATCGCCAGAAAGGCAGAGAACTCACCGATCTGAAACACCATCAGCACCGGGATCAGGAACACGAACAGAGGGATCGTCTGCAGCATGTCACAGATCGGACGTACGATTTTCCAAACGGGTTCCCAAACCGCGCTGGCAAGACCTATCAGCCCGCCGACCACGGCACAGGAAAACACCGCCGCACCGCTGAGGTAAAGCGACAGCAAGGCGCGCTCCCAAAGGCCCGAAACAAGGATGGTGCAAAGCAGCCCCACGGACAGCGCCGCCAGTCGCCAGCCCCCCGCCACATAGCTGAGGGCAGCGGCACCGGTTAGGACAAAGGGCCATGGCAGGTTCGCAATGCCGGTTTCCAACATGCCGATCAGGATCAGCACAACCAGCCCTCCGGTCAGATGCCCGCGCCATGCCATCAGCGCCGCTATGACGGCAGCCACCGCAAAGAGACCGAAGCTCATGCCAGTCGTCCACTGAAAGCCCCACGTGAATGGCAGCACCGCTTGGTCGAGACCAATCCGCAGTGGCAGCAGCACATAGAACAGCGAGTTGTTCTTGAGCGCGTCCAGCCAAGGGCCGTTGGCCTGAGTGAAGGCGGTCAGACCGCTGTCGATGGCCCCGGCCATCGGGTCCAACAGGGTCAAATCAGAGGGGTTCGGAAGCCACAGCCAGAAGGCCGCAGTGAACAGCACGGTAAAGCCCAGCACCGCCCAGACGATTCGCTGGTCATAGCGTTTGCGTTCGGTGGCGAGCGTGCCGCTCATCCGGTCGATGACGACAGCAAACACCACGATCACGAGACCGGCCATCAGGGATTCACCAAACTGCGCCTTGCGCATGGTCAGCAGGACCTCCCAGCCGATATCGTTGAACCCTCCGATCACGGCCGCGATGATTACCATCGACAAAGCCGCCATCAGGCATTGGTTCACGCCAACCATGATCTGGGTTGCAGCCGCCGGGATTTCCACCTGAAACAGTTGCTGGAACCGGGTTCCGCCGGACATGATGGCGGCCTCTTTGATCTCGGGTTCGACCCGTTCCAGCCCCAGCATCACATTGCGTGCCATGGGCGGTGCCGCGTAGATGGCCGAGGCGATCAGACCAACAACCGGGCCGAAGCCAAAGAGCAGAAGCAAAGGTGTCAGATAGGCGAAGGTTGGCACCGTCTGCATGACGTCCAGCACGGCCTGAACAAAGTTTTTCACGCGGGGTATCTCATTGGCCAGAATGCCGATCCCTCCACCCACAACCAGCGCCACGGGAACCGAAACGGCCACCAGCGCCAGAGTGTTCATACTTTCAGCCCAATAGCCCGAGGCCAGCACGAAGCTGAGGCCAAAGAACCCCAGCGCCGCCATTGGCAGCCCGCCCAGATACCAGCCCAGCGCGGTGACAAACCCGATCAGGATCGGCCATGGTGTGTTCGCAAGTACGAAATTGGCCGCGTCCATCGGATAGGTCATCAGGTCGGAAAACAACCGCATCGCCGGTTTGATGCCGTTCAGGAACCAGTCCAGGAAGGCTCCGACCCACTGCGTCGCCGGCAACTCCCAAGCGGCGGGCCATTTGACCAACCACGGGGCAATGCCCTCAAGCGCCAAACACAGCGCTCCGACGATAACGGTGATCAGTGCCGCTTTGGCCCCAATCGTCAGGCGTGCCTGCGCAGGGATGTCCGTGATCACCGTCATGTCTCATCCACCTGCAGCGCTGCAGCCAGATCGGACGGGTGAACCGTACCGACGATATTGCCCGCTTCATCCCGCACGGGCACGGGTTCATACAGCTCCATACAATGCGCCAATGCGGCGTCCAGGGTCATGCTGGTCGTCAAGCCGGGATCATCCGGGCCACGCTCGGAGTCGTCGCGCATGACTGAGGCGACCTTGGCGTGCTGGCCCTTGGCGACGTCTTTCGAGAATTCGCGCACGTAGTCATCGACCGGGCGCAGCACGATATCGGTGGGCGTGCCGATCTGCACGATCTTGCCATCGCGCATGATCGCGATGCGGTCGGCCAGCTTCAGCGCCTCTTGGATATCGTGAGTGATAAAGACGATGGATTTCTTCAACGTCGCCTGTATGCGCAGGAATTCGTCCTGCAACTGACGACGGATCAGGGGATCGAGGGCCGAGAACGGCTCATCCAAAAACCAAATGTCGGGGTTCACGGCAAGACTGCGGGCGATGCCCACACGTTGCCTCTGACCGCCCGATAGCTGCCGTGGGAAGCTGTCTTCGCGCCCCTCAAGGCCGACCAATGAGATCACCTCTTGCGCGCGGGCCAGACGTTCCTTTTTACCAACGCCTTGAACACGCAGCGGATAGGCCACGTTTTCGGCGACGGTCATATGGGGGAACAGGCCGAAATGCTGGAACACCATGCCCAGCTTTTTGCGGCGCAGGTCCGTCAGTACCTTTTTCGAGGCTCCAATAACGTTCTCGCCATCCACGCGGATTTCTCCACCCGTGCCGGGCAGCAATTGCGAGATACAGCGGATCAGCGTCGATTTACCCGAACCCGACAGGCCCATGATGACGAAAAGCTCGCCCTCTTTGACCTCGAAATTGGCATCCTGCACGGCGGGAATGAACCCGCGTTCGCGCAAGTCTGTGGCGGCTTTGTCGGCGTCATTCCCTGACCGAGACAGCGCGTCGGTCAGGGCCTTGTCTGCACCGGGGCCAAAGACCTGCCAGAGATTCTGGCAGGCAATGGCTGGTGTTTGCGCGTCAGTCACTTAGGCAGACTCACTGAGTTGCCGCGTCAACAACCGGACGCCACTTGCCTTCGTTTTCTGCCATCCATGCGGCGACGACTTCCTCGACCTTACCGCCGTCGACGTCAATCGCGCCCATCATCGGCTGCTGATCTTCGACTGCCAACTGATAGTTGGTCAGAATTTCATAAGCTGCGGGCCACTTGTCTTCCATGCCGCTCCAGCTGGCCTTGAAGATGCGCGAGGGCGAGAAGTCACAATCATTCACCGCGTTGGGGTTCGGACCCCATGCGGGATCGTTGAAACAGGCTTCTTCACCGGCAGGCAGTTCAACGAATTGCACGTCATAGGCGGACATCGCCCAATGCGGTTGCCAGAAGGTGATCAGCAATGGTGATTTCCGCTCGGTCGAGGCACGCAGTTCGGCAATCAAAGCGCCTTCCGACCCGGCAGGAACAGCTTTGAACGGCAGTTCCAAACCGGTCATGCGGTCCGCACCCGGCGTACCCCAATCAGCCGGATAGTCTACCAGACGGCCACCAGGCAGTGTTTCTGCCGTCGCAAAGACCTGCGCGCAGTCTTTCAGAGCTTCCCATGCAGGCAAACCGGGGCACAAATCTGCCACGTGAGCAGGGTATGCGATGCCTTCCTTGGCATCCAGACCCAGATCACCGATCTCAACCACGGTGCCTTCGGAGACTTTCTTGGCGTATTCATCCGATACGTTCGAAGACCAGATCTCTAGCGTTGCGTCGATATCGCCATCGGCCAGCGCCTGGAACTGGTTCATCATGCCTGCGGTAACGTATTCAACGTTATAGCCTGCAGCTTTCAGCATCTCGCCGGCCACATGCGTCGTCACGTGCTGACCGGTCCATTCGTTGATGGCCAGTTTGATCGGCTCATCCACGGCGCCCATATCGGCGGCATAGGCCGATCCGGCGACGGTCATGGCCAAAAGGCTTACACTCAGTTTCTTCATCGACATTCTCCCTGTCTTCTTTGTGTTCGTCCGGCCGCACCTGAAAACGGGCCAGAGCGTTTGATTCACGACATTGCCATGCCGCAACATGCACAAAATCAGCCGGAAAAGGGAAGCGAACAGTTGGGCCCGGCGCGGAAATCACGCGTAAGGTCCATCTGCCTGTCCCCCCTGCTGATACGTGCAGGATACCCTCGCCCTTACTGTCTATCACATTTTTTCGAGCGGGATATTGATTGATCAGTCAATCACAAACCCAATCCAAACACTTTGTCGAGTATTTCTTTTGCCCAAACGCAACTTTTTTGCCTTTGCCCGTATTCACACTGCGTTTGTGAGGGCTTGAAACCCATCCATCAAAGCGCGACCTTTGAGTCGGAGGACCCTGATGCGCCATTTCGACGAACTCTTTCAAATCGCCGCAGACCGTCATGGCGGCGCGCACGCCCTGGGCGGAAAACTCACCAAGCCCAAGCCGTTGGAGGAACTGGAAGCGATGCCCGAAGACCGCTGGCTTGCGGTGATCACCAAGTGTATCTTTCAAGCCGGGTTTAACTGGAAAGTCATTGAAAACAAATGGGACGGGTTCGAGACCGCCTTTGACGGGTTCGACGTGGGCAGATGCGCCTTCATGGATGACGAGAAATTCGACGCCCTGCTGACCGACACCCGAATCGTCCGAAACGGCACCAAAATCGCAACCGTCCGGGACAACGCGGCGTTTCTGCTGGAACTTCGGCAGGAAGGCGGAGCCGGGCATGTGCTTGGGGGGTGGCCCTCGACGGATTATGTGGGGTTGCTTGCGATGTTGGCCAAACGGGGATCGCGGTTGGGCGGGGCCTCGGCACAATATGCGATGCGATTTGCCGGGCGGGACAGTTTCATCCTGTCGCAGGACGTCACTGCGCGCCTGATTGCCGAAGGGGTGATCGACAAATCACCCACCTCGAAGAAAGCGATGGCAGCAGTGCAAGAGGCTTTTAACACATGGATGGATCAATCAGGCCGGTCGCTGACCGAAATCAGCCGCGTATTGGCAATGAGCGTTTGAAAACAGATTACAGAGCAGAAGCTAAGGACTAAGCTGCGAACATGTTGCGCCTTATTTTGATGACGTCTGCATTATTTTTGACCTCATGCGGTCGTCCTTTGACCGATCAGGAGGTCGCATTCGCCAGCGCCATTCAGGGCGATACGCTGGATGTGGGCACAGTCCGTCTGGTCAAAGGGGCACCGGTTGCCCCGATCACCTTTTACCGCAAGGAACGTCCGCGATTGGCATGTCGCGAACGTATCCTGCCCCCGCAGGAAGAAGGCGTGGTGACGGCAAAACCGGCCGCCGTAGCCCTGTTCAACAAGGTTTATTTCACACAGGATTGGTATCTTGAGGACTACATGTCCGATTTCCCCGAAGAGATGAACCTGATCGCTGCCATGCTTCTGGCGCATGAATTGACCCATGTCTGGCAGTGGCAGAACCGCAAGACCACGGGCTATCATCCCCTGCGTGCAGCGGCAGAACATGGCGGCAACAAAGACCCCTACCTATTCGATCTGGCGACCTCGTCCGATTTCCTTTCCTACGGGTTCGAACAGCAAGGTGCCATTGTCGAGGAATATGTCTGCTGCCGCGCCCTGGATCCAACTGCGCCCCGCTCCGAGCGACTGCATGAAATGCTGGGCGCGCACTTCGATCTGGCCCCTCTGCCCAGTGAGCGGGCCGAGCGGGCGGTTGTCATCCCGTGGTCCGAGGCCAAAATCGAAGGAATATGCCGCTAGGCTCAGTTGCCCTGCAATGTCTCAAGATAGGCCACAAGATCCACGATCGGTTGGCTTGTCAGGATCGGCTGCCCCTGTGGCGTTTTCATCGAGGTGTCCTGCCCGTCGAAATACGGCCCATAGACCGGCATCGGGCTGCCATGGCTGACCAGCGGGTCGCGCCCGTCGATCCTTGACACGACACGAGCAACCGGGAACGTGCCATCATCGTTGGCAAGGGTTGTCAGGTCTACGGGTTGAATAACCAAAACTCCGGCCATCGGACCATGCCCGGTGGCATCGATCCCGTGACATGTTGCGCAATAATGCTGGTAGAGCTTTGCGCCCTCTTCGACATCCTGCGCACCGGCCTGCGACGCCATCATCCCGGCCGCAACGAAAACACCCCCAACTATCGCTCTGATCATCGCATCCTCCTGTCCCGATTGACATTTGCAGGCTTGCCCGAGGCGCGGCTTGGCGCAATGATCCAGATCAACGCAACCAAAGGATACGGGCCATGACACAATATGCAGTCATCATGTTGGCCGCCGGGGTCGGAGTGCCCATTCTAGCCGCGCTAAACGCGGCTTTGGGCAAGATGATCGGCTCACCCACCACTGCGGCGGTGGTTCTATTTGCCATCGCCTTTGCGGCCTCAGCAGCGGTCATGGTGGTTTTTCCCGGCTTTGGGGCCGTGTCCAAAATCGCCGAAGCCCCGAAACACCTGCTACTGGCCGGTGTGCTAATCGCCTTCTACGTCCTGTCGATCACCCATGTCGCCCCGCATTTTGGCGTGGGCAACGCAGTGTTCTTCGTGCTGATCGGGCAGTTGATCAGCGCCGCCGCCATTGACCATTTCGGCCTGTTCGGCGCCCAGGTCACGCCGCTGACATGGATCCGCGCAGGCGGCATCGCTGTGATGGCCGCCGGGGTGGCGATCACGCAACTGGCTTGAGAATGCCCCCATCCAACCGCAGCTTGCGATCCATCCGCGCGGCCAGATCCATATTGTGCGTGGCGATCAGGGCCGAGAGCCCCTCGTCCCGCACCAATGACATTAGCGCATCGAACACCTGATCCGAGGTCTCGGGGTCGAGATTGCCCGTCGGTTCATCCGCCAACAATACGCGCGGCGCGTTGGCCAGCGCGCGGCAAAAGGCGACCCGCTGTTGCTCGCCCCCAGACAGGGCCGCCGGGCGGTGATCCGCGCGCGCCGCAACACCGACGCGATCCAGCAGCGCCATCGCCCTGTCCTGTGCGGCCTTCTCGGAGACACCATTGGCCAGTTGCGGCAGGGTGATGTTCTCCAGCGCTGTGAACTCGGGCAGTAGATGGTGGAACTGATAGACAAAGCCTACATCCTGCCGCCGCAGCGCGGTGCGGGTGCGGTCGCCTTTGCCTGCGATGCTCTGCCCCGCGATCTCAACGGTGCCGCTATCGGGCGTGTCCAGCAGCCCGGCAATATGCAGCAGCGTCGACTTGCCCGCCCCAGAGGGCGCCACTAGTGCAACTGCCTCGCCCGCGCGTAGGTCCAGATCGACGCCGCGCAGCACCTGCACCTCGCCCGGTGTGCCCTGCAGATAGGTTTTGGTCAGGCCGTTCAGCCGCAATGTCACATCACTCATAGCGCAGCGCCTCAACCGGGTTCAGCCGCGCCGCGCGACGGGCCGGAAAATAGGTGACGAAGAAGGACAAGCCAAGCGACAGCCCCACGGCCTTAAGCACATCGGACAGGTGCAACTCGGCCGGCAACGCATAGATGCCCCGGATCGAAGGATCCCAGACCCCGCCGCCCATCACGAAATTTACAAAGCTGAAGATCGGGTCGATATAGATCGCAAACAGGCACCCCAGCACCACACCCATCGTGGTGCCGATAATGCCCGTAAATGACCCGCAGATGAAGAACACGCGCAGGACAGACCCCTCGCTGAGGCCAATGGTGCGCAGGATGCCGATATCTCGCCCCTTGTTCTTGACCAGCATGATCAGACCCGAGACGATGTTCATCGCCGCAATCAGTACAAGTATCGACAGGATGATGAACATCACATTGTCCTCGACCTCAAGCGCGCGCAGGAACCCGCCCGAGGCGTCCTGCCATGTCCATATCTGACTGCGTTCGCCTGCTGCTTCCAGGATGGGGATCAGAATGGGTGTCAGATTCTCCGGATCATCCACCATAACTTCGATCTCGTCGGCCACACCTTCCCGGTTAAAGAAGGTCTGCGCCTGTTCGAACGGCATGTAGACACGGGTGCGGTCGATGTCATAGCGCCCGGCCGAAAACACATAAACCACCCGATAGGCGCTGACGCGGGGCGAGGTGCCAAAAGCCGTCTTCACCCCGTTAGGCGAGGTCAGCTTGACTGTATCCCCTACTGTAGCCCCGATACTGCGCGCCACGCCCGAACCGATCGCAATAACGAATTCCTCGTTCTGGAATTCCGACAGATCGCCAACCGCCTGATCGCTTTCGGCGATGCCCGGCAGGTCCAACAAGTCGTCCGGCTGCATCCCAAAAACTTCGACACCGCTGCTGCGGTCGCGGTTGGTGATCAGCACTTGCCCCTTGACCAAAGGTGCCGCCCGTTGAACGCCCGGCACCTGCCCGATCCTGTCAGCCACCTGATCGTAGTTTTCAATGGTCCGATCTACGCGCCCCTGGGCATCAAAATTCCCAGCCGAATAAACCGTCACATGCGCGTTGGCCCCCAGAATGGTGCCGACAAACTCGGCACGGAAACCCGATCGAACTGCCAACGTGGCGATCAGAGCGAACACGGCCAAGGTGATCCCGATCAGCGAGATCCAGGTCATCACGCTGACGCCCCCCTCGGCGCGGCGCGCGCGTAGGTATCGCCAGGCGATTTTCCATTCAAAAGGTGCAAAGGGCGGGGGTGTCTTGGCCATGCCTGCTCCGGTGTTTTTGTTGGACGTGACCCTTTCGGCATTTGGCCAAATGGTCAAGCCGCGCGTTATCCCGACAGGGCTGCGGTTTGCTGCAAAACGGCCTCGGCCCGGTTCCGGTCACAAATGCCGCGCGCCTCAAGCTCGTGAAAGACAAGGTCGCGCAAATCCTGGGGCAGGTTTGCGATGGCGCGGTTGTGCAACCCAAGCGTCAAACTGCGCGGGTCATCCAGCCGTCCCAGCAACTGCGTCAGCGCCTCGGTCGAATAGGTAGGCCAGAGCCCGATGGCTGTAGACTCCGCCTCTTCGAACCATGGGGCGTAACCGTCGTGGGATTTCAGGCAAAACGCGTTCATCAGCATGAACTCTGAGGGCCGCCTGCGCGACGCGAACAAGGCCTGAACCGAGCCGTAGCGCGCGTTGATTTCGTCCAGCAGAGACAGGACAAGCGACCGGCGCACCGGGTACGGCGTGGCAAAGGTTGTCGTCTTGATCTGCCCCGGATCAGACCGTGGCGCACCTAGGGCATCCAAACTTTGCAGCAGCCAGTTGCGGTGAAAATCACTTTCAATGTCAATGAACGGGATGCGCGCCGCGCCGCCGGGCGTAAAGAACTCTGCCTCATCAAACTGGCGCAGAAACAGGTTCTTGGTGTCCAGAATGACCATATTCTCGGAGGCCGCGACCCGCGCCGCGCCCAGTTTCAGAATCTGTTGATTGCGGTAGCCATTGTTGCCACGCCAACCGCCCTTGCGGATCAGCGGAATGCGAAAGCGGTTCTCGATCAGCACACGATCAAGCACCGGGCGTCGCGCACAATGACCCTCCCCCAGTAGAACATCGTCTCCACTGAGGACGCGTACCTTGTCTTGCAGCGCTCCGTAGGCAGGCAGGATCGGCTCGATCTGCTGCCGCAACGTATCTTCATCAACGTCGTTCATGATCACATGGATCGACCCGATCTGCGCCGGATCAACAAACCGGGCGAAGGATCGCGCCTGAAGTTCCAGCAGAGGGAAGTCCTTGGAATATACGACCGTTGCGAAACTCAGCACCAGGTGGACCCTTTCAAGGTTTTCGCCCCTCTATCAGCAATCCCGTTTGGTTCCAACCAACCCAACGCCCGAATCAGCTCTGCCTGCTGAAGGGCTCGATCAATCAGAGCGTAAGTGGACTTCCGTCAGACACACCAAGGGTTGTGACACCGTTCACAGACATCGCGCAACTGTTTCAGCTATGTAGTCAATGCTAGGTTTGCGTGATCGACTGAACTCAAAATGCAACATATCGCGCGGAACAAAATTTCGATTTTTGATTATTTTGCGAAACTTTGTCACCCTGACTGTGGGGGAATACATTTGTAGGAGCGGGGGTCGCTCATGAGTATTCGACTAAACAAAGAAGAAGCGGGCGTCATTTCAGCCCGGCAGGCATCAACAGAACTGGATTGTGAAACGGCCGCATTGCTGAGGGCCGCGATCCGACCTTTATTTGCAAGTGCTGCAAGTTGGAACAGCCTCACCGATATTCTGAAAGACAAGGGGTATCAACTGGCCTTCCGACAGGGTCGGCTGTGTGTCACCGAGATCGCCACGGCAAAACGGATTTGCGGGCTGCGGTTTCTGGGGTTGGAGTTTCGCGATCTGGTGCAACGGATGGGACGCCCCATCGTTGTTGCCCGCGACAGTGAAACCGGAGACCTGCTAGCCGCCCGACCTCCGGTGAACGGCGCTTAGAAGCTGCGCCAGAACTGGACTGAACGCCGCGTGGTCTTCCACAGGCTGTGGCGCGCCGCCGATTTGATACCGGCGCATGTTCCCGGTTCGATCAAGCGCCCAAGGACCAGTTTCGCGGGCATGTGGCCGCGATGGTAGAACCGGCAGAAATCTTCCTCAGTCAAGTCACGCGCGGCTTTACGCCCGTCGTAATACTTCATCCAAACCCGCGCATAGTCTCGGGCCGTCACATCCGTGTCACTGCTGGCCCCACGCCCCCAAAACATCGAGATCGGCTCATCCATCCGTTCGCCCTGATACCCGGCCGTGATCATGCGCAGCATCAGGTCATAGTCGGCCGCCACGCGGAATTGCGGATCATGGCCGCCCAGCGCCGCAAACACGTCGCGCCGGATCAGGACTGAGTTATGGCAGAACGGCATCCGTTGCAGGATCGCAGTCAGCGACATGCGCTTTTCGCGGCTTTCTGTCCCATCCTCGAACCTGCGCAAGGTTGAACCATACAAAAAATCGGGTTGGCTCGCTATCAGCCGGTCGGCCACAATGTTCAGGACGTTATCCGAGGCCAGCGAGTCATCGGAGTTCAGAAACAGCAGATACTGGCCGCTCGCGGCCCCTGCCCCCTTGTTCATCGCGTCATAGAGGTTGAGGTCCGGTTCGCTGATCACGCGAGTCCGCTGCGCGTCTGCTGTGACCTCTTGCAGAAAGGCAACTGTGCCGTCGGTCGAGGCCCCGTCCTGAATGACATGTTCGGCCCGCCCACATTTCTGGCGAGCCATACAGGTGATCACTTCGCGAAAGCTATCCTGCCGCCCTTGGGACAGCAGGTTATGCGTCGCTGTGATGACCGAGATCAGCGGCGCGTCGGTGTCAGCCGATTTGCTCATAGATCTCGGCGATCTTGGTGACGGCGGCCTCGGGGCTGAGTTCCTCGCTCTCGCCCGAGCGGCGGCAGGTCAGTTCAACCACACCGTTTTTCAACCCGCGCGGGCCAACGGTGATGCGCCATGGCAGACCGATCAGGTCCATGGTGGCGAACTTGCCCCCGGCCCGTTCGTTGCGGTCATCATAGAGCGGCTCCAGCCCCAGTGCGGTCAGCGCACCGTAGAGCTTGTCACAGGCCGCATCTGCCTCTTCATCGCCCTGCTTCAGGTTCACGATGCCGCAATGGAACGGGGTTACGCCTTCAGGCCAGATGATGCCTTTGTCGTCATGGCTGGCCTCGATGATAGCGCCGATCAAGCGGCTGACGCCGATGCCGTGGCTGCCCATATGCACGGGCGTCGGCTTGCCATCGGGGCCTTGGACAGTTGCGCCCATCGCCTCGGAATATTTGGTACCGAAATAGAAGATCTGCCCCACTTCGATCCCGCGCGCCACGCGGCGACGGTCCTCGGGCACTTGATTGAACAGCGCCTCGTCATGAGTTTCATCGGTGCGGGCATATCTCGAAGTAAACTCCTCGAGGATCGCCTGACATTGCGCGCGGTCGTCATAGTCGATCTGACGGTCGCCGAAGCTCAGGTCGGTGACGGCGCTGTCATAGAAGACCTCGGATTCACCCGTATCGGCCAGCACAAGGAATTCATGGGTGTCGTCGCCACCGATGGGGCCTGAATCGGCACGCATCGGGATGGCTTGCAGACCCATCCGTTCATAGGTGCGCAGGTAGCTGACCAGATGGCGGTTATAGGCGTGCAGCGCCTCCTCTTTGGTCAGGTCGAAATTGTATCCGTCCTTCATGTAGAACTCACGCCCCCGCATAACGCCGAAACGCGGGCGGATTTCGTCGCGGAACTTCCACTGGATCTGGTACAGGGTCAGCGGCAGGTCCTTGTAGCTATTGACGTGGCCACGGAAAATGTCAGTGACCAGTTCCTCGGCAGTCGGCGTGAACAACATATCCCGGTCATGCCGGTCCTTCATCCGCAGCATTTCCTGACCGTAGTCATCATAGCGCCCGGATTCGCGCCACAGGTCCGCCGATTGGATGATCGGCATCTGGATCGCAATGTGGCCCGCGCGCGCCTGCTCTTCATGGATGATGTTTTCCAGCTTGCGCAGCACTTTGAAGCCCATCGGCAGCCACGAGTAAATCCCGGCGGATGCCTGTTTGATCATGCCCGCGCGCAGCATCAGCCGGTGGCTGACGATCTGGGCCTCGGACGGGTTTTCCTTGAGAACGGGCAGAAAGTAACGGCTCAGGCGCATGGGAGGACCTTCAAAGGTGAAAATTTCGCTGCAAGGTGATTATGCCAAAGCCTCGCCGGGGGCAATCACGCAATGGCGTTTTTGCGACCCCCGGCCCGTCGCATTTTTTATTGACCCGCCAGTCAGGAATCTCAAATGTGACAGGAATGTAAAAACATGAGGCCCCGATGCAGACAATCTCGGAACCCGCCCGTCAAATTCCTGTTGTTCACCAGACAGATGTTCTGGTCGTGGGCTCTGGCCCCGCCGGGCTGGCCGCCGCTTTGGCCGCCGCGCGCGCCGGGGCCGAGGTGTCACTGGTCGATCGCTTCGGCTGTATGGGTGGCAACATCACCGCCGTTGGGGTCGAAGGGTTCGCCTGGTATCGCCATAAACAAACGGTCGAGGCAGGCGGCATCGGGATGGAGTTCGAGACCCGCGCCAAGGAGATGGGCGCGGCGGTGCCCGAAAGCCAATCGCTCAGCTATGAGTTGGACAGCGAAGGGTTCAAACTGGTGGCTGACAAGCTGGTGCAGGAAGCAGGCGTACATCCGATGCTGCATCGGCAGTTCGTGGCCCCGATCATGGAAGGCGACCGGATCACCGGCATCATCACCGAATCCAAAGCGGGTCGCGAGGCGATTCTGGCCCGCGTCGTGATCGACGCCACCGGCGACGCCGATGTCGCCCACCGCGCCGGTGCGCCCACCCACAAAACCGCGCGCGAGGATATGATGGCGGCCTCGGTCATGTTCCATCTGGCCGGTGTCGACAAGCGCGCCTTTATGGAAGGCGTCAAGGCCGATCCGCAGACCTACAAGGACTGGGGCGGCGGCGGTGAATGGAACATCGAGACCTCGGGCAAAGAGGACGACATGTTCTCGCCCTTCGTTCACAAACCCTTCCAACAGGCGATGGATGCAGGGATGATCCCGCCGCACCTGAACACCATCGCTGGCACGTGGGGCGCGATGCATGACACTGGTGAGCTGACTTATATGAACCTCATCCATCTGGCCGAAATCGACGGAACAGATCCCGACAGCCTGACACGGGGCGAGATCGAGGGCCGCCGTCAGTCGATGCTGGCCATCGAGGCACTGCGGCGCTTCATGCCGGGCTGCGAAAACGCGCGGCTGCGGAATTTCGGAATGACCATCGGCATCCGCGACACCCGCAAGATCGACGCGATTTACAACATGACCGAGGATGACGCCCGCCATCAGGGCCGGTTCGAAGATACGATCGGCATCTACCCCGAATTCATTGACGGCTATGGCATCCTAATCCTGCCCACCACGGGGCGGTACATGCAGGTGCCCTATCGTTCGATGCTCCCCAAGGGAATCAAAGGGCTACTGGTAGCGGGCCGTTCCCACGGAGCCGACAAAGTGGCCCATGCCGCCACACGCAACATGGCCTGCTGCGCTGTCATGGGCCAAGGCGCAGGCATCGCCGCTGCGCTGTCGCTGAAAAGCAATCAGGAGGTCGACACGATGAACCTCGCCCCCGTCCACAAAGAACTCGACCGTCAGGGCGTGCGGATTCACTGATGCAGCATATCCCGACCATCGACATTTCGCCTCTGCGTGACCCTGCGCACCCGGACTATGCCCGAACCGTTCAGCAAATCATGGACGCCTGCACTGGGATCGGCTTTCTGTCGATCACCGGCACCGGCATTTCCCCCGATACTGTAGACGCCGTGCGCGCCTGCGTGCGCGATATCTTTGCGGTCGAGGAAAGCACCAAATGGGATCAGGCCATCACGCGCGAGAACTATCGTGGATACATCCCCATGGGATTCTTCACCCCCAATGACGGATCAGGCAAGGCCGACAAATACGAAGGCTACAAGCTACACTATGACGTGGCCCCCGATGCACCGATCCGGCAGGACTGCGCACTTTATGGCCCTAACCTCTGGCCAAAGGGCGTGGATAGCGCGCGCGACACGATACTTGGCTATTGGTCGAAACTGGATGCGGTGGCCGATCATCTGCTGGGCGCGCTAGAGGTCGGCCTGCCCCTGCCCGCGCGCGCCCTTCGCGATGCCTTTGTCGATCCAATGACCAACATGACTCTGCTGCATTACCCGCCGCAGGCTCCGGATGAAGGCGGCTATGGCATCCACCCGCACAAGGACACCGACGCGCTTACCATCATCGCCCCAGACCCAGTTGGAGGGCTGGAGGTTCAGAACCGCGAAGGTGGCTGGATCACGCCGGACTGCCCGCCGGGCGGGTTTGTCGTGAATATCGGTGACATGCTGGAACTATGGTCCGGTGGGCGCTTGAAATCCACGCCACACCGGGTCGTGAACCGATCTGGACAAGAACGGTACTCGTTTCCCTATTTCGCGGTGCCACGCCATAACGTTGTTGTCTCGCCCTTGTTGGAGCCGCAACCCGGTTTTGACCGCCCGGCTGTTCACTGCGGTCACTGGTCGGCCGAAATATGGCGAACCAACTGGCCCGATGAAATTGCGGATGAGGCGACGCCGGAACTGGGAACGTTGCAAGACTGACAGGCTGAAAATATCCCTTGCATGAAGCACTTGCATCACCGTGCTGCATACGCCAAGAACGATGGCAAGCGCCGCAAAAAGGGGACAGCCATGGCTTTGCCGGTGAAGGATCAGCTTAGGTATTGGGGCATCGCCGCAGCCGTATTTGTGCTGATGTTATGGGCCCTTGGCGATGTCTTGCTTCCATTTGTGATCGGCGGGGCCATTGCCTATTTCCTTGATCCGGTCGCCGACCGTCTTGAAAACTTTGGCCTGTCCCGGATGGCCGCCACCGGGCTTATCACCGTGGTTGGCATTTTGGGTTTTGTCCTGCTGATCCTGATGGTGGTTCCTGCGCTAGTGACGCAGCTGATTGATCTGATCGAGTTCATGCCAAGCCTCGTCAAACAGCTGCGCGGCTTTGTCGAACAAAAATTCCCTTCCCTCCTTGATACCCAATCCAGTTCGCATCAGTTCCTGGTGTCGCTGGGTGAAACGTTGCAATCCAAAACCGGGGATGTTCTTCAATCCGTCGCCGCCTCGCTCGGGTCGGCGATCAACGTCGTTGTCCTGCTGGTGATCGTGCCCGTTGTGGCCGTCTACCTTCTGCTGGACTGGGATCGCATGATCGCCCGGATCGGAGAGCTTCTGCCCCGTGACCACGCCCCGACCATCAAACGGCTGGCGGGTGAAATCGACGATGTTCTGGCCTCATTTGTGCGCGGCATGGGCACGGTCTGCCTGATATTGGGCACCTACTACGCGGTCGCGCTGATGGCTGTCGGTCTGCAGTTCGGACTAATCGTTGGGTTCATCGCTGGGCTGGTTACGTTCATCCCCTATCTGGGCGCCCTGATCGGAGGATCGCTGGCCATCGGTCTGGCGCTGTTCCAGTTCTGGGGCGATTGGGCGCATATCGCGCTTGTCGCGGGTATTTTTGCGGTCGGTCAGGTGACCGAGGGCAATTTCCTGACTCCAAAGCTGGTCGGCAGCTCGGTCGGGCTGCATCCGGTCTGGCTGTTGTTGGCCCTGTCAGTGTTTGGAGCGCTGTTTGGCTTTGTCGGAATGCTGGTGGCAGTTCCGGTCGCGGCGGCGCTGGGGGTTCTTGCACGGTTCTGCACCTCGGTCTATCTGGACAGCCGACTGTATACCGGCCTGGAAGGCTTGAACCAGAAAGACGACTGAATGGCTCGCCAACTGAACTTCGATCTTCCAGCCAAAACTGCGCTGGGGCGCGAGGATTTTTTCGTCTCGCCCGCAAACGCGCTGGCGGTCGCCATGATCTCGGCAACGTCCTGGCCGGGTAACAAGCTGGTCCTGAGCGGCCCCGCCGGTTCAGGCAAGACGCATCTGGCCCATGTTTGGGCGGCGGAAACCGGCGGGCGTATTCTGCATGCCACCGATCTGCGCCACGAAGATGTTCCCGCACTGGCCCAAACTCCGATTGCCATCGAAGATGTGCCGATGATCGCCGACGATGCCGAACGGCAAAAAACGCTGTTTCACCTGCACAACCTGACTTTGGCCGAAGGTAATGCCCTGCTTATGACCGGGCGTCTGGCTCCGAAATTCTGGGAACTGCCCCTGCCCGATCTGCAAAGCAGGATCGAAGGCGCGCATCACGTTTCGCTGGACCCGCCCGACGATGCTTTACTGGGCGCGGTTCTGGCTAAACTATTCGTGGACCGGCAGTTGAACCCTGGCCCCGAGGTGATCTCGTACCTCGTCAAACATATGGACCGTCGGTTTGAAACAGCTGCCGACGTGGTCGCCCAGCTTGATATGCTGGCCCTGACCGAGAAACGCGACATTACCCGCGCGTTGGCTGTGCGGGTTCTCAATTCGGACCCCGCCGAAGTCGCATCCGGCGATTGACCCGCAACGAACGATTTCGCATTCTAAGCACGGAATATCTGGAAGAGACATGGATCAGACCGTCGAGACCGACATCCCCGACTGGGGACCTTTCGGAAAGCCGCTATTCGACAACCCCGAGGCCCGCGCTCTGTCGCGCGTCGGCGTTGTCGATGTCGGGTCAAACTCGGTCCGGATGGTGATCTTTGACGGCGCGGCGCGCTCGCCCGCCTATTTCTACAACGAAAAAGTCATGTGTGAGCTGGGCGCAGGTCTGTCCGAGACCGGGCGGCTCAATCCGCGCGGACGAGAGCGCGCCCTCGCCGCCCTGCGCCGCTTTGCCCAACTGGCAGATGATCTGGGTCTGCCCGGCCTGCACGTGGTCGCCACCGCCGCCGTGCGCGAAGCCAAGGATGGCCCGGCCTTCTGCAAAGACGTCCATGCCGAGACCGGCCTGACCGTCTCGGTCATCGATGGCGGGGAAGAGGCGCGCCTGTCTGCCCAAGGCGTCCTGCTAGGCTGGCCCGGTGCCTATGGGTTGATCTGCGACATCGGCGGTTCCTCGATGGAACTGGCCGAAATCGGGGAGGGAGACGTAGGCCGCCGCCTGACATCAGCCCTTGGTCCGCTGAAACTGCGCGACATTAAAGGTGGTCGCCGGGCACGCAAGGCGCATATCAAGGAAACGATGGAGGACCTGCGCGACCGGCTTGGTCCGCAGCGGGATCGTTTGTTTCTGGTCGGCGGCAGTTGGCGGGCCTTTGCGCGTCTGGACATGTTGCGTCGGGGCTATCCCCTGAACGTTTTGCATGAATACCGCATGACCACCAAGCAGGTACATGAAACGATCAAGTTCATCGAAAAAGGCGACTCCGAGAAACTGCGCAATCGCGCCGGTGTCTCAAGCTCGCGCATGGCGTTGATCCCTTACGCGATGGACGTGCTCGCGCGGCTGCTGCGCACCTTCAAGCCCAAGGATATTGCGATCTCAAGCTATGGTATCCGCGAGGGGCTGCTGTACGAACAGATGCCGCAAATTCTGCGCGACCGTGATCCGCTGATCGAAGCCAGCCGGTTTTCCGAGGCCAAGGATGCGCGCCTACCCGGTTTCGGCAAACACCTGTTCGACTTCGTGATGCCCCTGTTCAAATCTGCCCCGCCAGCGCGGGTGCGGCTAATCAAGGCGGCCTGTCTGCTGCATGACGTTAGCTGGCGCGCTCATCCCGACTACCGGGCAGAGACTTGCTTCGACTATGTCACCCGCGCCAATCTGGGCGGGCTGAAACACTCGGAACGGGTATTTATCGGGCTGGCTTTGCAGCACCGCTATCGCAACAAGCGCGAGGACACCCGCTTTGCGCCGCTATACGAGTTGCTGGACGAAAACGGCCAGAAACAGGCCGAGATTCTGGGCAAGGCCATGCGCTTTGGTGCAATGTTGTGGATGCAAAACGACGCTACCATGGGCAAGCTGCGCTTTTACCCCAAGAAACGCCAGCTTGAGTTGTTCTTGCCCGAAACCGCTGCCGCCTTGTTCAGCGAAGTGGCCGAGGCGCGGCTGAATTCTCTGGCAACTGCGTTGAAATCCGAAACCCGGATTGTGCTTAAAGGCTGAACCTCAGATATCAATCTCACCTTCGGGTGCCTCGGGTGGCGTCTGCGGCGCAACTTCCGGGGGTTCCGGTTTTTTGCGGATGATGATGTCCCCATTGGGCAGGATTTCAGGCACCTCATAGGCGCTCCAATCCTCGATCTCGGCAGCCAGATCGGCCAAAGCCGGACCCATTTCGGCCATAAAGGACTGCATTGCCGGCCCAAACTGGTCGGCCAGCCCTAGCAATTCATCCAACGCCGGTTCCATTTCCTTCCGCAATCCTTCAAAGAACAATTCAGCGCCCTGCTCCATCAGTGATGGGCCGGGCTCGTCCTCGGCAAGAACAGGCGTGCTGAGCGTCGTGGAAATTGCGCAGATCGTGATGAAATGTCTCATGGTGAGAATATAAGGCGAAAATACCGCGCATGTAAGGTCACAGGTCGATATCCAACGTGACCGGAAAGTGGTCAGAGGCCGTAAGAAGCGCGCCGTGTAACTCCTTTGCGGCCAAACATGCCGGGTCATGGAACGGATGCCAAATCCGCCAGCGCGGGTTTAGCGCCCGCAAACCATCGCTGATCATGATGTAGTCCAGCAGGGCCTCAAGATAACCGCCATCGGCCGGCCGCGCGAAACGGGCCGTTGACGGTGGCGTTTCTGTGTGGGCCGAAACCGCATGGGGATCAAACAATCCCGTTTGCACCAGAATCTCGACCGAGGATCGCCCGAACAGGTTTTCGAATTCGTCCAGTCCCGGCCCGTCGTTGAGATCGCCCAACAGAATGACCGGCTCATTCGCCTCAAGATGCGCCCGAACGCGCCGCGACAGCCACACTGCCTGCGCCAGCTGTTTGCGCCGGTTGGCAATCGATATGCGGATCGCTTCGTCCCGGCTACTGGCTCCGTGGGGGGCTTTGGATTTGAGATGCGCGCCAATAAGGCGAAAACTGGCTCCATCGGACGTCGTCACCGCAAGCTCCATCGGCGGTTTTGAGAACTCGACAAGGTCTTCGGTGGCGTCAATGTCGAGATCAATTCGGAACGCCCCATCAAAACGAGGAGCATCATTTGACCCGGTCCCTTTTGGGTCATGACGAACCGTCAGCACCGCAGGATCATAGAGCAGCGCCAGTTCCTGATGCGTATCGTTGGCAAATCCCATCACCGCATGGCTGGTGCGTAGATTAAACGCCTCTGCAAACCCTTGCAGGGCGCGCACGCTGTTCTGAGTTTTGCCGGTATTTGGCGCCTCGACAATCAACATCGCATCCGCGTCGACCGCAGTCAGGACCTTAGCGATGGCTTCGACCTGTTGAGCTTTGGTAATATTTTGCCTGCCAGACCAACTGTCATCAACAATCAGCCTGTCCTTGCGGTCAAACAGATTGGCGAACCATTCGATATTGTAGGTCGCCAGCCGCATCGCGGTCAGACTCGCGCGCCGTTGATCTCATCCCAGGCGCGGTTGATGTCGATCATCTTTTTCTCGGCCAGCCGGATCGCTTCTTCCGGGACGCCGCGCGCCATCATCGCATCAGGATGGGTTTCGCGCACCAGTTGACGCCAGATCTTGCGGATATCTGGCAAAGGCATATCCCGAGGCACCCCCAGCACCGTGTAAGGGTCATTCGGCGCATCCGGCACAAACCGCGCGCGCAGGGCCAGAAACTGAGCTTCGGTTTGGCCGAAGATCCGGCTGACTTCCTCTAGGAACTCGTTTTCGTTGGGGTGATAGAACCCGTCGGCCATGGCGATGTGAAACAGCCCCTCCATCAGGTCGCAGAAGGTGGTGCTGTCATCGGCGAACATCCCGGCGATCTTGCGGGCGTATTCCTGATAGCCGGCAACATCGGTCCGGGCCATGTCGAAAACGCGGGCCGCGTCGGCTTCGTCCTCGCGTGCGATTTGAAAGACGTCGCGAAAGGCCGTGACCTCATCCCGCGTTACCTGACCATCGGCCTTGGCCATCTTGGCCCCGAGCGCGATAACAGCGATCGTAAACGCGACCGAACGCTCTGGCGGCGTGCGCAGCTTTTCGAAAACAGCCGTAAGGCTTTCGCCTTGGGCAAGCGCGCTGAGCGCGTCGGATATGCGGGTCCAGATCGACATGAGGGCACCCTACCCTCTGAATTCGCCCGTGTCAGGTGCGACCAATCACTGCGGTGTCAGAATTTTCTGCATCAGCACAAGATCCAGCCGTTTTCCCCATTTGAAGCCCACCTCGGGCATCCGACCGGTCTCGGCGAACCCCATCGCCGTATGGAACGCCATCGCACCAGGATTAGCCGAGGAAATCCCCGCGACCAGAACATGCACCTGTTCTGCCGTTGCCACCTTTTCCAAGGCACCCATCAGCGCGCGCCCGACACCCTGCCCGCGCGCGGCAGAGGTCAGTTGAATGGAATGCTCGCGGCATTGCGCGTATCCGGGACCAAACCGAAACGGAGCGTAAGTGGCAAAACCCAGCACCTTGTCGTGTTGCTCGGCCACCAGGAAAGCGGGGCCACGCCCGGAGATATCTTCTGTGATGCTCTCGACGTTTCGTTCATCCGTTGTGAAGGTGATCAAAGTGTCTCGGATGATCGCATTGGTGATGTCAGCTATGGCCGGGGCGTCCAAAACCTGCGCCGGGCGAATGATCATTCCAGCACGCGCAGGCCATGCGGCGTCTCAAACTCGGCCCTTAGCGCGGCGGGGCCGGTATCGAACACCACGCGATCCATTTGGCCCACCAGTTTTGCCAGTTCCAACCCTTCGGGATGCGTGACCACCAGCCGCCTTAGCTGACAACCGCTATGTTGCAACATCCGGGCTGGGTGCAGGTCCCCTTGCCACTGGATGAGCGCAGGAAACAGATTGTCGAACGGCAAACGCCCGCTGGGCGGAACTGCCATCTGCCACCGCAGGGCGCCTCGGGCCAGATCAATTGGTTGTCCGACACCGTCGGGGAACATATCCAGCGCCGCTGCGATACTGGGGACGCGGCAAATCCAGTTGGACAGACGCGCGGTTCCCTGAAACAGGTCCAGATCGAACCAGCGTGTGCGTTCAAGGTTGGGGGCATCGGGATCGACAGCGATTGCCTCTAGATACAGCCCGTCAGCCAAGCCTAGTAGCCGGTTATGCGTTCCAAACGCCTCGTGTTTGCCACCTTCCTGTAGGGCGACGCCAAGCGCTTGTTCAATATGGGCTGTGGCCTCTTGCAAATTCTCGCCCGCCACGGCCAGATGATCCAGTTGCATTGGTGCCCCCTGCTAGAAAGTCTTCGTCGAAGACTTTCTAGCATAAGATTTTTCGACGAAAAATCTCAGTCTATGCACGGGTATCGCCGATCAGACTCAAGATGTCTTGCGCCGCCTCGGGGATATTCGTGCCCGGACCAAAGATCGCCTTAACACCGTTGTCATAGAGGAATTGATAGTCCTGCTGCGGGATCACGCCGCCACAAATAACGATGATGTCCTCGGCCCCGGCTTTCTTCAGTTCCTCGACCAGTTGCGGTGCAAGCGTCTTATGCCCTGCCGCCTGCGACGAGATACCGACCACATGAACGTCATTGTCCACCGCGTCCTGCGCAGCTTCGGCCGGCGTCTGGAACAGAGGGCCCACGTCCACGTCAAACCCGATATCGGCAAAGGCGGTTGCGATCACTTTGGCACCCCGGTCGTGCCCGTCCTGCCCCATCTTGACCACCAGCAAACGCGGACGGCGGCCTTCGGCCTCGGCAAAATCTTCGATGGATTTTTGAATGGCGGCGAAGCCTTCATCACCTTCATAGGCCGCGCCATAGACACCGGCCAGCGTTTTCACCTCGGCGCGGTGGCGACCGAATTCTTTCTCCATAGCCATACTGATCTCTCCTACGGATGCACGGGCGCGGGCGGCCTCAACGGCGGCGGCCAGCAGGTTTCCGCCCTCTTGGGCAGCTTTGGTCAGGGCGTCCAGCGCCTGTTGGCACGCGGCCTCATCGCGCGTGGCGCGGATATTTTCCAAACGCGCCACCTGCGCTTCGCGCACAGCGACGTTGTCAACGTCCAGAATGTCGATCGGGTCTTCCTGCTCCTTGCGGTACTTGTTGACGCCGACGATGACCTCTTCGCCCCGGTCGATCATCGCCTGACGGCGCGCGGCGCTTTCCTCGATCCGCAGCTTGGGCATGCCCGAGGCAACAGCCTTGGTCATGCCGCCCATCTCTTCGACCTCTTCCATCAGGGCCCAGGCTTTTTCGACCAGCTCATTGGTCAGGCTTTCAATGTAATATGAGCCCGCCAGAGGATCGACCACATCGGTTACACCGGTCTCTTCCTGCAGCACCAACTGTGTGTTGCGCGCGATGCGGGCTGAGAAATCAGTGGGCAACGCGATTGCCTCGTCCAGCGCGTTGGTGTGCAAGCTTTGCGTTCCACCCAGAACCGCGCTCATCGCCTCATACGCCGTGCGGATCACGTTGTTGTATGGGTCCTGTTCCTGAAGCGAAACGCCAGAGGTCTGACAGTGAGTGCGCAACATCTTGGACCGCTCTGATTTCGCCCCGAAATCGGTCATCACACGGTGCCACAGGGTGCGGGCAGCGCGCAGTTTCGCGATCTCCATGAAGAAGTTCATACCAATCGCAAAGAAGAACGACAAACGGCCTGCGAACTTGTCGACATCCATCCCGGCTTGCGTCGCCGCACGCACATACTCGCGCCCATCGGCCAGCGTATAGGCCAGCTCTTGCACCAAGTTCGCGCCGGCCTCCTGCATGTGGTAGCCAGAGATCGAAATCGAGTTGAACTTGGGCATCTCGTTCGAGGTGTAGTCGATGATATCCGAGATGATCTTCATCGACGGCTCAGGCGGGTAGATATAGGTGTTGCGCACCATGAACTCTTTCAGAATGTCATTCTGAATGGTGCCGGACAGCACGGATTTGTCATGCCCCTGCTCTTCGCCTGCCACGATGAAACTGGCCAGAATCGGAACCACAGCGCCGTTCATGGTCATCGAGACCGAGACCTTGTCCAACGGGATGCCATCGAACAGGATTTTCATGTCCTCGACAGAGTCGATTGCTACACCAGCCTTACCCACATCGCCGACAACACGCGGGTGGTCGCTGTCATAGCCGCGGTGCGTGGCCAGATCGAAGGCCACAGACACGCCCTGCTGCCCGGCGGCCAGATTGCGGCGGTAAAAGGCGTTCGATTCCTCAGCCGTTGAAAACCCGGCATATTGGCGGATCGTCCAGGGGCGCCCCGCATACATCGTGGCCTTCACCCCGCGCGTGAACGGGCCGAACCCCGGCAAATTGCCCATATGCGGCAGATCTGCGGTATCTTCAGCCGTGTAAAGCGGTTTGACGTCGATGCCTTCCAGCGTCTCTTTGGTCAGATCATCCAACGGCCGTCCGCGCAGCTCTTTTTCCGCCAGCGCCTGCCAGTCCTTGGTGTTGGTCATGTCGATTTCCTCTCGTCAATTCGGATCACGGCGGGCTGAGGCCACCGCGGTGTTGTGCTGCACCCTGCCCCGCCAACCCGGTCAAAGCGCGAAATTTTGAGCGATCCAGGCAAATCGCCGGTCGCATTCGTCAAAGCAGCAGCTATATTCAATGGAACAGGAGGCCCCATGACACGCACGCTTGCCCTTGTTTTCTCGGCACTAATCCCGCTGGCTGCGATGGCGGCCGATGGGTCCGCACCTGCGGAAGATGAGTTTGTTCGACCCGCAGGCGACAGCGAACTGTCCGAGTTTCTGTGGGTCAACCGGCCCATCATCGTCTTTGCCGATACCCCCGCCGATCCGCGATTCCAGCAACAGATCGACATGCTGGTCGAAGGCGAAGCCGCGATGCGTGATCGCGATGTGATTGTCATCACCGACACGGACCCGTCTGACCGGTCCCCGATCCGCTCGCAATTGCGCCCGCGCGGGTTCCAGATGGTGTTTGTCGACAAGGACGGCGTGGTGAAACTACGCAAACCGTCCCCTTGGAGCGTGCGTGAGATTGGCCGATCCATCGACAAAACCCCCCTGCGCGAACGCGAGATTCGCGAACGGCGCGAGGGCGGTTGAGCGCCTTCGCCACGCCCCAAGTTCCCGGCGCAGAACGCCGGGACGTCATAGGGATATGACAATAGCACGCTCATGATCATTCGAACTCGATGATCACATCGTCCACGGCAAGGCTGTCACCAGGGTCCGCGTTGATCTTGGCGACCACGCCTTTTTTCTCGGCGCGCAGAATGTTTTCCATCTTCATCGCCTCGACGGTGCACAGCGCCTGACCTTCCTGTACTTCTTGCCCCACTTCGACGTCGATCTTCACGATCAGGCCGGGCATCGGGCAGAGCAGCATTTTCGAAGTATCTGGCGGCAGTTTCTCGGGCATCAACTTGGCCAGTTCCGCCTGACGCGGACGGCGGATATGCACCTTCAGGTCTGCACCCCGGTTGCGGATACGGAACCCACCCGAAATTTTGCCGACCTTCATGACCAGCGACTCTCCGTCGACATCCAAAACAGCCAGTTGGTCGCCCGGTGTCCAATCCGAGGCAATCCGCAGGCTCGTGCCGTCCGAGAAGGCAACCGTCGCGCCCTCTTTATCCGCTTCGATCCTGACGTCGAACTCCTGACCCTGCAGCGCAACATTCCAATGCGCGCCGACCTTGCGCTCGTGGTTGTCCATACGGCCCGAGACGCGGGTGCGACGAATTTCAGCGACACGGTACATGGCCGCGCAAGACGCTGCGATACGGCGCAGGTCTTCTTCTGGCAGGGTGACGCCTTCAAAACCGTCGGGATATTCTTCGGCGATGAAAGCGGTGGTCATGTCGCCACTGATGAATTTGGGATGATCCATCACCGCTGACAGGAATGGCAGGTTGTGACCAATGCCCTCGACCTCGAAACTGTCGAGCGCCACACGCATCGCCTCGATCGCTTGATCACGAGTCGGGGCCCAGGTGCACAGTTTGGCGATCATCGGGTCGTAGTACATGCTGATCTCGCCACCTTCATAGACGCCGGTATCATTACGCACTGCCGACGCCCCTTGGGGTGCATCCCCCTGCCATTTACCGTTCACCAGCATAGGGCCAGCCGCCGTTTCCGCCGGAGGACGATAGCGGGTCAACCGCCCAATCGAGGGTAGGAAACCGCGATACGGGTCCTCGGCATACAGGCGGTTTTCAATGGCCCAGCCGGTCAGAGCAACGTCGTCTTGGGTGATCGACAGCTTTTCACCTGCGGCCACGCGGATCATCTGTTCGACCAGATCGACGCCGGTGATCAACTCGGTCACAGGGTGTTCCACCTGAAGGCGGGTGTTCATCTCAAGGAAGTAGAAATTCTTTTCCCCATCCACGATGAACTCGACGGTTCCGGCGCTGGCATAGTTCACGGCCTTGGCCAGCGCGACAGCTTGTTCACCCATCGCCTTACGCGTTTCCGGGTCAAGGAACGGCGACGGAGCTTCTTCCACAACCTTCTGGTTCCGGCGTTGGATCGAGCATTCACGTTCGCCCAAGTAGATACCGTTGCCGTGGCTGTCGCACAGAACCTGAATCTCGATATGCCGCGGCTGGGTCACGAATTTTTCAATGAAAATCCGGTCATCTCCAAAGGAATTCGCGGCCTCGTTCTTAGACGATTGAAAACCCTCACGCGCTTCTTCATTATTCCACGCGATGCGCATGCCTTTGCCGCCGCCCCCAGCGCTGGCCTTGATCATTACTGGATAACCTATGTCGTTGGAAATCTTCACGGCCTCATCGGCGTCCTCGATCAGGCCCATATAGCCCGGCACCGTCGACACGCCTGCGTCCTGCGCAATCTTCTTCGAGGTGATCTTGTCGCCCATGCTTTCGATCGCACCGACCGGAGGGCCGACAAAGGCTACGCCCTCGGCCTCAAGCGCCTCGGCGAACTTGGCGTTTTCAGACAGGAAGCCGTAACCGGGGTGCACCGCCTGAGCACCGCTTTGACGGATCGCGTCCATCACCTTGTCAATCACGATATAGGACTGGTTCGCGGGGGGCGGGCCGATATGTACGGCCTCATCCGCCATCGACACATGAAGCGCGTTGCGGTCCGCGTCCGAGTAGATGGCGACGGTGCCAATTCCCATTTTGCGCGCGGTCTTGATGACCCGACATGCGATCTCGCCCCGGTTGGCGATCAGGATCTTGTTGAACATGGAACGTCCTTTGTCTTGATGTTTGAGAAACGCAAAACGCCGCCGCGGGGCATAGACCCCACGACGGCGTTTCGCGCGATGACGGTCGAGGCGACACGCGCCCCGTTGATTTCTTTACCTACAGTTGTTTTGCGTTTTGCAATACAATACGTTGCCAGCGGCCCCGACGGCTGCGCCCACGATGGGGTCCGCGTTGAGAACGGCGGCACCCAGCGCCCCCGCGCCGCCGCCGAACAGCGCCTGTTCGCCAAAGTTGTCGCCGCAGGCCGACAGGCCCCCGCAGACGGCCAGCGCCAGTGCCAGTTTCGAGAATTGCATGATTTCTGCCCCTTCAGAATTTTTACTGCATTCGAACGCTGATGTCGGATTTGCGGAGTGATATTCAATAACACCAGGGGAAATTGCAGAATATGCGCAGGTTTTTGCCGTCCTAGAACCGATTCATGGACAAAGAAAAACGCGGGCAGGGTTTTGTGTAACTCACAAGCCTGCCCGCGGTAGGAAGGGGTACGGAATAGTAGGTGCATGTGCGACGCAGGCAAAGTAGAGCCGCACGGCCCGCTCAACATGCACGGTGAAGTTGCACGTGAAAACTGCGATCCACGAGGCACACGGTTTCCGGCTGGAATCTGCCCATTCCCGAAAAAGCCGCGCAAATAAGCGCCTATACCGATTCTCACGCCTTCACGAGGAACTGGGCTCAAAAGCGTCACAAATTCGTTACGATTTACTATCGGAATGAGACACTTTGCAAGTGCAGCATCACTTTTCGCCACCGCAATGTGAACGTCAAAATCCCTTGTATTCCACGTTTTAAATACAGGCTTCACACGCGTGTGAAATCGAACGTTTTTTGGAGCACTTTTTCTTGAGAAATTTACGCTCTGCAGTCCCGATCTCGTGATTTCCAAGAATTTCGCCGCCGTGGAAGGTTGCGCGTGCACACTCGCACACAAGGAAACATCCAAATGATTACAAAGAGAAAAACGGCATCTCTGCTCGCTGCCACTGCGCTCAGTGTGACTGGCACGCTTGCTTATGCCCAGGATGCGAATACGCAGGCCGAACTGGAGGAACTGCGCCTTCGGATCGAAGCCTTGGAATCTCAGGGACCGAACGCGACCCCCGGTGAATTCAGGATCGGGAATACGACGCTGGACGTCTACGGCTATGTCAAAGCCGACTTCTTTTATGACTTCGACTTTGATCAAGGCGACACCGCTTTCGTGAACGTCATCGGTGAACCTTCGACGGCAACCAGCGGCACTTTTGGTGCGACCGTTCGTCAGTCGCGCATTGGCCTGCTGACCAGCACACCCAGCGCCATTGGAGACATTGGCGGGCAGTTGGAACTTGACCTGTTTGCAGGCGGTGGAGCTGCTGAACTGCGCCTGCGTCACGCCAACATCCGCATTGGTGACGCATGGTTGATTGGTCAGTTCTGGACCAACTTCCAGCCGCTGGACACCTATCCGACCTCGGTCGAATTTAACGGTCCCGTCGGTATCGCCTTTGCCCGTGTTCCGCAGATCCGTTATACTGTCTCCTCGGTCGAAAACACCGATATCGCTTTCGCAATCGAAGAAAACGTCGGCGGATCGAACTCTGATGATCCGGTCTTCACCGCGTCGGCTGAATACAATGACGGCAAATACATCGGACGCATTGCCGGCCTTTACGGTCGCGCGCAAGACGGCGGCGGCCTCAACGAAGTCGACCAGTGGGGCGTGACCCTGTCTGGTTCTGCTCGTTTGTGGGAAGGCGGTCTGTTCCAGGTCAACTACGTGACTGGTCAGGCGCTGGGTCCGTGGCTGATCGGCTTGGGTGATCCGGTCGTTGGCGGTGAAGCCAACGATGTCGACGGTTTCACCGTTGAACTGCGTCAGCAAGTCAACGACAAGTGGAATGTTGGTATCGCCTACGGTTACGAAGACTATGACCTTGCCACCTCGACTGGCGATCTGGCCTTCACCGAACTGGAGACGATCCACGTCAATGCTTTCTATCAGGCAACCGAGACTCTGACTCTGAGCGCTGAATACATCTACGGCGAGCGGAACGACGTAATCTCGGGTGAGGACTTTGACGGTAGCCGCGTTCAGGTTGCGGCGCAGTTGAACTTCTGATCGCATATCACGACCCTGCCCCCCACTGCGGGGCAGGGTTTTCCCATTGGGAAACACCCGTGAAGGATATGCGACCTCAGCAAGCACGCTTAGCGCAGTCCGTCAAAGATGTCGGGAAAGGACATCTTGGCCACATCCAGATCAATCACCAAAAGCGCATCATAGCTGGTAGGATCAAACGGATCCTCGGCTGGAACGACTTCGCGTTCGAACAACCAGCTCAGGCGGCCGGCATCCAGATTGCCACGCTCAAATGGTTGATCCCCGAAGTGCTGCCATAGCGCCTCCATAAAACCCGCATCGGCGCGCCGGTCGGCTGGTTTACGATCCCGAAAGCGCTCGCGCCGGGTCAGGGGCGTTACCCCCTTGGGGTTGGCGCGGCGAATGGTGAACTGAAAATCTGTTCCGGCAAGGCGCCCCGGAAATCCGCGATGCTTCAGCATATCGCCACCCCGCTGGCATTAGTGCCTTCCGGGAAAAGAAAATCACATCCGTTGATGGACGAGGTCATATCGCACGCCTCCAAAGCTGCATGGCTGGTCAGAAACGCTCTGTCCGTCTGAAAATCAGCATTCATGGTCAGAGCCCCTCCCAGATACACTGCGATTGCTCCAACCGGTAGGCTTCGAAAAACTGCGTGGCATCGGGCTCGGTCTGCCCAAACTCGGTCGGCCGGTCCGACAGCGAAATCACCACGCGCGCAGGATTCAAATCGTATTCGGCGACATAGGCGACAGCCAGCGTTTGGCACAGATGTTGCATGTCCACCGAGGCGACGTCATACCCAATACGACCAACATCTGATCCGATCTTGGGCGCCACAAAGCGAAAGCGCAGCCACAGTTCGCCCGGATTTTCATCCAACAGAACTTGAGTCAGATGAACGGGTTGACCGGACGGCACGGGCAGCTGAGGGGGCGTTTCAGCAACCGCAGGCAAAGTAATATTCAGGAAAAACAGAGTTAAGGCGCAATCCCAGACCCACCAAAGGTGAGCTCCTCTCTCCGGGATTGCGCGCGCATGGCTTTTGGCCCGCGCTTTTCTATTTCTGATAAGGGTATCCATGTATCAGCTTTGCACTCAGAGTCAAACTTGGCCCATTGTAAAAGTTATGTGACATTGGCCAGCAGCGCGTGAATTTCGGCGATTCATCGCGCATACCGAAACCAGCCCTCTGTTACAGAGGGATATTGTCGTGCTTTTTCCACGGGTTCTTAAGCTTCTTGTTCCGCAGGCTTGCAAAGGCGCGCGAAACACGACGTCGCGTCGATTGCGGCATGATCACCTCGTCGATGAAGCCCCGCTCGGCTGCGACAAAGGGATTGGCGAAACGATCTTCGTAATCCTGCGTGTGTTGCGCGATTTTCTCGGCATCACCCAGATCGGCGCGGTGAATGATCTCGGTCGCGCCCTTGGCACCCATCACCGCGATCTCGGCTGTGGGCCAAGCATAGTTGAAGTCGCCGCGCAGGTGTTTGGATGCCATAACGTCATAGGCCCCGCCATAGGCTTTGCGGGTAATCACCGTGACTTTTGGAACGGTGGCCTCGCCATAGGCAAACAACAGCTTTGCACCGTGCTTAATCACGCCACCATATTCCTGGCTGGTACCCGGCAAGAAGCCCGGAACATCGACCAGTGTCAGGATCGGAATTTCAAAGCAATCGCAGAACCGCACGAACCGCGCCGCCTTGCGCGAGCTGTCGATGTCCAGACACCCGGCCAGAACCATCGGCTGGTTGGCGACTACACCTACGGTCTGCCCTTCGAGGCGAATGAAACCGGTGATGATGTTTTTGGCGTAGTCTTCCTGAATTTCGTAGAAGTCGCCCTCATCCGCCACCTTGGTGATCAGTTCCTTCATGTCGTAAGGCGTGTTCGGATTGTCCGGGATCAAGGTATCCAGCGAGGTCTCGATCCGATCGGGTTCATCAAAGAACGGGCGGACCGGAGGTTTCTCCTGGTTGTTGAGCGGCAGGAAATCGACCAGACGGCGCACTTCGGCCAGCGCCTCAACGTCGTTTTCAAATGCTCCATCAGCGACCGAGGATTTCTTGGTGTGGGTCGATGCGCCGCCCAGTTCTTCGGCGGTAACGACCTCATTGGTGACAGTCTTCACCACGTCAGGGCCAGTTACGAACATGTAGGACGTGTCTTTGACCATAAAGATGAAGTCGGTCATCGCCGGGCTGTACACTGCGCCACCCGCGCACGGACCCATGATGACACTGATCTGCGGCACCACACCCGAAGCCATAACATTGCGCTGGAACACCTCGGCATAACCCGCCAACGAGGCGACACCTTCCTGAATACGCGCCCCACCCGAGTCGTTGATCCCGATCACCGGTGCACCGTTTTGAATCGCCATATCCATGATCTTGCAGATCTTCTGCGCATGGGTTTCAGACAAAGACCCGCCAAACACGGTAAAATCCTGGCTGAACACATAGACCATACGACCATTGATCGTGCCCCAACCGGTGACCACCCCATCGCCCGCAGGCTTTTGGTTTTCCATCCCGAAATCGGTGCAGCGATGACTGACAAACATGTCGAACTCTTCAAAGCTGTCTTCGTCGAGCAGCAGCTCTATGCGCTCGCGCGCCGTCAGCTTGCCGCGCCCATGCTGCGCGTCGATCCGCTTTTGACCACCCCCCAAGCGGGCATTGTTGCGGCGGTCTTCAAGCTCGGTCAGGATGTCTTTCATGACGATAATCCCCTATGTAATTTGGCGGGACACTATACGGACAAAGCGCCATTCCAAAGCAACTTTCGGCAAATTTGCAAAGTTTTGGCTACACATCTAAAGAATAATGCAAAATTGAAAAGTTACATACTCATGTCAAATGGTAGGTGGCATTCCCGAAATCCCAGATTATACCATTGAACCATGCAGTTCGGACCACCTCCCGCACGGCGTTCGCCTCCGTCTATCGCCACGCTGGTACTCTTATCGGGCCTGTCGGCGCTCAGTCTGAATCTTTATTTGCCCAGCCTGCCCAACATGGCCGTGCATTTCCAAACCGACTACAGGGTTATGCAGTTGTCCATCGCGCTGTACCTGATGGTCAGTGCGATCTTGCAGATTCTCATCGGCCCGATTGCGGACAAGGCCGGTCGCAGACCCGTTTTGCTGTGGGGCATGGCCCTGTTCCTGATCGTAACACTTGGCTGCATCTACGCGCCTAATGCCGAGGTCTTTCTGGCTTTTCGCATGTCGCAGGCGATTATTGTCGTAGGTATGGTCCTCAGCCGGGCAGCTGTGAGAGACCTGTATGATCAGGATCAGGCGGCGTCGATGATCGGCTATGTGACCATGGGCATGGCCGTCGTTCCGATGATCGCCCCGGCAATCGGAGGGCTGTTGGAGGAATCCTTCGGCTGGAAGGCAAATTTCTGGCTGCCTTTCGTATTGGGCACTCTGACACTGATCCTGTGTTTCAAGGATTTCGGTGAAACCTCGGCCAAAAGCGGCAAGACGCTGCTGCAACAGTTCCGCGAATACCCCGAACTCCTCACCTCGCCCCGCTTCTGGGGTTATTCGATGTCGTCCGCCCTGTCATCCGGCGCGTTTTTTGCCTATCTCGGCGGCGCACCTTTCATCGGAACCGAGATCTTCGGCATGTCCGCAGCCGAGGTCGGCGTTTATTTCGGTGCACCCGCTCTGGGCTATTTTGCCGGGAACTTCATCAGCGGGCGGTTTTCCGTCAAATTCGGTGTGAACCGGATGGTCCTGCGCGGCTGCATTCTGAACGCGTGCGGCGTGCTGATTTCCGCACTGTTGTTCCTGATTGGACTTGGGACACCGCTCAGCTTTTTCGGCTTGATGACGATTGTGGGTATCGGAAATGGCATGACAATTCCCAATGCCACATCCGGTGCCCTGTCGGTGCGCCCGCATCTGGCGGCAACGGCGGCGGGTCTAAGTGGTGCCATCATGCTGGCAGGCGGAGCTGGTCTGAGTGCACTGGCCGGGTTTCTGCTAACCCATGAAACAGGAGCGATGCCGTTGCTTTGGCTGATGCTGATAACCGCTCTGCTTGCCGTAGGCGCGATAGTCTCTGTTATTCGGCGGGAAAGACGGCTGGGTCTATAGCGGTACTTGCACAGTTATTTTTGCAAAGTTAGCTTGCCGCAACAGAAAAGTTGCAAAGGCCCGCTATGGCGACCCAGAAACTCTATGCCGGTGCGAAACTGCGCGAAATGCGCACGCGCCTGACCCTGACGCAAAAAGAATTCGCTGCCAAACTTGGGGTTTCCCTGCCCTATTTGAACCAGATGGAGAACAACAACCGTCCGATTTCCACCACCGTGGTTCTGGCCTTGGCGCAGGAATTCGGCATGGACGTGACCGAGCTTAGCACTGGTGACAGCGAACGGTTGGTGTCGGATATGCGCGAGGCTCTGGCCGACCCCGTCTTTGATGATGCCACGCCACCTCTTGCCGATCTGCGGCTGGCGGCCTCAAACGCACCGGCATTGGCCCGCGCCTTCATCGCACTGCATCAAACCTACCGCCAAACCCATGAACGGCTGGCCTCACTGGACGAAGCGCTGGGGCGCGAAGACGCGCAGATTCAAGCCAGCCCCTGGGAGGAGGTTCGGGATTTCTTCCATTATTGCGACAACTATATCGACGCCGTCGACCGCGCGGCCGAGCGATTCGCAACCCGCGCACAAGACACTGGCGGCGTGCGTGCCGCCGCGATCAACAGCTTGGCCGAGCGTGACATACGCGTTCAGTTTTCCGATATCGAAGAAACGCGCAAATATGACGCTGACAGCAAAACGCTTCTGCTGTCCTCCCGCATTGCGCCGCAAACGCAGGTTTTCCAACTCTTGCTGCAAGTAGCGCTGATTCAGCAAAACAAGCTGCTCGAGGCCACATTGGACTTTGCCAAGTTCCAGACGGAAGAGGCCCGCGCGATCGCGAAAATCGGTCTGGCGAACTATTTCGCGGGTGCGTCGCTAATGCCCTATGGCACATTTTTGGAGGCGGCGCAGGACTGTCGTCACGATCTCGAGCTGCTCAGCAACCGGTTTGGGGCGTCGATTGAACAGGTAGCGCACCGATTGTCTACCATGCAGCGGCCCGGCGCCAAAGGTATCCCTTTCTTCTTTGTCCGCGTCGATCAAGCGGGCACCATCACCAAGCGCCATTCTGCAACGCGGCTGCAATTTGCCCGTTTCGGAGGCGCCTGCCCCCTGTGGAACGTCCACCGCGCGTTCGAAACACCGGGCCATTTCCTGCGCCAACTGGCGGAGACACCAGACGGGATTCAATATATCTCGCTGGCGCGGGATGTCTCGAAATCCGGCGGCTCATTCGGGGCCCCCGTACGTCGTTATGCCATCGCTCTGGGTTGCGAAATCCGTCACGCTGAAGCGTTGGTCTACGCCGACAATCTCGACATCAACAATGCCAGCGCTTACGAGCCTATCGGCATCTCGTGCCGAATCTGCGAGCGGCAAAACTGCCACCAACGCTCAGTCCCGCCTCTGGAAAGACGCCTCACGATTGACGCGCACACACGCGGCACCCTCCCCTACGAAGTGACCTGACCTTCTTCTGTTCAGAATACCTCGGGGGAGTCGCCGAAGGCGACGGAGGCAGAGCCCCCGCCCCTGATGTTCAACCCTTGGATAAGATCGACCAGATCTCGTCCTTCAGCGCCGCACGCTTCTTGCGCAGCTCGCCCTCAGCCAGATCTTCCATCGGCTCGACATTGGTTTCAGCGCGATGAACGACACGGTTGATTTCATGATACTCATCCGCCAACCGCGCAAAATGCGCGTCTGATTGCTTGAGCTGGCTCATCAATTCAACTTTGTCCGGAAATTCTTCGGCCAGCTCATGCGGGGTGTGGGACATTCCTGTTCGCTCCTAAAATATATCGTTGCGAGTCAAGTCTATAGATGTCTTCCAAAACCCGCTTTGACGCGGATCAAATCACCGTTGCGCGGTAGCCCATTGCGGATGTATCCACGGGCGATCATTGGCCTTGGGCAAGGCGTCTTTCCCCAGCAGATGGTCCGACATCTTCTCGCCCACCATGATCGAAGGTGCATTGAGGTTGCCATTGGTAATCTGCGGAAAGATCGAGCTGTCGGCGACGCGCAACCCGCCCACACCAATCACGCGCCCTTCAGGGTCCACGACAGCGTGTTTGTCTTCCGCCCGCCCCATCCGGCAGGTACCACACGGGTGATAGGCGCTTTCGGCATGTTCGGCGATGAAAGCGTTCAATTCATCATCTGTTTGAACGTCAGCACCGGGCTGAATTTCCTTGCCGGCATAAGGTTTGAACGCCTGCTGCCCGAAAATCTCGCGGGTCAGGCGGATACAGGTGCGGAAGTCTTCCCAATCCGTCTCATGACTCATGTAGTTGAACTGGATCACAGGGGCATCCTCGGCCCTTTTGGATCGCAATGTCACAGCACCCCGCGACGGCGACCGCATCGGCCCAACATGCGCCTGGAACCCATGCCCCTCGGCCGCCGCCTGCCCGTCATAGCGTACGGCAATCGGCAGGAAGTGGTACTGAATGTCAGGATATTCGACACCCGGCTGCGAGCGAATGAACGCCGCGCTTTCAAACTGGTTCGATGCGCCAAGCCCGGTTTTGGTAAACAGCCACTGCGCGCCGATCAAGCCCTTGCTGATCAGGTTCCAGTGTTTATACAGCGTGATCGGCTGCAGCGATGCCTGCTGGATGTACAGCTCAAGATGGTCCTGAAGGTTCGCACCTACACCCGGACGATCGGCGACCACCTCAATCCCATGCTCGGCCAGATGCGCCGACGGGCCAATCCCTGACAACATCAGCAGCTTGGGTGAGTTGATGGACGACGCCGCCAGCACCACCTCGCGCCGGGCGCGAATGACCTCAGTCTTGCCACCGCGCACAAGTTCGACTCCTGTCGCACGGCCATTCTCGAATACGACCTTCGACGCCAGACCCCGCACAATATCGCAATTGTCACGCTTGAGCGCAGGCTTCAGATACGCATTCGCCGCCGACCAGCGCCGCCCCTTCCAGACGGTTTGCTCCATTGGGCCAAAGCCTTCCTGCTTTTCGCCGTTATAGTCGCCCGTGACCTCGTACCCTGCCTGCTGGCCCGCATCGACGAACGCTTTGAACAGCGGATTCTCGCGCGGCCCACGCGACACATGCAGCGGACCATCGGTGCCGCGCCACGCCGTGTCGCCCCCGTGTCCACCGTCGTGCCAAGTCTCCATGCGTTTGTAATAGGGCAGCACATCCGAATAGGACCACCCATCCGCCCCCATCTCGGCCCAGGTATCAAAGTCCCGCGCGTGGCCTCGCACATAGACCATGCCGTTGATCGAGGAAGACCCTCCGATCACCTTGCCGCGTGGACAGGCCAAACGACGGTTGTTCAGATGCGGTTCAGGCTCGGACTGATAGCCCCAGTCGTAGCGCGACATATTCATCGGATAGCTCAGTGCAGCCGGCATCTGGATGAACGGTCCAGCATCCGTTCCGCCATGCTCGATCACCAGAACCGAGGCCCCTGCCTCGCTTAGCCGGTATGCCATCGCGCAGCCTGCGGAACCTGCGCCGACGATGACGAAATCTGCTTCCATTTTCGGGTCTCCGTTTCCCACCGGCGCACCAAGATTTTCCATCGAAAAACCTTGGCCGAACCGAAGGGGGTATTACTAAATCAGTCTGTTATTCTCCGCGGGGAAAGCGTTGGCTTTCCTCGACGACATTCAAGTCCATGTGGTTGCGCATGTAACGCTCGGATGCCTTTTGCAGGGGCTGATAATCCCAAGGGTAGTACCCCCCCTGCCTCAGCGCCTCATACACCACCCATCTGCGGGCTTGACTGGCACGTACATCTTCGTCGAACCGGTTTAGATCCCAACGCGCCTCGGACTTGGCACGCAGGGTTTGCAAGGTGCCTGCATGTTCAGGTTTTTCGGCGAGATTTTCCAACTCATGCGGATCGGCCTCAAGGTCGAACAACTGGTCGGGGTCCAACGCGCAACGGTTGTATTTCCACTTGCCATACCGCAGCGAAACCAGCGGCGCGTATGACGCCTCGGCCGCATATTCCATCGCCACGGGCGCAGTCCGCTCGGCGCCTTTAGCCAGCGGCACGAGGTCTTCGCCATCGGTCCATGGTGCGATTTCGGCCATGTCGACACCTGCAAGCGCGCCAAGCGTCGGCGTGACGTCGATGGTCGAGACCGGTGCCTCAATCCGACCTGCTGGTAAATCGGGCGAAGAGATCATCAGCGGCACCCGCGACGAGCCCTCGAAGAAGGTCATCTTGAACCACAGGCCCCGCTCACCCAGCATGTCGCCGTGGTCCGAGACAAACAGGATCGTTGCCTCTTGCCGCGTGGTTTCCAACACTTCGAGGATTTCGCCGATCTTATCGTCCAGATACGAGATATTGGCGAAATAGGCCCGGCGGGACTTGCGGATATCGTCCTCAGAGATGTCAAAGCTACGCCAGTCATTCGCGTCGAAAATCCGTTTGGAATGCGCGTCCTGATTGTCATAGCCAAGGTCCGAAACTTCGGGCAGCAGATGCTCGCAATCCTCGTACAGATCCCAATATTTCCGACGCGCCACGTAGGGATCATGCGGATGGGTAAAGCTGACGGTCACGCACCATGGGCGATCGTCCTTGCCGCGCGCCAGATCATAGAGCTTGGCCTTGGCGTTATATGCGACCTCGTCGTCATATTCCATCTGGTTGGAAATCTCGGCCACGCCGGCACCCGTCACCGAACCCATGTTGTGATACCACCAGTCGATCCGCTCGCCCGGTTTGCGATAATCGGGCGTCCAGCCGAAATCTGCGGGGTAGATGTCAGTGGTCAAGCGGTCCTCGAACCCGTGCAATTGATCGGGGCCGACGAAATGCATCTTGCCTGACAAGCAGGTATAGTACCCAGCCCGGCGCAAGTGGTGCGCATAGGTGGGGATGTCGCTGCGGAACTCGGCCGCGTTGTCATAGACGCCGGTGCGCGAAGGCAACTGCCCGGACATGAAACTGGCCCGGCCAGGCGCACACAAAGGTGAGGCTGTGTAGGCATTGGCAAACCGCGTGGACCGGGCGGCCAGTTTTTTCAGGTTCGGTGCATGCAGCCAATCTGCGGGACCATCCGGAAAAAGGGTCCCGTTCAACTGATCCACCATCAGGATCAGAATGTTGGGTTGTATCATTTTTCAGCCTCAAGAAACGTGTCGAGCACGCGCATTGCGTGGTTAACTGCCAGTTCCGGTTCCTCCGGGGCGTTCAGGGCGGCGTGGATATAAAGGCCGTCAATCAGCGCCACCATGTCATCCGCGACCTCGACAGGGTCCGACAGTAATGGGCGCAGCGCGTGGATCAGATTAGAACGGATGCGCGCCTGGTATATTTTCCAAAGGCGCAGGGCCTCCTCGTTGGTTTGTGCCAGCACATAAAAGGTCATCCATGCAGCGATCACATCGGGCGTAAAGCACGAGGGCGCAAAGCAGGACCGGATAATCGCCTGCGGGCGTTCATCAGGTGCGGCGGAGCTCAGCTCTTGTCGGGCCTCAGCCCCGAAGTCGGACAGGATACGGCGCATGGCCGCCAGGAAAATCTGATCCTTGCCCCCGAAATAATGATGCGCCAGTGCGCTGGACATACCGGCTCGCTTGGCAATCTGACTCACAGTGACGTCGAGGGATTTCTTTGCGCCAAGCTCGGCAATCGTCGCCTTGACGATCGCATCCCGACGGATCGGCTCCATTCCGAGTTTTGGCATCTCTCCCCCTTTCACTGCGCAGGATGGAAAAACGCTAGGGTGTTTTTATTGACTCGTCAATCAATAACACCTCTGCCACCTGGAAATCGACTAGAGCTTGGGGGCAATGCTGGGCGTGGTCAGGCTGCTGCGGTTCAAAACCGCCTCGCGCCAGGCGATGAAACTGACGGCGGCCAGAATCAGTGTGCCACCGGCGACAACCCAAAAGTCGACGCTTTCATGAAAGACCAACGCCCCCATAAGCGTCGCCCAGATCAGCTGCAGGAAGGTCACCGGTTGTGTGACGGCCACAGGGGCTGCCTGCAAGGCCAGCGTCATCAAATAGTGCCCCAGCGTGGCGAAGCTGGCGATCAGGAACAGGATGCCCAGATCGTACCAACTGGGCGGCGTCCAGACCGCAATCGCAAAGGGGATCAGCGCGATGGTTACCCAGATCGACATATGCGCCACCACGACCGAGGGCGGCAAGTCCTGCACCAGCCGCTTGGCCAGTAGATAAGACGCCCCTAATGTCAGCGAGGTCATCAGCATGGCGATATGACCGGGCGAAACCTCTCGAAACCCCGGTCTGAGGATAATGGCAACCCCGATCAGGGCCACGCCAATGGCCGCGATACGCCGAAACGCCAGCGGCTCGCCCAGAAACAGCGCCGCACCAAGCGTGACATAGACCGGGGTCATGTAGTTCATCGCCGTAACCTCGGCCAAGGGGATCTGGGTCATTGCATAGAACCAGAACATCACCGACACCGCATGCACTATCCCGCGTATCCCGAACAGGGTCAGATGCTTGCGCGTCAGCGGCGTGGACACGATTAGTCGCAAAGCAGGCAGCAGAAAGACCAACCCGAACACAAACCGGAAAAACGCGGCCTGTATCGGGTCCATACTGGATCCCAGCGACTTTACCAGCGCCGTCATGGCCACGAACGATATCCCGGCCGAGAACATCCAGAACATGCCGGCGACAGGCCGGGAGGGCGCGGTGAGGGTTGTCATGTTAACGGTTCAACACCGAATACCGCCCAAGAGCAAGACCCTCAGAGTGAGACAAGCTTGACCGCAATCGACAGCATCACCACACCGATAATCGCGTCCAGCACCTGCCATGCCCTGGGGCGCGCGAAGATCGGGGACAAGACCCCTGCCCCGTAGCCCAGCGAAAAAAAGAAGACAAAGCTGGAAATCATTGCGCCAGCGGCAAATGCCAGACGATCCTCATATTGCGCCGAGATTGATCCGATCAGAACCACGGTATCCAGATAGACATGCGGATTCAGCCAGGTGAAAGCCAGCACCGTCAGCAGGACCGAGCGCAGGCTGGCACGCTGGCCGCCCGTGACCTGCATCACCGCGCCGCCGCGCCACGCGGATCGCAGGCTGCGTAACCCGTACCATGTCAGGAAAATCGCACCACCATAGCGCATCGCGGTCTCAAACCACGGGACCGCCTGCGCCAGCGTTCCGAACCCGGCCACGCCCGCCGCAATCAGAATCGCGTCCGAGACGGCGCAGGTCAGACACAGGGGAAACACATGCTCGCGCCGCAGCCCCTGTCGCAGGACAAAGGCATTCTGGGCCCCGATGGCAAGGATCAGGCTGAAGCCAAGCGCAAAACCGGCGATCAGGGATGTGGACATGGGACCTCCTTACGCGATGCCCCGTTGACTACGACGATCCTGCCGCCCTATCAAATTAAAGATGTTGATCTTGGTTAAGTCAGGCTAATGCTGCTCGATCCCAACCACCTGTCGGCTTTGTCCGCCATTCTGCGTCACGGCAGCTTTGAAGCCGCCGCGTCCGAACTGTCAGTCACGCCTTCGGCCATTTCCCAGCGGATCAAAGCGCTGGAGGATCGGGTTGGCGCCGCCTTGATCCTGCGCGGTACCCCGTGCACGGCCACTCCGGCCGGGCTGCGCATTGCGCAACATGCCGAGGATATCGGGCTGCTTGAAGCCCAACTGGCGCGTGAACTGACGCTGGACCGAGAGGCTCCACTGACCCGCGTGCGCATCGCTGTACCCGCCGATGTTCTGGCGACATGGTTCATTCAAGCCATGGCGCAGGTGGATGGGTTGTTGTTCGACCTTGTACTGGACGATCAAGACCATTCCGCCGACTGGTTGCGCCGGGGCGAGGTCAGCGCCGCTGTCACCATTGGCGGGCAACCTGTAGCGGGATGCGATGCCTTTGCTTTAGGGTCGTTTCGCTATCTTGCGACGGCCAGCACTGCCTTTATGCAAAAGTGGTTCTCAAACGGCGTCGATACAGCCAGTCTTGGCCGTGCCCCTTGCCTGACCTTTAACCGCGAGGACGGCTTGCAAAAGGCTTGGATCGCTCAGGAATTCGGGCGGCGTATCTCACCGCCGTCGCATTTTCTCGCGTCGTCGCATGGCTTTGTCGATGCGGCCATTGCCGGATTGGGATGGGGTATGAACCCGGAAAATCTGGCGAAATCAGCGCTGGAGGATGGCCGACTGACTGTACTAAAACCCGATGCCCCGTTTGACGTGCCACTGACATGGCAGGTCGGGCGCATTCTGGCCCCGGCCCTGCAACCGTTGACCCAAGCCGTGAAACGCAGTGCAAGCCGCACGTTGCGGCCGCTATAGGTCAGGCTGAAGCCGAGCTTTCCGGCATCGGCAAAACAAGACGATAGCAGGCAAAGGCCGCAAAAACGGCCACCACAACGATAAAGGCAATGGCCCAGGCGACCTCGTGCATATGCGCCACCGCGGCCAGCGCGGCGGAAAGGATGACTGCGACTAAGCGGCTGACGCTTTTTATCGCTGCCGCGCCCTTGACGCGCTGATCCTTGGGGGCCACGTCCAGATAATACAGTTTTCGTGCGCTGCTGATGCCTGTCACGGCCACCGTCACGATGAACAGCGCGATGGCGTGTAGATGAACATCATGATCCAAGCGCAAGAAATGAAAGACCAAAAGCACCGACCCGGTGATGGCGACCATCAGGTTCCCCGTCACCATGACTGCCCGGTGGGATTTCATGTTCACCGCCTGCCACAATGGCGCGGAAACCAGATAGCCAGACGCCGAGGAAACGATCATGGCCGTCAGACCCTTGGCCGAGGCATGGTGCGCCTCAGCCGCGATCAGGGCGAAAAAGGGCACTGAAAGCGTAGCCGCGACCAGAGGCAAGCGCATGATCATGTAACGCCGGAACCACGCCTCGTTGAACATCGCGATGATGTCGGTGAAATAGGTGATGAACTTGCGTTTCGCCTCAGGCGCGGTATCGCGGGTGCTTTCACCACTGCGCGCGCCTTCGAACATCGCCAGAATGGCCAGGCCCGACAGGATAAAAAAGCCCACGGACACGAAGATGATTGCTGAATGGCGCGAGAAAGGCGGGTTTTCTTTGACGATCTCATGCACCAAAAGCGCCAGACCGATGGCGCCAAGCCCTCCGACCCCTAGTTGCAGGTAGCGCATGATCATGCGGGATTTGGATTGAACGTGATCGCCCAATAAATCCGTATACATCAGCATCTGCGTCTCATCGACCAACCCGATGATGAAGAAAACAAGGACAAACGCCGCCGCGATCAGTGGCACATAACCCGTCGTCGCAACCCCCAATGCGATCAGAAGGCAGAGGCCAACCGCGACCTCGGTCAGCGCAATGCCACGTTTCTTGCGGTCGTGGGCCGAAATCGAACGAGCCAGGAACACATCCGCGATCACGCTGCCCACCATGCGAACCGAGACCAGCGCGCCTGCTATGAACATCGGCAATTCCAGCGAAACAGCAAGAAACGGCAGCACGATGGAGGGGCTGCCTAGCGTCCAGGCGATTTGCGACAGGATGCTTTGCCCGGTCAACACAGGCAGGTTTCGTTTTGCAGGGATCGGGGGACTGTCCGTCATGCTCTCATTGCTGTTTTGCGAACAGCTTACCGAGTTTAACGTGTTCCGCCAAGCACACTGAAAAGGCGCATAAAAAAACCCGACCAGAGGCCGGGTTTTCCTGATCGATTAACGACAGGATCACAGCTGAGCCATGACCTCATCCGTCGCTTCGAAATTGGTCGTTACGCGCTGCACGTCGTCATCATCTTCCAGCGCATCGACCAGCTTCATCAGCTTTTGCATATCTTCCAGACCCAGCTCGGTCGTGGTCGTGGGTTTCCACACCAGCTTGGTGGATTCGGACTCGCCCAAGGCCTCTTCCAGCGCGTTGGATACGTCGTTCAGATCGGTATCGGCGCACCAGATGATGTGACCGTCTTCCGAGCTTTCGACATCTTCGGCACCCGCCTCGATTGCGGCTTCAAAGATCGTGTCCGCGTCGCCCGCGTCCGCCTGATAGACAACCTCTCCCTTTCGGTCGAACATGAACCCGACCGAGCCGGTCTCGCCCAGATTGCCGCCATTCTTCGAGAACGTGGACCGCACGGTCGAGGCAGTCCGGTTGCGGTTGTCGGTCATCGTCTCGACGATCACCGCCACGCCGTTAGGGCCATAGCCCTCGTACCGGATTTCTTCGTATTCGTCGCCTTCGCCAGCCACCGATTTCTTAATCGCGCGGTCGATCACGTCCTTGGGGACCGAGTTCGACTTGGCCTCTTTCACCGCCAGACGCAGGCGCGGGTTCTTGTCTGGATCGGGGTCGCCCATCTTGGCGGCCACGGTGATCTCTTTCGACAGTTTGGAAAACAGTTTGGACCGCGCGGCGTCCTGACGTCCCTTGCGGTGCTGGATGTTGGCCCATTTGGAGTGGCCTGCCATAGTGCGTCCTCGTCATCATGTTTGCGTGTTCGGCGCTCATATAGACGTTTGCGGGGGGCAGGATCAAGAGAGCGGCTTGCCCGATATCCCGTCGCAGGTATGGTGGCGACATGACAAGTGATCAAATTATTCTTTTTGCCCTTTTCGCCACGGTTTTCGGAATGCTTCTATGGGGGCGGTTCCGATATGATCTGGTTGCCTTTTCGGCGCTGATGATTGGTGTTGTGCTGGGCGTCGTGCCCGTGGACAACGCATTCGCCGGGTTCGGCCATCCCGCAACCATTATCGTCGCGTTGGTTCTGGTCGTGTCTGCCGGGCTGGTGCGCTCGGGCGCGGTGTTTCTGATCACTCGCTCGCTCGTCGATGCCTCGCGCGGGCTTGGCGCCCACATCGCGCTGATGGGCGGGATCGGCGCGGTCCTGTCGGCCTTCATGAACAACGTCGCGGCACTTGCGCTTTTGATGCCGGTCGATATCCAGACCGCACGCAAGGCCGGACGGTCTGTGGGCCTGTCACTCATGCCGCTGAGTTTCGCTACCATTCTGGGTGGCATGGTCACGCTGATCGGGACTCCGCCCAACATTATCATCGCCTCGATCCGAGCAGAGACGCTGGGTGAGCCGTTCCAAATGTTCGATTTCGCCCCCGTAGGCGGGATTGCGGCCATTGCCGGTCTGGCCTTTGTCGCTCTGATAGGTTGGCGGTTGATCCCAAATCGAGGCCTACAGACCGAAAGCACCGAGGCGCTGGCCGAATATATCGCTGAACTGACCATCCCGCCCGAGTCGCCCCAAATCGGTAAGCGTGTCAGCGAATTATACGAAACTGCCGAGAAATCTGACGTCGCTATTATCGGCCTGATCCGTGACGGCAAGCGCCGCTATGGGCGGTCCGCCCATGCCACACTGCACGCGGGCGACGCGCTAGTGCTGGAGGCCAGACCCGAGGCGCTGGACGAATTCCGCGCGGCGCTGAACCTCGATTTCTCGGACACGCGGCGGCAGGAATTGCTGACCGCCGAGGGCGACGGGCTAGAGGTGATCGAGGTCGTCGCCACCGAGAACGCCCGTATCACCGGGCGCACCGCCCAAGGGTTGGGGCTGGCATGGCGACAAAGCACAGTGCTTATGGGCATCTCGCGCCAAGGCCGCCAGATCACCCAGCAAGTCCGCAAGACCGAGGTTGAGGCGGGCGATATCCTGTTGCTGCTCTGTCCGCGTGACCGCAGCGTGGACGTGACCGAGTGGCTGGGCTGTCTGCCGCTGGCCGAGCGCGGCCTGAACGTGACCGCCAATGACAAGGCTTGGCTGGCGATTGGTCTGTTCGGGGCGGCCGTGCTGGCGGCCAGTATCGGGCTGATCTACCTGCCGATTGCGCTGGGTCTGGTCGTGGTGGCTTATGTGCTGACCAAGATCATGCCTATTAGCGAGATCTACAACCATATCGAATGGCCCGTCGTGGTACTGCTGGGGTCGATGATCCCACTCGGCAGTGCATTGGAGACTTCTGGCGGGACTGAATTGATCGCAAATGCGCTGATCCAACTGACCGATGGCCTGCCCGCCTGGGCGATCCTGACTGTGTTGATGGTCGTCACCATGACCCTGTCGGATGTGCTGAACAACACCGCCACAGCCATTGTCGCCGCCCCAGTGGGCATCCAGATGGCCCGCACGCTGGAGGTCTCGCCCGATCCGTTCCTGATGACGGTCGCGGTTGCGGCCTCGGCTGCGTTTCTGACGCCGATTGGCCACAAGAACAACACGCTGGTTCTGGGACCCGGCGGCTATCATTTCGGCGACTACTGGCGCATGGGGCTGCCGCTTGAGATTTTGATCATCGCGGTCTCGATCCCCTCGATCCTTGTGTTCTGGCCGTTGTGACGGGTAAAGGCTGCGTATGAAACGATTTTTGATCCTGCAACTGCGTCCCGAAACCGATGCCTCGGATGCCGAATATGCCTCGATCCTGGACAAAACCGGATTGACGCCCGAGCGAACGCACCGCATCCGGCTGGATTGCGAGAACCTGCCCGAGGGGCTGGACGTGACCGACTATGCCGGTGTGATCGTCGGCGGTGGTCCCGGATGTGTCAGCGATGATCCGGCAACAAAATCGGCGGTCGATGCGCGGGTCGAAGCAGCGATCATGGGACTGATGCCGCAGATTACCGCACAGGACCATCCGTTCATGGGCTGCTGTTATGGTCTTGGAATACTGGCCGCGCATCTGGGCGGTTCGGTCAGCAAGGCGCAGTATGGCGAACCCGTTGGCCCCTCGACCTGTCACATGACTGAGGATGGCGCCCAGGACCCGCTCACCAACGGGTTGGCCGATACGTTCGACGCCTTTGTCGGCCATAAAGAGGCTGTGCAGGCCTTGCCCGATGGCTGCGTGCAACTGCTAGCCTCGGACCCCTGCCCGTTTCAGATGATCCGCTTTGGCCACAACGTCTATGCCACGCAGTTCCACCCCGAGGCCGAGGCAAAAGACTTCGAGGAACGTATCAACATCTACAAGCATCACGGCTATTTCCCGCCCGAAGACGCCCAGCGCCTGATCGACATCTGCCACGCGGCCGACGTCACCCAGCCGGCACTGATCCTGCGCCGTTTTGCGGAACGCTATGGCTGACCCAACGGCGCGGTTGCGCAATTGCGGACCGCTCGCATAGGCTGACCAGAACGGCTTTGGGAGGAGTTGTTCTTGGATCTACTCATATCTGTCGGTTTGCCCCTGTCACTGGGCATCATAATGTTGTCTTTGGGCATCGGGCTTGAGATCGCAGATTTCCGCCGCGTCCTGACACGCGGCTACCCCTTTGCCATCGGCGCCCTGTGTCAGGTCGTGCTGCTGCCGGTCGCGGCATTTGCGACCGTTGCGCTGTTCGCGCTGCCGCCCGAGATTGCCGTGGGGTTCATGATCCTCAGCTTCTGCCCCGGCGGAGTGACCAGCAACATTCTGTCCAAACTGGCCAAGGGCGACGTGGCGCTGTCGGTCAGCCTGACGGCGGTGATCAGCCTTTTGTCGATGCTGACCGTACCCTTTCTGGCGGCATGGTCGATCAACTACTTCATGGGCGACGACGCGCCCGAGGTCTCGATCACCGGGCTGGCGATTGCCATGTTCCTGATCACCACCCTTCCCGTCACCATCGGCGTCAGCATCCGCCATTTTGCAACCGAATTTGCCAATCGGATCGAACCCGGATTGTCCAAGCTGGCGACCACGCTGTTTGTTCTGGTCGTGCTCGCGGCGCTGGCAGGGAATTGGCAACTCTTTGTCGATAACCTTGGGATCATGGGGGCGGGGCTGATCACTCTGAACCTTGGCCTGCTGCTCATCGGGCTGGGGCTGGCGCGGGTCGCGAACCTGTCTTGGAATGAGGCTAAGACTGTCTCAATCGAAACTGGCATTCAGAACTCGACCCTAGGCATCACGCTGGCTGCGCTGATCACCGGGACGGAAAGCGGGTTCAGCCCATTGGCCCTGCCTTCCGCCGTCTACGGGATCACCATGTATGCGGTGGCCCTGCCCTTAATCCTCTGGTTCCGCCGCCGCTGAAAGGACGCTACATGACCAAGAACACAGCAGATGCCATCGTCGTTGGGGCCGGTCTGGCGGGGCTGGCTGCCGCTGCAGAGTTGGGCGACCGGGGCAAAAAGGTGATTATCGTCGATCAGGAACCCGCGCATTTTTTGGGCGGGCAAGCATTTTGGAGCCTTGGTGGCTTGTTCATGATCGACACTCCAGAACAGCGCCGCATGGGCATTCGCGACAGTCATGATCTGGCCTTGCGGGACTGGATGGGCAGTGCGCAGTTCCACCGGGATGAGGACGCATGGCCGCGCAAATGGGCCGAGGCCTACGTGGAATTCGCCGCTGGCGAGATGCGTCCTTGGCTGCATGACATGGGCCTGCGCTGGTTTCCGGTGGTCGGCTGGGCTGAACGCGGCGGGTCCTATGCGGATGGTCACGGCAACTCGGTCCCTCGGTTCCACATCACATGGGGCACCGGGCCGGGCGTGCTGGAACATTTCATCCGCCGCGTACGCGAACACGTAGATAGTGGACTGGTCGAGCTAAAATTCCGCCATCAGGTCAGCCATATCATCATGCATAACGGCTGCGCCAAGGGGGTCTCAGGCGAGGTTCTGGCCGACGACACCGCCCAGCACGGGGCCAAGACCAACCGCGACGAAGTGGGTGAGTTTGAGGTCTACGCGCCTTCGGTCATTGTCAGCTCTGGCGGCATTGGTGGCAATTTCGAGATGGTGCGCAAGAACTGGCCACGTGATCGGCTGGGGGAGCCGCCCAAGAATATGGTCGCAGGTGTCCCCTTTCACGTCGATGGCCGTATGATTGCCATCAGCGAGAAGGCGGGCGGTCTTGTGATCAATGGCGACCGGATGTGGCATTACACCGAAGGCGTTCGGAACTGGAATCCGATCTGGCCTTCGCACGGCATTCGCATCCTGCCCGGCCCTAGTTCGATGTGGTTTGACGCGACCGGCAACCGGATGAAGCCGCCCTGTTTACCGGGGTTTGACACGCTGGGTACGCTAAAGGAAATCCTGAAAACCGGCTATGAATACAGCTGGTTCGTGCTGACCCAGAAGGTGATTAAGAAGGAATTCGCACTATCTGGGTCCGAACAGAACCCCGACATGACCGAAGGCGGTTGGCGCGAAGTGCTGTTGCAGCGGATACTGACCGGATCAAAAGCCACCGCCCCGGTCGAGGCGTTCAAACAGCATGGTGAAGACTTCATCGTCGCCAACACCCTGACCGAACTGGTCAGCGGCATGAACCAGATGGGCGACGCCCCGATCGATGAGGCTCATCTGCGCGCCCAGATAGAGGCGCGGGATTCACAGGTTGATAACCCCTTCACCAAAGATGCCCAGATGGCCGCCGTTCTGGCCGCGCGTAACTATCGTGGCGACCGGCTGATCCGCACGGCCAAGCCGCACAAGTTCCTTGACCCGAACAACGGTCCTTTAATCGCGGTCAAGCTCCACGTACTGACGCGCAAGACGTTAGGTGGGTTGCAGACCAACCTCGACAGCCAGATGATCGGGGCAGATGGTCAGGTCGTTCCCGGCCTGTTCGCGGCCGGAGAAGTCGCAGGCTTTGGCGGTGGCGGCTATCACGGCTACAACGCGCTTGAAGGCACGTTTCTAGGCGGCTGCATCTTCTCGGGCCGCAATGCCGGACGGTCGCGCGCTGTGGCCTGATTACTCGGCCCGGACGAATTTCAAAACGGGCTTACCGCCTGCATCCAGCATCACCAGGCTGTCCCCTGCGACCGCATAGCGGGTTACGGTCTGAAGAGCGGCCAAGAATTGATCTTCGACTTCTTCAAGCTCGGGCGGGCATGCCATCAGGGTGGCGGCCATGTTGTCGGGAAAGCTCAGGCTGTCACCGCTGATTTCAGCCTGACCCGAGAATCTGTTGCACCCGCCTGTACCGCCGAATGCACCGTCTTGTTCGAAGGTGATTTGCGGCGGGCGTTGCGCTTCGACCACATCACCGTTGATGCCGATTGCCGTCCAGTTGGTGTTGTCCAGATTGACGGTTGCTTTCGGAGAAACCTTCACGAGCACAAGATCAGCGGTATCTCCACCACCCCGTGTCAGGACAGGGTTCACCGTATCCGTCGTGAACAGCAATTTGTTGCCGTGATAGATAGAACCTCGGACCGCATAAGTCCTGCCGTCCTGGATCAGCGCATCATCATAGTTCAGCGCGTATTCAGCCGGTACCCCTGTCAAGGCATAGCGCTGCGATGCCAGCGTGACAGCGGGGGCATCCGCGAGGGAAATATCTTGCAACTCAACATATAGCGTCGCTTCCGGTGCCACCGCGATCCGCTCGCGGTAGGTGGCAGTTCCTGTGATGGTACCTGCATGGCTCTGACTACCTAAAATGGTTAGCGCCACTGCGCCTACGACGATGGCTTGGCCGAGTTTTGGAAAAGGCATGATCCAATCCTTTCACATTCGCATTTGATGAAAAGATTGTTACGGTAACTGTATTTACAAGTGGCGCAAACCCTTGTCGGCAAAATCGCGCCGTCTTTAAAGCGGCCAGATCAACGGAATCAGCAGCGATGCCAGCAAGCCCACTGTCAGGTTCAATGGCACCCCGACCTTAAGGAAATCGGTGAAACGGTACCCACCGGGGCCATAAACCATCATGTTGGTCTGGTATCCGATGGGCGTCGCAAATGAGGCCGAGGCCGCCACCATCACTGCCACCACCAACGGACGCGGGTCGATGCCCACCGCTTGCGCCAGCCCGATGGCAATCGGGGTCACCACCACGGCCACCGCGTTGTTCGATACCAGCTCGGTCAGCACCGAGGTCAACAGATACACGGCCCAGATGATCAGGAAGGGCGGCAGGGCGCTGAGGCCCGGTGCGACCGCTTCGACAATCAGCGACACTGCGCCGGATTTATCTAACGCTGCGCCAATCGCCAGCATCGAGAAGATCAGTGCCAGCAGGCGACCTTCGACAAAGGAAAACGCCTCATCCGCGTCGATACAGCGAGTCAGCAGCACCACCGCGACCGCCAGAATGGAAAGCAGAAGGATCGGTGCAACGCCCAGCGCGGCCAGAGCCACGATCCCGACCAGCGCACCGATGGCAATCGGCGCATGACTGCGTCGGAACGCGCGGGCCGAGGGCTGTGAGACGTCGACCATATCCATATCAGCGGCCAGCCTCTGGATGTCTTCGGGTGCGCCCTCCAGCAGCAGCGTATCGCCCACGCGCACCACCAGGTCATCCAGTTGGCGCCCGATATTCTGGTTCCGGCGATGCACCGCCAGCACATAGACACCATACCGCCGCCGCAGACGCATTGCGCCCAGTGTCCGGCCAACCATGCGGCAGCCGGGGGTGATCAGAACCTCGACTGTCTTGGTCTCGACCGCCGAAACTTGGTCGACGCGCTTGAGTTCCTTGTTACTTTGCAGACTCAGCAGTTCCGTCATTTCGGTGCGCAGAACCACGCGGTCGCCCAGCTTCAGCTCGACGCCTTTAAGGTTGCGGCGCAATGACTCGTCGCCTCGGATCACGTCGATTAGTCGGACGCCGGGGCGTTTGAAGAGCTGTACGCCCGTTACTTCGCGCCCGATCAGGTTGCTTTCGGGAGGGATGACGGCCTCGGTAAAGAATTTCATCTTCGAGCGGTCGGACAGAAGCGTCGCCATGCTGTCACGATCCGGCAACAGGCGCGGCGCGATGAAGCGCAGGTAAACCATCCCATAGATCACCACCGCAATACCCAACGGTGTTACCTCGAAAATCGTGAAAGGTGCCATGCCTTGTGATCGAGCCACACCATCCACCAGCAGGTTGGTCGACGTACCGATCAGCGTCAGCGTGCCACCCAGAATCGCCGCATAGCTGAGCGGGATCAGCAATTTCGACGCAGGCACGTCCAGCGTGCGGGCGATCTGGACAAAGACCGGGATCATCACAACCACAACCGGCGTGTTCGACACCACGGCCGAGGCCAGCACCACAAACCCCATCAACAGACCAATGGCAATCCTTGGGTTGACCTGCGCCTGTTTCTGCGCGGTTGAGGTGAACGCATCCAGCGCACCCGTGCGCACCAAAGCCCCCATGATGATGAACATCGCGGCAATGGTCCAAGGTGCGGGGTTGGACAGCACGGCCAGCGCGCTTTGATAGGGCAGAATGCCCGTTACCAGCATCACGGCCACGCCGCCGATGGCGACTACCTCGGTCGGGTAAACCTCACGCAGGAACATGATGAACATGCCCGCGACAACCAAGAGCGCCAGTATCGCGCTGCCTGTTTCTGAAAACTGGAGGAGTTGCATTCTTGGTTTATGTCCGAACCCTGACCCGAGCTGCGCGCTCGTCAGGCAGTTTCACGCATTGGAAGGGGCAGAGCAAGCCTTACTGCGGCCCTGCTTGCTGCAAACGCCCGCCAACGCGCACCATTTGCGCAGATTTTGCCTCTCCGGTGCGGTCGTCAGTCTCGACAAACACGCCGCTCAGCGTGGCCTCGCCATTGGCGGGCGTAAATCGGGTTTTGGGCATCCCGGTGATAAAGCGGCGCATCGGTTCAACCTTGTCCATGCCGATGACCGAGTCGTAGTCGCCACACATCCCAGCATCGGTCAGATAGGCGGTTCCATTGGGCAGAATCTGCGCATCTGCCGTTGGCACATGGGTATGCGTGCCGACCACAAGGCTGGCGCGTTTATCGCAATAATGACCCATGGCCATCTTCTCGGATGTGGCCTCACAATGCATGTCGACAATGATTGCTTGCGCCTGACCACCGCGTGGGTGGGATTTCAGGATCGGCTCGATGGCCGAGAACGGATCATCAAAGGGCCGTTTCATGAAGACCTGCCCCAGCACCTGCACCACCAGAACCTTGCGCCCGCCCGGCGCGGTATACAGACGATGCCCCCGCCCCGGCGCGCCTTTGGCGAAATTTACCGGGCGCACAATACGAGACTCTTTCTCGATGAATTGAAGCATATCTTTCTGGTCGAACGCGTGATCGCCCAGCGTCAGGCAATCGGCGCCGGCATCCAGCAGCAGCTTGGCGTGATCGCCGGTCAGCCCCATCCCGTTCGAGGCGTTCTCGCCATTGACCACAACAAAATCCAGCCGCCATTCGTCGCGCAGACGTGGCAGATGTTGTTGGATCGCCGCACGCCCGGCGCGGCCCATAACGTCACCCAGAAAAAGTATCCTCATACGAACCGTCCTAAGTGTGGCAATGACCAAGCACAAGTGGTTAAACTCAGGTCATAAACTGCCAATACCATTCATCGGAGCGTTTCATGACCCGCCTATACCTGCCTGCCCTTCTGCTGATCCCCCTCGCTGCATGCGAACCTGCGTCTGATAACTCGGCACAACTGGCCAACCCTGCGGCGACGTTCTGTGTCGAAAGCGGCGGCGAATATCGCATTGTCGACGGGGCCGACGGCCAAACAGGGCGGTGTACCCTACCCGATGGGCGCGATCTGGATGCGTGGGAGTATTTCCGCGAAAACCATGCGGGGTGAGCAGCGTTAAAACGTCAGAACCCGGCTTTCCGTGATCACCATGTCCAAGGGCTGATCGGTCGGCTCTAGCGGCAGGCCCTCGGCCTCTTGTGCGTCAAAGGCGAAACCAATGGCCAGTGTCGGGCGTTTGGCGCGCAGTCCCTCCAGCGTGCGGTCATAGAATCCACCGCCATAGCCCAGCCGTCCACCCTGCGCATCAAAGGCCACCAGCGGCACGATCAGGATTTCCGGGTCAAAATAATCGTCGACCTCCGGCACCTTGGCCCCGAAAGGGCCGTCTTTTAGAGCGCCTTCGGGGGTCCAGTGCGAAAACTTCAGCGGCTGCGCGGCAGCTTGGATCACGGGCACGCCGACCGGACCATAGGCCGAAGCCTCGGCCATGGCGGGCAGCGGATCAATCTCGGTGCGGATGGGCATGTAGCCCGAGATCGGCACGCCCCGGTGCCCGGCCAACACTTCGGACAAACGCCCTGCCGCACCGGGAAGTCGCGCGTCAAAGGCAGCCTTTCGACGCGCAAAGGCCGCCTTGCGCGCGGCGGCTTTGATTTCGGTCAGATCGGTCACAGTAGCACCACGCTGGCAAGTCCCAGAAAGATGAAAAACCCCATGACATCCGTTGTCGTCGTCACAAAGGTCCCCGACGCCAGCGCCGGGTCAACGCCCAGACGATCCAGCACCACCGGTACTACCGTACCCGCAAACCCCGCGATCACCATGTTCACGACCAAGGCCGACCCGATCACGACACCCAGCATCGTAGAATCAAACCACATCATCCCAACCGTGCCCAGCACGATGGCAAAACACAGCCCGTTCAGAAGTCCCACCAGCAATTCCCGCCGGATCACCCTCATCACGTTGGCGTTGGTCAGGTCGCGCGTCGCCAGTGCTCGCACCGCGACTGTAAGCGACTGCGTACCTGCATTGCCCCCCATCGAAGCCACGATCGGCATCAGGATCGCCAGCGCCACCAGCTGATCAATTGCTGCCTCGAATTGCGAAATCACCAGCGAGGCACAGATCGCCGTACACAGATTCACCGCCAACCACGGCAGCCGTCGCTTGCTGGTATCCGCCACACTGTCCGAGATTGAGCTTTCGTCGCTAACCCCAGCCAAACGCAGGATATCTTCCTCGTGCTCTTCATCCAGAACCACCATGGCGTCGTCGATGGTAATGACACCAACCAACCGCCCATCAGCATCCACCACCGGGGCCGAGATCAGGTGGTACTGGTTGAACGCATAGGCCACGTCCTCTTCATCCTGATCGACCGGAATAATGTGCAGCTCTTCATCGGCCAGATCGGCCAGCCGCACTTCGCGGCGCGCCGCCATAAGCTTGCCCAGTGTCACCTGCGCCACAGGTTTCAGGCGCGGATCGACCATGACGACATAGTAGAATTGCTCGGGCAGATCGTCATTGGCGCGCATGAAATCGATGGCCTGACCCACCGTCCAATGTTCGGGCGACATGACCACTTCGCGCTGCATGAGGCGACCGGCCGAGTTCTCAGGGTAAGACAGCGCTTGCTCTGCCGCGATCCGCTCGGAATCCTCCAGCGCGTCCAGAATGGCCTCTTGCTGCGGCTCTTCGAGGTCCTCCAGCAGGTCGACGACATCGTCGCTTTCCATCTCGCGCACGGCGTCGGCGAGAACGTCGGGCTTGAGAATGCCGATGATCTCTTCCCGCACGGCCTCGTCAAGTTCGGACAAGATGTCGCCGTCAAACTCTTTGTCATACAGCCGGATCAGCTGGGCGCGGTCGTACGGGTTGATCTGTTCCAGAAGGTCGGCGATGTCAGCGGCGTGCAGCGGCTCCATAAGCTCAACCAGCTTGTCGCGGTCATCCACATCGACAGCATAAAGAATTGCCGTGATAGCCTTCGGGTCCAGCGCATAAACGTCGTCGTCACTGGTCGACTCGACTTGGGGTTCGTCAATGCCTGTGGTCATGTCTGCCCCCGCTATCCTTCGGTCATTGCCCTTTAAATAGAAGAAGCAGCTACCGGAAAACAATGACAATGCGCCGATTTACCCAGAAGTTTCCCGCGCCTATGCTATTTGACGGTCCCATACAGGCGGAGATGAATGAAAATGGCGCAGAAAACGCTGCTGAAAGGGCGTGTGCTCAGCTTTACCGGTTCCCCGTTCGAGGGCGAGCCAACCGACGCCGTTGAGTTCAGCGAAGCAGTGGTGGTCGAGGGTGGCCATATCGCCGCGGTGGGTCATGCCGATACGCTGCGCTCTGCGCATCCCGACGCGCAGGTGGTCGATCACGGCCAGCACGTGATCATGGCCGGATTTGTGGACGCGCATGTGCACTATCCACAGACCGCGATGATTGCCAGCTGGGGCAAACGTCTGATCGACTGGTTGAACACCTATACCTTCCCCGAAGAGATGAAGTTCGGCGACCCGACCTACGCCGCCGAAATTGCAAACCGCTATCTGGACCTAACAGCGGCCCATGGCACCACGACGATGTGCAGCTTTTGCACCATTCACCCCGAAAGCGTCGATGCGTTCTTTGCGGCTGCACAAGCGCGCAACCAGCGTGTGGTGGCAGGTAAGACCTGCATGGACCGCAACGCGCCCGAGGGGCTGCGGGACACTGCGAAAACGGCCTATGACCAATCGGAGGCATTGCTAGAGAAATGGCATCGTGTTGACCGTTTAACCTATGCTATCACACCGCGGTTTTCACCGACATCCACGCCTGAACAGCTTGAGGCGATGGGCGCGCTGTGGGCCGAGCACCCTCATTGTCTAATGCAGACCCATCTGAGTGAACAAACGGATGAAATCGCCTGGGTCCGCGAGTTGTTTCCCGAGGCGCGCGACTATCTGGATACTTACGAGAAATTCGGTCTTCTGGGTTCGCATGGGGTCTATGGTCACGTCATCCATCTGGAGGCGCGCGAGCGCGACCGCCTGCGCGAGGTGGACGCGGCGCTGATCCATTGCCCGACCTCGAACACCTTCATTGGCTCGGGCCTGTTCGATATGACCGGATTGATGCATGACGGGCATCGGGTCGGGTTGGCCACGGATACGGGCGGCGGGTCGAGTTTCTCGATGCTGCATACAATGGCCTCGGCCTATGAGATCGGACAACTGCGCGGCGCGCCTCTGCATGCGGCGCAACTGTTGTGGTTGGGCACGGTCGGATCGGCGCGGTCGCTGCGGTTGGACGATCGGATTGGCAATATCGCACTGGGGATGGAGGCTGATCTGGTCGTGCTTGATCTGGCCTCGACCCCGGCCATCGCGCAGCGCGAGGCTTGCGCGGATGATATATGGGAGGCGATCTTCCCGACCATCATGATGGGGGATGATCGCGCCATTGCCGAGGTTTGGATCGGTGGGGCCGCTGTCGCGTGAGGGAATGCGCCTTGCGGCGCATGCCTCCGGCGGAGGTATTTTTGAACAGAAGAAGAGTTTCAGCTTTGCAGGGCTCGCGCCAGCGCGTTCTGCCGTTCGATCACACGTGGCAGGTCCAGAGTGGTGATAGCCCCGCCGCGCACGATTTGGCGGCCTTCGACGAACAAATGTTTCACCTTCATCGGCCCGGACAGCAACAGCGCCGCCGGGTCCCAACTGCCTGCGCTTTCGATACCGCCTATGTCCCAGATGGCGATATCTGCGCGCTTGCCCGGCGCTAACCGGCCGCAATCGGGGCGGTTGAGGACATCAGCACCGCCTCGGGTTGCGATTTCAAGCGCCTCGCGGGAGGACATCGCATCCGCGCCATTGGCGACCCGTTGGAGGAGCATGGCCTGTCGCGCCTCGAGCACCAGGCTGCCATTGTCATTGCTGGCCGAGCCATCCGCGCCCAGCCCAACTGACACGCCGCAATCGCGCATTTTCCGAACCGGCGCGATCCCTGAGCCCAGCCGACAGTTCGAACAGGGGCAATGGGCAACGCCGGTCTGTGTGCGGGCGAAGAGGTCGATCTCGGCGCCGTCCAGCTTGACGCAATGAGCGTGCCACACATCCGGGCCAGTCCAGCCCAGATCTTCGGCGTATTGACCGGGGCGGCAGCCGAATTGCGCTTGGGAATAGGCGATATCCTCATCGTTTTCGGCAAGATGAGTGTGCAACATCACGCCCTTGTCTCGCGCCAGCACGGCTGTGTCGCGCATCAGGTCACGGCTAACCGAAAACGGAGAGCATGGAGCCAGGCCGACCCGGCACATTGCGCCCTCGGACGCGTCATGAAAGGCGTCGACGACGCGGATCATATCGTTGAGGATTGCATCCTCGGTTTCAACCAGCGCATCCGGGGGCAGGCCACCATCGCTTTCACCGATGCTCATCGCGCCACGGGTCGGGTGGAAACGCAGGCCGACCTCGGCAGCGGCGGCGATGGTGTCGTCCAGCCGTGCGCCGTTGGGGTAGAGGTATAAGTGGTCCGAACTAAGCGTACAGCCCGACAGCGCCAATTCGGCCAGCCCAATCTGGGCTGAGGTGAACATTTCATCCGGTCCGAACCGTGCCCAGATGGGGTAGAGCGTTTTCAGCCAACCAAAGAGCAGCGCATCCTGCCCACCGGGTACGGCGCGGGTTAGGGTTTGGTAAAGATGGTGATGTGTGTTCACCAAACCAGGTGTCACCACGCATCCTGTCGCGTCATGGATTTCTCCGGTCGTGGTCAGGCCCTGCCCGATCTGCGCAATCTGGCCATTTTGGATCAGAATATCGGCCCCGCGCAATTCGCGTCGCGTGTCATCCATTGTGAGGATGGTATCTGCGTGTTTGATAAGGATTTCGGTCATCTCGCCCCTCCGTCGCATCAACCCGTCTCATGCTTGGAGAATGCGGGCTGGCGGAAAACGGGCGTAAGAACCAACCGGTCAGAAAATAACCGACCGGGCCGGTCCGGGCAACCGGATTCAGTATTGGCGCAAGATATCCAGCGCAGCGGCGTGCAGATCGGCATTGGCCGCTGCCAGAGCGCGACCGCCGTTGTGGGCGGGACCACCCTGCCAGTCGGTGACGATGCCGCCAGCCGCCTCGATCACGGCTATGGGTGCCTGGATGTCATAGGCTTGCAAACCGGCCTCGATCACCAGATCCACCTGCCCGGCGGCCAGCAAGGCATAGGCGTAGCAATCCATGCCATATCGCGTGAGGCGCGCGTGCCGCGCCACGGCCTCGAACCCGGCGCGTTCTTCCGGGGTGCCGACCTCGGGGAAAGTGGTAAACACGATGGCCTGAGCCAGCGAGGTTGTCGCCCGCGTGTCCAAAGGCCGGGTTCCCGTGGGTCCGCTGACCTGCGCAATATCGACCGAGCCCACGAACCGTTCACCAATATATGGCTGATCAATGACCCCCATGATCGGCCCGTCAGCGCTGCTGAGCGCAATCAGAACACCCCATGTGGGCGTCCCGCTGATGAACCCGCGCGTGCCGTCAATCGGGTCCAAGACCCAGGTTCGGCCGCTGCTGCCCGGCACCTGACCGAATTCTTCCCCCAAAATCCCGTCATCAGGGCGATGTTTGGCCAGAATGTCGCGCATTACACGCTCGGCCTCACGATCGGCGATCGTCACCGGATCGAACCCCTGTGACAGCTTGTTCGAGGTTTCCAGATTTGCTTGGCGGAAAAACGGAAGAATGGCCGCGCGCGCTGCGTCGGCCATTTCTTCTGCTACGTCCAGATCGGTCAGAATAGGCTGTGTCATGCGCTACCCGTGCGGGGCACACGCATCAAAGTCAACCCGCTTAATCAGGCAACGTCGCTGAGAACACGCGCCAGTTCGAACAGTCGACGGCGCTGGTTTTCCGGGATCGCATAGTAGGACCGAACCAGATCCAACGCCTCTTTGTCTCCCATCAGATCAGCAGGCACCGATTTTTTGCTTGAGGTTTCCTTCTCAGCCTCTTCCAAACCTTCGAAGAAAAAGCTGACCGGAACATCCAGCGCTTCGGCGATGTCCCACAAACGCGACGCACTGATGCGGTTCGCACCCGTTTCGTATTTCTGAATCTGCTGGAACTTGATACCAACTTGCTGCGCCAGTTGCTGCTGGGTCATTCCAATCAGCCAGCGGCGATGCCGGACGCGCTTGCCCACATGGACATCGACGTGATGGGTCATTGGTATTCTCCTCTACTACACAACTACCGGGGACGTGCGATATATTTCATCATCGCATAACTAACGAGCAGTTCTTAACCGCTCACTAAGTTGGAACATGCCCCCAAATCAGCACCATAGCGCACTATTGCCCTATTTGCGTTTTTTTTCAAGAAGGTTGAGTAAGATTTCAAGGGTAAGGATTTGTGGTTGTGCGATGCGCACACATAATACCTCTATGTTTATTGCATTATGTATATATTAGAGTTCGTGCCAGTTTTTTGCGCGCAAGGTCACTGATTGACAATTCAACCAGAAAACGAATCTACTCCGCCCAAAATCACGGAGCACCTTTATGCTGGCCTACAGAATCTCATCGAAAGGCGCGGACGCTCAGCTGTGCGATATCGCGCTCCCTGACCCCGGTCCGGGGCAGATTCGCGTCGCCATCAAGGCCTGCGGTCTGAACTTCGCGGATCTGCTGATGCAGAAGGGCACCTATCAGGACACCCCCTCAGCCCCCTTCACGCAAGGGATGGAAATTTCTGGTGTTGTCGATCAGCTTGGCCCGGATGTGACAACCTTGTCCGTGGGGGATCGTGTGGCTGTCTATTCAGGTCAGGGCGGTTTGGCGGAATTTGGGGTGTTCGACGCAGATCGTGCGATCCCCCTACCCGCTTCGACGAGCTTTGAGGACGCCGCCGCCATTCAAATTGCATATGGAACCAGTCACATTGCGCTGGATCACCGCGCCCGATTGCAGCCGGGTGAAACCTTGCTGGTCACAGGGGCTGCTGGTGGCGTCGGATTGACGGCTGTCGAAATCGGCAAGTTGATGGGGGCCACGGTGATTGCGCAGGCGCGCGGGGCGGAAAAGCTGGAGGTCGCGCGCGCCGCAGGAGCCGATCACCTGATTGACGCCTCCGAAGATCTTCGGTCGCGCGTGAAGGAATTGGGTGGCGCCGATGTGGTCTATGACGCCATCGGCGGCGACGTGTTCCAGGTCGCCTTTCGTGCCACTAATCCCGAGGGCCGTCTGCTGCCCATCGGGTTCGCGGGCGGCGACGTGCCACAAATCCCCGCCAATCACCTTCTGGTCAAGAACTTGACTGTCATCGGCTTTTACATCGGCGGCTATCTGAGATTCCGCCCTCAGATCGTGCAGGACAGCTTCGCCACCCTATTTCGCTGGCATTCGGAGGGGAAAATCAAACCCCATATCAGCCATACCCTGCCCCTGACCGAGGCCGCGCAAGGCCTGCAACTGCTGAGGGACCGTGCGGCCACAGGCAAGGTCGTCATCACACCCTAGCCCGCGACAGCCTTCAACGGTGTCCCCGCCATGATGCGGAAATTCTGTCGTACCAGCGCCGCCAGGGCTTCGATGATTTCCCCGCGACCCGAGTTGCCGCCGTAAAGGTTGATCATTTGAACCGGTAGATCGGGAAGAGCGCCGCCCGATTCGATCAGCTCAAGATGGGCGGCCTCAGTGCCTTCCAGCATGGCCGAGACAGCCAGATCGGCGCTGACCGTGGCCTCGATGGTGCGGTCATCTTCGGAATCAACGGCCAGTTCCCAGGGAATATCGGCTCCGTCCAGTGCGCTGATGACCTTGGGCCGAAACAGACAGCGTCGCCCCTCAGCCAAGGGGATCGGTCGCTTGCGCCATGCCGACCCACCCGGCGCGCCAACCCAGCGCAGAGGCAATTCGGCAATCGTTTCCGCCCCTTCCGCGGCGTTTGATTCCGTCGTCAGGATCAGATCGCATTCGCCTTTCCTATACATCTCTTTCAACTGCATCGAAAACGACGAGAACAACTGCACCTTCACGCGTGGGAAATCGGCGTTGAATCGCTTCAGAACCCTTGGAATCGCGGGGTAAACGATGTCATGCGGCACACCCAGAACGACCTCGCCCTCGAACGCCTGATCGGTGAGCTTCGAGATCACTTCGTCATTCAACGCAATCATGCGGCGTGCATAAGCCAGCAGTTGCTCCCCCGATGCCGTCAGCGCAATTGTGCGTCCGCTGCGGTCCAGCAACTCAAGCCCCAGCAGTTCCTCCAGCCGTTTCAACTGCATCGAAACCGCAGATTGCGTCAGGTGCAAAAAACCGGCTGCCCGCGTTACGCCGCCTTGATCGGCAACCGCCACGAATGAGCGCAGAGTGGTGATGTCCAGATTTCTCATCTTCACGATCCCTTATGCATTCCGTCAAAAATATTCATTTTTAAAATGTGTCATATCGGGACATATAGATCAAGGAAGTTGATGGAAATTCTAAAAACCATCGGAAACGAAAGAAAGGACAATACCTATGACCCAGATTGCGCTGACATCCCGCTGCAAACCGCATCGCCGGTTTTCCGTTTTGACTCTGTTGGACGCCTTATCCCTGCTTCGCCAGCGCCACAAGCTGGCCCGATTGGACGACAGCGCATTGAAAGACATCGGTATCACCCGCGAACAAGCCGAAGCCGAGGCTGCTCGCCCCATTTGGGATGCGCCGGATTTCTGGCAAAAGTGATTTCTGAATGTATCTTTTTCTCATCAATGGCGACCCGCGTCAGCAGGTCGCCATTTTTGTTGCGTGTTTTAGCCAGTTTCCAGCGTTAAACTCTTGAAACACAGCCCCCACTTGCCGATATTTGCGGGGAAGGCGTCTCGCTTGCAGACGCACCAAAGAATTAACGAAGGGAGACCCTTTTATGGCACAATTTGACACGATCCGGACGGCGGCCGGCGCGCGCGCTGCCCAGATTGACGAGGGCCTGCGCGCCCATATGAACAAAGTCTACGGCACCATGTCTGTGGGCATGCTGATTACTTTTGCTGCTGCATGGGCGATTGCCGGCATGGCTGTATCCAGCGTTCCGACCGAATATCAGATCAGCGCGAACACGTATCTGACCCAATTCGGCGCGACCTTGTTCACATCGCCCCTGAAATGGGTGATCATGTTTGCCCCGCTGGCTTTTGTGTTCGGCTTTGGCGCAGCAATAAACCGTCTGTCGGCAGCAGCGGCTCAGCTGGTGTTCTACACCTTCGCCGCAGTGATGGGTATTTCGATCAGCTGGATTTTCCTGGTCTTCACCGGTCAGTCGATCATCCAAGTCTTCCTAATCACCTCGATCGCCTTTGCCGGCCTGTCGCTGTATGGCTATACGACCAAAAAAGACCTGTCGGCCATGGGCACATTCCTGATCATGGGCGTGATCGGCCTGATCGTTGCGTCCGTTGTGAACATCTTCATCGCCTCGTCGGCCATCGCGTTTGCAGTTTCCGTTCTGGGTGTCCTGATCTTCGCAGGCCTGACCGCGTATGACACGCAGAACATCAAGACAACCTACCTGCAAATGGCCCATTCGGGCGATCAGGAATGGTTGGGCAAGGCCGCAATCATGGGCGCGCTGAGCCTGTATCTGGACTTCATCAATATGTTCATGTTCCTGCTGCAACTGTTCGGCAACCGCGAATAAGCAACCGGTACACATCAAACAAAGGGCGGGTTATTGACCCGCCCTTTTTCATTTGCGCCTGAAGATCCAAGGCCTATCGGGCAAAAGAAAAAGCCCCCACCCAGATGGGCGAGGGCTTTGGAGTTCTCTCAGACCGGGATCAGCTACAGTTCAACGCAACCGCGAAGCCCGAGCTGCGCGAGGACGAACCTTTGCGGAATACGTCTCCGGCGGGTAGGCATCCGGTGAACTGTTCGGCGTTCCGGCCAAAGGCGGCACCGATTTCGTTGTCCACGCGAGTGCTGTTGTTAGCTGTACGCAGCACGCCATACGGCGTGCCATTCACATTGACCGTGCTTAGGAACAAGTTGGTACCCGAGCCATTCAGAACAACCGCGTTACTGTCTCCGCGCCCGCCATTGTCGATTGCGACGCGCGCGACTTTCTGGGCTTCGGTCTCGCCTGTCGACACCGAGACCGGCGTCAATTCCGCCAGATCAGCTGGGATGTTCCGCGACTCGGGAACAAATGCGACAGTGCCCGGCACGTCCGAGGATGTCCGGGGCTCTCCGCTAAGGCCAGCAAAGCCGACGCCCTGACGGTTATAGAGATCTTCGCAGCCCGCAAGGGCCAGAACGGTGATTGTGGATAACAAGATTTTTTTCATGACGGCCAACATTTTGGAACGGTTAGCTGAAGCGTATGGGCAAGGTGTCCCAAAAAGCAACCCGCACCTCACTCGAATGCGCAGGTGGCTGATGCGCCGCTGCAACGGACAGGTGCTGACCTCAGCGCAACTGGATGCCGATCGAACATGAAAAAAGGGCTGCGCCGTAGCGCAACCCTTTTAAACTGTCCAAGCGGATCGGCAGATTACTTGATCTTGCCTTCCTTGTACTCGACATGCTTCCGAGCGACCGGATCGTATTTACGAATGGTCATTTTTTCGGTCATGGTGCGCGCGTTCTTTTTGGTCACGTAGAAGTGGCCCGTGCCCGCGGTCGAGTTCAGACGGATCTTGATTGTCGTCGGCTTCGCCATGGTTATCTCCTGCGTCCGGAAAGGCAGGGGCCTTTCGGTTGAATTCCTATGAGCGTGCGCTTTTACCCGGTCGCGCAGCCGAGTCAACCGGAATCGGGCTGAATTGCGCAGTTTTCCAATCGAGTTTCCGACAACAAGCCTGCCCTCGTTTGGCGAGATCACGGTTCCGTGATAGTGTGCATCCAGTTTGTCAAACCAAGACGTCGGAAATCGACGCGACAGTTGAGGCACAGATCTGACGGCAACCGCTGACCGAGTAGTTCTTTTTTGTGCAAATTTGCTTGGGGGCAATCATGACAGAATGGACAATTCAGGCTGAAGAGCTGGCCAATTGCAACTGCAATTTCGGCTGCCCGTGCCAGTTCAGCGTTCTTCCCACCCATGGCAACTGTGAAGCTGTTGTCGTCTATGACATTGAGTCCGGCCATTACGGCGACACTGACCTTGCCGGGGTCCGCGCCGCTGGCGTGTACTACTGGCCCGGCCCGATTCACGAAGGCAACGGTCAGATGCAGTTGATCATCGACGAAAGCGCCAGCGACGCGCAACGTGCGGCTCTACAAGCCATCATGACCGGTCAAGACACGGACGAAATGGCGACCTTCTGGTATGTTTACAGCGCCATGGCACCGACCAAACATGAGACGCTGTATCTGCCCATCGAACTGGACTGGTCGCGTGAGGACCGCACAGGCTATGCTAAGGTCAAAGGTATTTTCGACCTGAATGTCAGCCCGATCCCCCATATCGTTTCAGGTCAACCGCACCGTGCGGCGATCCAGCTGCCCAACGGGTTCGAATACCGACACGCAGAATCAGCCTCGGGCACTACCACCACCCATGGGGGTGAGATCAGCCTGAGCTTTGATGCGACCCATGCCCATCTGGCGCATCTGAATATCTCGGGCCATGGCGTTCTGGGCGCTTAGATGAAACCCAATCCATCTGCACCTATGCCTGGGGTGGTCGAACAAGTGCTGCGTCGTGACGGCAGTATCGTGCTGTTCTGCGTTCTGATGATCGTGCTGTTTGCCTGTTGGTATACGGTTGCGGGCATCGGCATGAACATGACGGCGGTTGATATGACCGCGATGGCCGGACCGATCGGCACTCCGATGCAAATGGGCGGCGAGGTTCATTGGTCCCTAAGCTATGGCATTCTGATCTTCCTGATGTGGTGGGTCATGATGGTTGCCATGATGACACCCAGCGCGGCACCAACGGTGCTGCTGTATACGGCGATCAAACGAATGGGATCTGAGCGGGCGCGCTCAACCCGGCTGAGCCTTTTGTTTCTAAGTGGGTATCTCGTCGCATGGGCCGCCTTCAGTATGCTCGCAACCGGCAGCCAATGGGGGTTGGAGCAGATCGGCCTGTCGGACGGGCCGATGATGACGATCCGGTCCGAGGTCTTTGCAGGTACTGTTTTGCTGGCCGCTGGTCTCTATCAGCTTTCCAGCCTCAAGACGGCCTGTCTGCGCCATTGCCGCAGTCCGGCGCGGTTTCTGGCCGACCACAACCGCCCAGGCCCCTATGGCGCGTTTCGGGTCGGCGTGTTGCATGGGCTTTACTGTCTGGGGTGTTGCTGGGCGTTGATGCTGCTGCTGTTCGTGGGCGGCGTGATGAACCTCTATTGGATCGCCGGTATCGCGCTTTATGTGGGCTTGGAGAAGCTACTGCCGCAGGCGCGGTGGTTGGTTCCGGCAACCGGGGTTGCGCTGATCGTCGCCGGTATCTGGGTGATCGGGCGTGGGGTCTTGCCGCTTGCTTAAAGAGAAATATGCGCGGAGGGCCTGTAAGCCGGATCTTGTTCCGGGGTTGCCCCCTTCGATGACCATTCCTCTAGGCCTTGCATTGCTGCGCGGCTCAAGCTGCCAACCCGGTCCCTCTGGGCCAAGACAGGCTTAGCGGCGGTATCGGCGGACGCCGACCGGCCCGCGCGGGGACCCTATTTGGCATTGCTCCCGGTGGGGCTTGCCGTGCCGCCCCTGTTGCCAGCGGCGCGGTGGGCTCTTACCCCACCGTTTCACCCTTACCACACGCGTGTGGCGGTCTGATTTCTGTGGCGCTTTCCGTCGGGTTGCCCCGCCCGGGCGTTACCCGGCACCGCTGTCTTGTGGAGTCCGGACTTTCCTCTCGGGCCCTTGGGCCCCAGCAGCCATCCGGCCCTCCGCGCATGGGATGGGTTAGGCGTTGGGCCCAGCGGCGTCAAGAGTTGATCGTTAGGTAGAAGGGGCCAGCCCCTTCTTGGCCTGCGGCCAATTCAACCCCGGGATATTTTTGGCCAGATGAAGGGCGGATCATGCGCTAGCGGCAGGCGGCATCAACGGAATGAAGTCTTCGGCAGTCAGGGGTCCGGTCGCCCAGGGGCGATATCTGAGGCGGATTGTTGACAGGATAGTTTTGTCATCCGCGTCGGCGGTGTATCCGGCCGCTTGCGCGCAGGCGCGAAAGGACGCCGGCGAGGTGTCTTGCGGGGGTGCGCTGTTGCCGCGGCTGGCGGCAAGCGCCTGGCGTTCCAACCTTAGCCAGTCGAACCGAGGGCCGGGGTCGATTTTGCGGCCCGGAGCCATGTCGGAATGACCAATAATGCCGGTTTCGGGGATATTCCAGCGGGTCATGATGGCAGGTAACAGGGCCTCAAGCGAGGTCATCAGCGGATCGGAAAAGGGGTGATCGCCGCGATTATCCAATTCGATCCCAATGGAGCGCGAGTTTATGTCGCTTTGCCCCATCCACTCCCCCGCGCCCGCATGCCACGCACGGTCTGTTTCCTGCACCATGTGCCAGAGCGTTCCGTCTGCGCCGATCAGGTAGTGGGCCGAGACCTCGTATTGCGGATCGCACAGGCGGGTCAGCGCGGCTTGCGCGCTGCTCATCGCTGTATAGTGCAGGACGATCAGGCTGGGTTTCAGGCTATCCCGTCGCGGACCAAAGTTGGGCGACGGGTGCCAGATCGGGCTCAACTCAGTTTGCGACGGCACTGCGGAACGGGCTTGGGTCCCAGCTGCATGCATAGCCATCCCCATCCGGGTCCAGACCCTTGCGGTCGCGTTGCGGGCCGCCGTTGGCCAAGAACTCGATCTGCGCTTGATCCGCCGAGGGGAACTTGGCGCAGTTGCGCTGCGCTTTGGCTTGCAGGTTGAACCCCGCCCGGCTGTAGAGCTGTGTTCCGACCGGGTTGGATGTATTCAGCGCATATTGGACGATATTAGGCTGTCCGTCGGTGCCACGCTGCGGGACCGCGGTAGGGGCGACCACTTCGTAGGTCTGGCGGTTTTGCTCGATCCGGGCCGCGTCCGATTCGATCGTGCGTCGGTCGGATACAGCGGCGAAATCCTGTTCGTCAGAGATGGTGTTGTTGCTTAGGATCGCGGTTTGAACCGGGGCCGTCGTGGCCGGATCAAAGCCGCCCACTGGCTGCGCATTGGACGTGCTGGCCAAGGCTGCCGCCGTGGCCGAGGCCAAGTCGGCATTTTCACCTGTCGGGGGCAGCGCGGAGCCCGGCGCACCCAGAGCCTGTTCAGATACATCTACGGGACCGGTCAGCGGGTTGCCCGTATATCCCTGCCCCGTCAGCGCGGCCTCGCGCTGTGCTTGATAGGAGGGTGTGTTGAACCCGGCGCCCTGAATGGGGGCCACCGTATTGCAGGCGGTTACAAGCCCGAGTGCGGGGATCAGAAGCGTGATGCGCATCCTGCTGCTCCGTGTTGCGATGTCTTGCCTTGGCCCAGACCTACCACCATTTGCCCGGCTTGGCCACAAAGCCTGCCGCGTTTTCCAGCGCGTAGGCCGTATTAAGCAGATCACCCTCTTCCCAAGGGCGACCGATCAGTTGCAGACCCAGCGGCAACCCTTGCGCATCCAGTCCGGCGGGGACTGAAACACCCGGAAGACCGGCGAGATTCACGGTGACGGTGAAGACGTCGTTCAGATACATCTGGACCGGATCGGCCTCGGTCATCTCGCCAAGACCAAACGAGGCCGAAGGGGTGGCTGGGGTCAAGATCGCATCGACACCTGCGGCGAAGACGTCTTCAAAGTCTTTCTTGATCAGGGTGCGAACACGACGTGCGCGGTTGTAATAGGCGTCGTAGAAACCAGCCGACAGCACATAAGTGCCGATCATCACGCGGCGCTGTACCTCGTGGCCAAAACCCTCGGCGCGGGTTTTCTCGTACATCTCGGTGATGCCATCGCCTTGCGCCAGATGCGCGCGGCGGCCATAGCGGACACCGTCATAACGGGCGAGGTTCGAGGACGCCTCGGCCGGAGCAATCACGTAATAGGCTGGCAGCGCGTATTTCGTGTGCGGCAGCGAGATGTCAACGATCTCGGCCCCTGCAGCCTTGAGCATCTCGGCGCCATCGGCCCAAAGCTTTTCGATCTCGGCGGGCATTCCGTCCATGCGGTATTCTTTCGGAATACCGATCTTTTTACCTTTGATATCGCCGGTCAGCATCGCTTCGAAGTTGGGTACGGCCAGCTCGGCGCTGGTTGAATCCTTGGGGTCATGGCCACACATGGTTTCCAGCATGATCGCAGAATCGCGCACGTTCTTGGTCATCGGACCGGCCTGATCCAGCGAGGAGGCAAAGGCCACGATGCCCCAGCGCGAGCAGCGGCCATATGTGGGTTTGATGCCGGTGATGCCAACAAAAGCGGCAGGCTGACGGATCGAGCCGCCGGTATCGGTGCCGGTTGCCGCCAGACAAAGGTCGGCAGCCACAGCGGACGCCGAACCTCCCGACGAGCCGCCAGGTGTCAGTTGCGCGTCGTCATTGCCGCGCCGCCACGGGCTGACCGCGTTTCCGTAGACCGAGGTTTCGTTGGACGAGCCCATGGCGAATTCGTCCATGTTCAGCTTGCCCAGCATCACGGCACCGGCATCGGCCAGTTGCTGAGACACAGTGGATTCGTATTCCGGCTTGAAGCCTTCCAGAATCTTCGAGGCCGCCTGCGAGGGCACGCCCTTGGTGCAGAACAGATCCTTGATGCCGATCGGCAGACCACACATGGAAGGCGCGTCGCCTTCCTTGATGCGTGCGTCCGCGGCCTTGGCGCGCTCCAGCGCGATCTCGGGCGTTTTGTGGACGAAAGCGTTCAGCGCGTCGGCGTCATCAATGGCCTTCAGGCAGGATTCGGTCAGCTCGACCGAGGTCACATCACCCTTGCGCAGCGCGTCGCGGGCCTCGGCCAGACCCAGTTTGTTCAGATCGCTCATATCTTACTCCACCACTTTGGGGACTGCGAAAAAGCCCTCGCGCGCGTCGGGGGCGTTTGCCAGAACCTTGTCCTGCTGGTTTCCGTCGGTGACCACATCTTCGCGCCGTTTCAGGCGCATCGGCTCGACCGAGACCATGGGCTCGACGCCTTCGACATCCACTTCGTTCAGTTGCTCGATGAATCCAAGGATGGTGTTGAACTCGGACGCCAGCGCGGGCAGCGCGTCATCCTCGACCTTGATCCGGGCCAGTTTGGCCACCTTGGCGGCGGTGCTTTGGTCAATCGACATCGGAAAACCTCTTGTGCGTTAGGGGGCATTTACCCGTCTGATGCCCCGGTCGCAAGAGCGGCAGAGGCCTGTTTTCCCCTGTCCCGGCCCAGACAGCGCCCTTGCGCCATCAATTCCGCATAGCTGTCATGCATAAAAGTAAACCAATTAGTTCATTTTTGCCCTTGAAAAACTAAACTGTACTGTTCATTTCATTTACACGGAAACGCTATATCGGAGAAAGACGATGAAAACGTTCATGACCGCCCTTGTACTGGCCTCGACCGTTCTGGCCGCCCAAGCACAGGCATTCGGGCCGACCATGGACAGCCTGACTCGCGACCTAAACTTCCCCGAAACGGTCGCAGAGCCTGTCTCGCAAGACAAAACGAAGGTCGGCAAATGATATGACCCCTTCGTCCGGGTCGGGAACTCCTCCTCCCGACCCGGGTTTTTACAATCATGTGCTGCGCTTAGCGTGATGACGCGTTACGATGCTCGAAAGATGTCTCATCCGACGGAGCCCCCGATGACCACCCGCAAGCAAGCCGTTCTGGACGCAATCGACGCGGCCAATACCCAAGACCCCACCCTTGAAGACGGTCAGCCGGCCGCATTGCTTTATGGCCAGCGGATGAGCGCCGAGCTGGACCGGCTGTTCCCTGACGCATCAGACCCGTTGCAGATCGCCGCGCGTGGACAGCATGTCGAGCGGTGGAAACTGGCGCGCAGCGAATACCCCGAAGGGCGCACGGGTTATCTGACCTGGCGCAAGGCACAAGCCGAACATCATGCCGAGGTGGTGGCCGGTCTCATGGAGCTTAGCGAATATGGTGCAGACGACATCGACGCGGCCCGGCGGATGCTGCGCAAACAAGGCATCAAGCGCGATGCCGAGGTTCAAGCGCTGGAAGATGTGATCTGTTTCGTCTTCCTAAAGTGGTACTTCGCGCCTTTTGCCGAAAAACACTCTGCCGAGAAAATCCAGAGCATAGTCGAAAAGACTGCCCGCAAGATGTCGGCTGAGGGTCGCGCGCGGGTATTGGGCGAATTCGACCTGCCCGCTGACCTTGCCGACGCCTTTCGGGGTTAAACCGTGCGGGTCATGTGCCTGCGGTAGACCTCGATCATCCAGCCCAGCATGGTGGCGTTCAGGATATGCCACATGAAATGCGTGCCCAACGGCAGGTGGCCGCAAATCGGTTCATCCAGCGCGCGGAACGTGATCGAGGCGATCAGGATCACCGCCCCAATCGCTAACCCTCGGGCCGCACCAGGTGCGCGATCGCGCAGCAGATAAGCATAGATCAGAATCAGTAAAGGTACCGGTGCGTAGGCCGATGACGCGCCCAGTCCCGGCACCAGTTGAAACAGTGGCACCGTCGCGGCAGCGTAGGGAATAAAGAGCGCGGTTACGGCTCCGGCAAAAGCAGGTCGCATCTGCCAGACATCACGGTTGATGGCAAAGATATAGACCAGGATATACAGCACGATCGGCAGCACGTCAGCCATGGCGGCCCAGACCTGCGCATGAGTGTGAAACAGATAGCTACCCACGCCGATCGCCGCCAAAATCGCCACCAGCACCATTGCCAGCGCCATCCCCTGCCCACGCACCCGACGCCACATGATGAAAGCGGCAATCAGAAAGGCTGCGTTGGTCACGGCGTTTATGGGCTCGGCCCAATAGGCGGGCGACAAGCGCTCGCAATAGCTGTCAATTTCCTGAAACCAGTCCATAGAATTTTACATAGCCGATGCTAGGGTAAAGCCAACAGTCTGATTGGGAGGAATTATTCATGAATATCATTTGGCTGGGCCACGGCAGTTTCCGCATCGAAACCGGAGGACAAGTGCTGTTGATCGACCCGTGGCTGACCGGTAATCCGGTTCTGCCCGAAGACCAGCACGACGCGGCGCTGGATGGTGCGACACATATCCTTCTGACGCATACGCATTTCGACCATGTGGTTGATGTTGTCTCGCTGGCAAAGCGCCTCAAGATTCCGGTGGTCGGCCAATACGATCTGATGGGGTATTGGAGCGAAGCTGAAGAGATCGAGACCGTTGGCTTTAACAAAGGTGGCACGGTCAACCTGAACGGCGTGATGGTGTCGATGGTTCCGGCCTCACACAGCTCGACCTTTTCCACTCCCGACGGCCTGCGTACCGGTGGCAGCGAAGTTGGGTTCATGATCGCGGGCGATGGTCACATGCTCTATGTGTCGGGGGACACGGACATCATGGCCGATATGGACTGGATGGGCGATTATTACAAACCCGATATTGGGATCCTGTCAGCGGGTGGGCATTTCACTATGGATATGAAAGGCGCTGCTTATGCCGCGCAGCGGTATTTCAACTTCAAAACCGTGATTCCCTGCCACTACAAGACCTTCCCGATCCTGGAACAATCTGCCCAGACGCTGATCGAAGGACTGCCCGGTGTCGATATAATTGAACCCGAGGTGATGAAACCTATCACGCTTTAGGATCACGTCGCGTGGCAAAGAAGGTCTTCAGCAAGTCGGCGGCCTCTTGCCCCGCGATACCGTCGTAAACCTCGGGCGCGTGATGCGCCTGAGGATGCGTGAACACACGCGCCCCATGCGCCACCCCGCCCGATTTCGGATCGGCCGCGCCATAGTAAATGCGCCGGATACGCGCCGCAGACAAAGCGGCAGCGCACATCGCGCAAGGCTCCAGCGTCACATAGAGGTCATGATCGGGTAGCCTCTCGGACCCCACCTCAGCACAAGCCGCACGCAGAGCCAGAATCTCAGCATGCGCCGTTGGGTCGTTTAGTTCGCGCGTGCGGTTGCCCGCCGCAGCCACCACTTGGTCGCCCTGCACGATGACAGCGCCCACCGGAACCTCTCCACGATCGGCAGCTGCGCGGGCCTGTTCCAGCGCGATGTTCATAAAGGACTTGAAAGTCATGCCTCTGACTGCATCAGAAACCTGTCTTTCGCAAGCCGGCGGGATGCGCTATGGGCTGCGGATGACCAAAACCCCTCCTCCCGGCGACCGGATCGCCAAAGTGCTTGCCCGCGCGGGCGTCGCCTCGCGCCGTGAAGCTGAACGCATGATCGAAGCCGGTCGTGTGACCGTGAATGGCAAGGCCATCACCAGCCCCGCCTTGAATGTCACCAGCAAGGACCGGATCACTGTGGATGGCAAGCCGGTGTCCGAACCGGAACCCTCGCGCCTGTGGCTGTATCACAAGCCCTCCGGATTGGTGACAACAACGCGCGATGAAAAGGGTCGCGCGACGATCTTCGACAACCTGCCCGAGGACATGCCCCGCGTCATGAGTGTCGGGCGGCTGGACTTGAATTCCGAAGGCTTGCTGCTGCTGACCAATGATGGCGGCATCAAGCGCAAGCTGGAACTGCCTTCAACTGGCTGGCTGCGCAAATACCGCGTGCGGGTGAACGGTCGCCCCAAGGACGAAGATTTTGCCCCTTTGCGCAAGGGCTTGGTGATCGACGGTGAGCGCTTCCTGCCCATGGATGTCTCGCTGGACCGCCAGCAGGGCGCCAATGCTTGGCTCACCATCGGGCTGCGCGAAGGCAAGAACCGCGAAATCCGCCGCGCGATGGAAGATATCGGCTATGCCGTGAACCGCTTGCTGCGTGTGTCTTACGGCCCGTTTCAGCTGGGTAATCTAAAGCCGGGCGAGGTCGAGGAAATTCGCCGCCGGGTCATGCGTGACCAGCTTGGACTGGACCCCGCACCCGAAGCCCCAGTCAAACGCCCGACCAGACCTCAGCGAAACAGGCCTCCGGTCGGCAAGAAATCACGCAAGTGACGCGGGTTAGGCAACCTTCCCCCTAGCGCCAAGGCCCCTCATGCCCTAAATTTTCCGTGAGCATTGTCATTGGGGGCTCTCATGTCCGGCACCGGAGTACAGAAACTGGCCTATGCCGCCCTTTTGGCGCTGTTATTTGGTGTTTGCACCGGCCTTCTAGGGGGGCTGTAGACCATGGCCAAAAGATTTGGCGGAAAATACAGCCCGTCAGGTGACGCATCCACGTCCGAGAGCGGGTCGCGCGGGCAGTTCGACGGCGCACGGGTCGAACCTGCCGGTGCGCGCGCCAATCTGTTGTTTCTACCCGCCATCCCATTGGTGTTTTTGTCCCTGAACGATGGTGCCATCGGCATGACCGTCGGGTTGATCGCCGCCGCAACCCTGACCGGAGCTGCCTTCTTACTGCGCGAAGGGCTGCGGGCCGAGGCCGCCTATAACGCGCGCCGCACAGCGCGGCGTCCGGCGATTCCGCGAAAGATCTTTGCCAGCGTCCTGACTGGGCTTGGCACAGCGCTGGCCGCCTACCGCTCGGAACTGGTGGATGCAGCGGCTCAGGCGAGCTTGCTCGCCCCCGTTCTTTTCGGAGCAGCCGCGACAGCACTGCACGCGGTGTCCTTTGGACTTGACCCGCTGAAAGACAAGGGGATGGAGGGGGTCGATACCTTCCAGCAAGATCGCGTGGCGCGGGTTGTGGAAGATGCTGAAAAGCACCTGACCGAGATGACCGACGCCATCAAGCGCGCAGGCGACCGCCGGATCGAGGCGCGGGTCGAGCAGTTTCAGGACACCGCCCGCGATCTGTTTCGTACGGTCGAGGATGACCCGCGTGACCTGTCGGGCGCGCGTAAATATCTGACCGTCTATTTGCAAGGCGCACGGGATGCGACCGTCAAATTTGCCGATGTCTATGCCCGCACGCGGGATGCGCAGGCGCTGGCCGATTTCACGGCCCTGCTGGACGATCTGGAGCAGAATTTCGCGGCCCGAACCCGCAAGATGCTTTTGGATGACCGCAGCGATCTGACGGTTGAAATTGACGTGCTGCGCGAACGGTTGCAGCGCGAAGGCGTCCGGTTGAAATGATCAGCCGGATTTTTTGAGAAAGGATTTCCCATGTCCGACGACATTAAGAACAAGGCGGTTGAAGCCGAAACACTGGTACAAGAGGTCACCGCTGTGACCCTGCCCGAACCCCAGTCCGAAGTTGTCCCGCTGGAAGAAGCGGACGATCCGGTCAAGGCCGAAATCCGCACCCGCATGGATGAGATCGATATGGACAACACGAACTCGATCGTGTCCTTCGGATCGTCGGCGCAGGCGGAATTGCAAGAGATCAGCCAGGCGATGCTGGCCGACGTGCGCAACAAGGATGTGGGCCCCGCTGGTGACAGTTTGCGCAACATCGTTACCACGATCCGAGGTTTTTCCGTCAGCGAGTTGGACGTGCGCCGCGAACGCAGCTGGTGGGAAAAGCTGATGGGCAAGGCAGCGCCTTTCGCCAAGTTCACCGCCCAGTATGAAGAGGTTCAGGGTCAGATCGACCGGATCACCGATGACCTTTTGGCGCACGAACATACGCTGCTGAAAGACATCAAATCCCTCGATCTGCTCTATGAAAAGACACTGGGCTTTTACGACGAGCTGGCGCTTTACATTGCGGCAGGCGAGGAAAAGCTGACCGAACTGGACAGCCATGACATCCCCGAAAAAGAGGCGGCCGTTCAGGACGCGCCGGAAGACGAACAGGTCATGCGCGCGCAAGAACTGCGCGACCTGCGCGCTGCACGGGATGATCTGGAACGTCGCGTGCATGACCTGAAACTGACCCGGCAGGTAACGATGCAGTCCCTGCCTTCGATCCGGTTGGTGCAAGAAAACGACAAGTCCTTGGTGACCAAGATCAATTCGACCTTGGTGAACACTGTACCGCTGTGGGAAACGCAGTTGGCGCAAGCGGTCACGATCCAGCGCAGCGCCGAGGCGGCCTCGGCCGTGCGTGAGGCCAACGACCTGACCAATGAATTGCTTACTTCGAACGCCGCCAATCTGCGCCAGTCGAACAAGATGATCCGCGAAGAGATGGAACGCGGCGTGTTCGACATCGAAGCTGTGAAACAGGCCAATGCCGATCTCATCGGCACCATCAACGAAAGCCTCGCCATCGCGGATGAGGGCAAGGCGAAACGCGCTGCCGCCGAGCAGGAATTGCAGAAGATGGAGACCGAGTTGCGCGACACGCTGGCCGCCGCTAAGGCCCGCAAGGATGGGATCGGCGACAATGCCGGTACCGCCGTACCGGGCTGATTCGCGTGACCCTACGCGCCCTGGTCAAACCTGCTCTTAGGCTGGCTGCGTTGCTGGCCCTGGCCAATTGTGACGAGGCCCTAACCACGTCTGTGGCACCGCAAGCCCCTGCGGCACCGGCGCTCCCTGCGGCCAATGCCTATGTGCCGCCCTCAGCGGCCAGTCAGGATCTGGCCCGGTTCTATCTGCGGGTCGAGGGCGATCTGCTGACCCGAGGGATGCTGCGCATTGACGGCGGCGGGCCCGATACGCCCTATGACGCGGACGATCTGGCGCGCAATTTCGAGGCTATTGCCTTTTACAGCGAATATCCCGACCACACGGTGACGATCCGCAGCCCGCAAACGGACGGGCGTCTCAGCCGTTGGGCAGGCCCGGTGCGCATACAGTCTGAATTTGCCCCTTCGGTGGCCCCAGACACACGCGTGGCCGATGCGGCACTGGTCGATGCCTTTGCCACACGGCTGGCGCGGGTGACGGGTCATCCAATTTCGGTCGTGACGCGCAAACCTAACTTTCATGTCTTCTTTGCGGGTAAGGATGACAGTGCCTATGTGGTCAAACGCCTGAAAGAGCTGGTGCCGGGGATCAGCGCGCCGCTGCTGGATCTGGTGGCCAATCCGCGTTCGAATATCGACTGTCTGGTTTTTGCCTCGCAAACCCCGAGTGCGCCTTTCAAATTCGTGCGCGCGGTCACGCTGATCCGGGCCGAACTGCCGGATCTGACCCGGCTTAGCTGCATTCATGAAGAGATCGCGCAAGGTTTGGGTCTGTCTAATGACAGCCCGGCGGCGCGACCGTCGATTTTCAACGACGACGACGAATTCGCGCTGTTGACCAGCCATGACGAGAAACTTTTGACCATGCTTTACGATCCGCGCCTGAAACCCGGCGTGTCCGCCGAAGACGCGCGCCCCGTGGTGCGGATCATTGCGCGTGAATTGATGGGCCAGCCGCTTTAGGCCCAAGAAAAGGAGACCCCAATGGGCATTTTCGATTTTCTGACCGGAGAATTCATTGACGTCATTCACTGGGTCGACGACACCCGCGACACCATGGTCTGGCGGTTCGAGCGTGAAGGCCACGAGATCAAATACGGTGCCAAACTGACCGTCCGCGAAGGTCAGGCCGCCGTGTTCGTGCATGAGGGGCAGTTGGCAGATGTGTTCACCCCGGGTCTTTATATGCTTGAGACCAACAACATGCCGATCCTGACGACCTTGCAGCATTGGGATCACGGCTTTCAATCTCCGTTCAAGTCCGAGGTCTATTTCGTCAACACGACCCGGTTCAACGACCTGAAATGGGGCACCAAGAACCCGATCATGCTGCGCGATCCCGAGTTCGGACCCACGCGCATTCGGGCTTTCGGTACCTATACGGTTCGGATCAAGGACCCCGCAAAGTTCATGGTCGAGATTGTGGGCACAGATGGCGAATTCACTATGGATGAGATCAGCTATCAGATCCGCAATATCATCGTGCAGGAATTCAGCCGCGTGATTGCGGGCTCGGGCATTCCGGTTCTGGACATGGCCGCTAACACAGCCGATCTGGGCAAACTGATCGCCGCCGAAGTCTCACCCGTGCTAGATGGCTATGGGCTGGAGATGCCCGAGTTCTATATCGAGAACATCTCACTACCGCCCGCGGTTGAAGCAGCGTTGGATAAGCGCACCTCGATGGGTTTGGCGGGCGATTTGGGCAAGTTCACTCAGTATTCCGCAGCCGAAGCCATGACGGCAGCTGCCAACAACCCTGGTCAGGGCGGCGGTATGGGCGCGGGTCTTGGCATGGGTATGGGAATGGCCATGGCGCAGCAGATGTCGAACATGGCAGCGGGTCAGCCGGGCGGCCCGTGGGGCAGTTCCGCCCCCGCTGCCCCGCAACCCTCGGCGCATGTGGCACCCCCGCCCCCGCCTCCGGTCGAGCATGTGTGGCATATCGCGGTGGATGGGCAGACCAGCGGGCCGTTTTCCAAGGCCAAGATGGGTCGCATGGCCGTTGACGGAGAGCTAACGCGCGACACCCATGTCTGGACTGCCGGTCAGGACGGCTGGAAGAAGGCGGGGGATGTGCAGGAGCTGGCGCAGCTGTTCACGATCCTGCCGCCCCCACCGCCGGGGGCGTGAGTTTTTCGTAGGACTATAAAATGGCAGAAGAACACCGCTTTCCCTGTGACCAATGCGGCGCGGACTACCGGTTCAATCCTGGCGACGGATCCCTGACCTGCGACCATTGCGGCCATTCCGAGGCCATCGGCGCAGGTCCCTGGGGTGGAGCCAGCCTGAAAGAACTGGATTTCGACGCCGCCATCGCCGACCGTTTGCCTGACAGCGAGATCGAGGAAACCCGCGTTCTGTCCTGCCCGAACTGCGCCGCTCAGGTCGAGTTTGATCCCGACACCCACGCGGCGGAATGCCCGTTCTGTGCGACGCCGGTAGTGATGGATACCGGCGTGAACCGGCATATCAAGCCGCGCGGCGTTCTGCCCTTTGCGTTGGAGGAACGCGCCGCCCACGCCGCCATGACCGAATGGTTGGGTCGGCTGTGGTTTGCGCCCAACGGGTTGAAGGACTACGCGCGCAAGGGGCGTAAGATGCAGGGAATTTATGTGCCCTACTGGACCTTTGACGCGGACACTAAATCCTCTTATCGCGGCGAGCGGGGCACGGTTTACTATGAAACCCGAACGGTCATGCGCGACGGCAAGCGCGTGCAGCAGCGGGTGGCCAAGGTGCGGTGGTCGCCGAAATCCGGCCGTGTCGCGCGGTTCTTTGACGATGTGCTGGTTTTGGCGTCTCAATCCTTGCCCAAATCATATACCGACGCCCTGGAACCATGGGATCTGCCCGCGCTTGAACCTTACCAGCCTGAGTATCTGGCTGGTTTTCGAGCAGAGGCCTACACGGTCGAGCTGCGCGAAGGATATGGGCAGGCCCGCGCGCACATGGCCCGCGAGATCGAGCGTGACGTGCGGTTTGATATCGGCGGCGACCGTCAGCGCATCCATGCGGTCGACACCGATGTGCGCGAAGTCACCTTCAAACATATCCTGCTGCCGGTCTGGATGGCCGCGTATAAGTTCCGGGGCAAGACCTACCGGTTTGTCGTGAACGGCCGCACTGGGCGCGTTCAAGGCGAACGCCCCTGGTCTGCGATCAAGGTCACGATTGCTGTTACACTGGGCCTGCTGGTTGCGGCCGGGGTCGGTTATCTGGTGGCAACGGGCCAGCAATAGCAAACAACCGGGTCGGTGTTTTAATCGCTTGAACATCCCAAGCGCAGGCGTCATCTTGCGCGTCGTCAACACCGAAGGGGAGGTCAGTGTGACGCTATCCGATCTGAACAGATTGCTGGACCAGCGCCATTCCTGCCGTGCGTTTCGCTCCGATCCCGTTCCGAAAGAGCAGATCGAACAGATCCTGACCAGCGCAGCCCGCGTGCCCAGCTGGTGCAATGCGCAACCCTGGCAGGTCACTGTCACCAGCGGGGCTGAAACCGACGCCTTCCGCAAGGCGTTGCAAGACGAGGTTCAAACTGCCTCACACAAACCCGACCTGCCGTTCCCGACCTCTTATTCCGGCGTCTATCGGGACCGCCGACGCGAATGTGGCTGGGCGCTGTACGAGGCAGTCGGGGTACAGCGCGGCGACCGCGCCGCATCTGCCGAACAGATGATGCAGAATTTCGCGCTGTTTGGTGCGCCGCATTGCGCGATCATTTCAAGCCCGCTCGAGCTTGGATCCTACGGCGCGCTGGATTGTGGCGGGTTCGTTACCGCATTCACCCTTGCGGCGCAGGCCTTGGGGGTGGCGACCATTCCACAGGCGGCACTGGCCAGCTATAGCCCGTTCCTGCACCGTTATTTCGATATTGCCGACGACCGCTTGATCCTGTGTGCAATCTCGTTTGGCTATGCCGACACCGATCACCCTGCAAATTGCTTCCGAACCACCCGCGCCGCCCCCGAGGCATTTGTGAACTGGGTCGGGTAATCGCGATACTAATACCTACGGAGAATAACTTTGCGCGCAGTTCTACAACGGGTCAGCCATGCCAGCGTTTCAGTCGATGGCACTGTCATCGGGCAGTGCGGTCAAGGGATGATGATACTGGTTTGCGCCATGCAGGGCGATGACGAGGCGCGGGCCGGCCAGCTTGCCGCCAAAATCTCGAAACTGCGGATATTCAAGGATAACGCGGGTAAAATGAACCGGTCGGTGTTGGATATCGGTGGCTCGGCCCTTGTGATCAGCCAGTTCACGCTGGCCGCTGATACGTCGCGCGGGAACCGGCCCGGCTTTTCCGAAGCCGCCCCGCCCGAGCTTGGAAAGCACCTGTATGAAACCTTCGCGCAACAACTGAGCAATCACGGCATCCCCGTTGAAACCGGTCAGTTCGGCGCGGATATGGCTGTTGAGCTGGTCAATGACGGGCCGGTCACGATTTGGATGGAAAGCTGATGGAGCGAACAGAAAAAGCCCTGCGGATCTGGAACGCCGGGGTGGAGGCCGTGGGTGGCTATGCCGCGACGCAGGCGGTTCTGGGCGATATCGAAAAGCCTGATCAGATACTAGCCGTGGGCAAACCTGCCGCGTCGATGGCGCTTGCTGCGCTAGAGCATTTTGGCACAGTCCCGACGCTGGTCGTAACCAAGGATGACCATGCAGGCGACCTGCCCGATCACGTGCGGGTCATCGAAGCCTCACACCCCGTGCCCGACGCGCGCAGTCTGGAAGGCGGGCGTGCGCTACGCGAAACGGTCGAGGGTCTGTCGACTGATGCGCATCTGCTGCTGCTGGTCTCGGGCGGTGCGTCCTCATTGGCTGAGGATCTGGTGCCGGGCAAAACGCTGGACGATCTGGCTCAGCTCAACAAACAACTGCTGTCGCAGGGGCTAGACATCACCGCGATGAACGCCCAGCGCCGCAAGCTTTCGCGGATCAAGGGCGGCGGGTTGTTGTCCCATTTCACGGGTCGCAAGGCGACTGTATTGGCGATCTCGGACGTGCCCGGCGACGATCTGAATGTGATCGGCTCGGGGATCGGCGTCTTGCCCGTGACCCGCGATTTTGAAGCAACGGCGCAGATCGTGGCCTCCAACGCCCATGCCCGCGCGGCGGCGGCCAGGCAGGCCGAGGCCGAGGGCGCGCGTGTCATCGCCAATGAAGAAGCGCTGCATGACGACTATCAGGCGGTTGCGACAGCTCTTGGCCCTCGCCTGCGCGATATGCCGACAGGCGTGATGGTGTTAGGGGGCGAACCGACCGTCGTCCTGCCCGAAACCCCCGGGCGCGGTGGGCGCAATCAGGCGCTTGCGTTGGCTTTGGCCAAGGAGATCGCGGGGGCCAAGGGGCTGACGGTAATCGTTGGCGGTACCGATGGCACCGATGGCCCGACACAGGCCGCTGGGGGCATCGTCGACGGAACCACATGGGGCGATGACGCGGAACAGGCGCTGCGCGATGCCGACAGCGGCAGCTTTCTGGAAAAGGCCAGGGCGCTGTTGGTGACAGGTCCGACCGGGACGAATGTTATGGACCTGCTTGTCGCAATCCGCGATTGAATTGACGATTTTCATGACACACCCAAAACCCAAGGCCCTGACACTCAGACCATGACCAGCCCTTCAAACACGTTGCGCGAGATCGAAGACCTTCCCGATGTTGGCATTCAAATGCCTGATGGCTGCCGCCTCTCGGCGCGGGTCTGGTGTCCTGTGGATGCCCATGATGCACCGGTCCCGGCCATTCTGGAATTCCTTCCCTACCGCAAACGCGACAGCACCGCGACGCGCGATGCGCTGACCCATCCGTGGTTTGCCAAGCGCGGCTATGCCTGCATCCGCGTGGACATGCGCGGCAATGGCGACAGTGAAGGGCTGATAGAGGACGAATACACCCAGCAAGAGCTGGACGACGCGGTTTCGACCATCCAATGGCTGGCCGAACAACCTTGGTGCACCGGCCATGTGGGAATGATGGGGATCAGCTGGGGCGGTTTCAATTCGTTGCAAGTGGCCGCCATGCAGCCCGAGGCGCTGAAGGCGATAATTACCCTCTGCTCGACTGCCGATCGATATGCGGATGACATTCACTATAAGGGCGGTTGCCTGCTGAATGAAAACTTGGGCTGGGGAGCCACCATGTGGTCCTATTCCTCGCGCGCGCCCGACCCAGCGCTGCGCTCGAACTGGCGCGAGCTATGGCTTGAACGGCTTGAGAATGAACCCTTCTTGCCCTCGGTTTGGCTGCGCCATCAGACGCGGGATAGCTATTGGCAGCACGGATCGGTTTGCGAAGATTTCAGCGACATCCGTGCGGCAACCTTAGCCGTCGGTGGCTGGGGGGATGCCTACAAAAATACGGTACCTCTGCTGGTCGAACAGCTTGCCGCCCCGGTCAAAGGCATCGTCGGCCCCTGGGTGCATAAATACCCTCATTTCGCGGTGCCCGAACCCCGGATCGGGTTCCTGCAAGAGGCACTGCGGTGGTGGGACCACTGGCTGAAAGGTGCGGATACCGGCGTGGATCAAGACCCCGACTATCGCGCCTATCTGATGGATGGGGTGCGACCGCAACGTTGGTACACCGAGCGCCCCGGCCGCTGGATTACCGAAGTCAAAGGCGCAACCACGCATCTGCCAATTCAGACGCTGGACTTGGCGGATAACGGGCTTGGCACCGCAGGCACATTGGACGCACGCATCCGGTCTCCACAAACTTGCGGGATGGAAAGCGGCGAATACTGCGCGATCTGGCTGGGCCCCGACATGCCCGGCGATCAACGCGCGGACGACGCGCTGTCCGCGTGTTTCGACAGTGTCCCGCTGGCCGACGATATGGATGTCGTGGGTGCCCCCCACCTGCGGCTACAGATAAGCGCAGACCGGCCACACGCCCAGTTGGCTGTGCGACTGAACCATATCCACCCCGACGGTGCCTCGACGCGCATCACCTATGGGGTGCTGAACCTGTCCCATCGAAATAGCCACGCAACGCCGTCGCCGTTGACCCCCGGTGAAACCTATGAGGTCAAGCTGGATTTGGATTACATTGCGTACCGCGTGCCCAAGGGGCACCGGTTGCGGGTTGCGATCTCCAGCGCCTATTGGCCCTTGATTTGGCCCACGCCCGAAGCCGCCGAGTTGCATTTGACTCAAGGTACGATTGACATCCCCGTCCGCCACTCGACCGTTGATGAATGGGTGTTCCAACCGCCCGAATCCGAAACTCCGCGCGATGTCACCACTTTACGTCCCGACAAAAATGCGCGACGGGTCGAGGTGGACATGAACACCGGCGAAACCCATCTGATCATCGAAGATGATTTCGGCCTGATCACCGACAACCATCACGGCCTGACCCATGGCAGCACGGCCACGGAACGGTGGTCGATCTATCCCGACGACCCATTGTCAGCACGCGGCCATTGCCTTTGGACGCAAGAAATGCAGCGTGATGACATCCTCCTGCGGACAGAGACATCCTGTACGATGTGGTCAGACTCGGAAAACTTCTACCTCCGTGCAGAGCTGAAGGCCTATGAAGGGCAAGACCTGATCTTTTCGAAAGAGCTGGAGGATGAAATTCCGCGCAATCACATGTGACGCGGCACCTGCCGGGGCCAAGATTAACCCTTGCCCGTCAGGACGAATTCCGCCTATTTTGACTCATGCGTCAATAAAAAGCCCTCAAGGGTAAAATCCAATCAACTGGGAGACCATAATGAACGAACAACTCACTCACATGACCAAACAGGTCACTTCGGGCAAACTGACCCGCCGCGAATTCATGGGGAAAGCGGCGGCTCTGGGTGTTTCGGCAGCGATGGCCAGCACCATTTTTGCCGACGCGGCGCGCGCGGCGGGCCCGAAAAAGGGCGGCGATCTGAAGTTTGGCCTGCAAGGCGGCGAATCCACTAACTCGCTAGACCCGGCCACCTATGCCAGCTCGGTTCCGTTCCAAAACGGCAAGCAATTTGGCGACCAACTGGTCGAAGTTGCACCAGATGGCTCGATCGAACCTCGCCTGGCCGAAAGCGTCGAAGGTAGCGCAGACGCCAAGGTCTGGACCTTCAAGCTGCGTCAAGGTGTTGAGTTCCACAATGGCAAGACCATGACCAGCGAAGACGTGCTGAAAACCATGCAACGTCACTCCAATGAAGATTCGAAATCTGGTGCCCTTGGCATCATGAAGGGCATCGAATCGATGAAGGCCGATGGCGACAATTTCCAGGTCACCCTGAGTGAGGGCAACGCCGACCTGCCGTATCTGATGGCTGATTATCACCTGATCATTCAGCCGGACGGAGGCATGGACAACCCTGGCGCAGGCATCGGTACCGGGCCCTACAAAGTCGAAGTCGACGAGCCCGGCGTACGTCACCTCTACACGAAGTTTGAAAACCACTGGAACCCGGATTTCGGTAATTTCGACAGCGTCGAGGTGATCGTAATCAACGACGCAACTGCCCGTACTGCTGCGCTGCAATCAGGTCAGGTCCACGCGATCAACCGTGTCGAACCGAAGGTTGCCGATCTGTTAGGCCGCGCGCCCAACCTGACCGTGCATTCGACTGCCGGTCGCGGACACTACGTGTTCATCATGCATTGCGACACCGCACCATTCGACCAGAACGAACTGCGTCTGGCACTTAAGCATGCGATCAACCGTCAAGAGCTGGTCGACAAGGTTCTTCGCGGCTATGGCACCATTGGCAACGACATGCCCATCAACGCAGCTTATCCGTTGTTCGATGGCTCTATCCCTCAGAGGGAGTTCAGCCTTGAAAAGGCAGCTGAACACTACAAGAAATCCGGCCACGATGGTTCGCCCATCATCCTTCGTGTGGCTGACGGTGCCTTCCCGGGGGCTGTGGATGCTGCTGCGCTGTTCCAGCAAACTGCTGCACAAGCTGGTATCCCGCTGGAAATTAAGCGTGAACCCAATGATGGCTACTGGTCCGAGGTCTGGAATGTGCAGCCCTTCTGCGCGTCCTACTGGGGCGGCCGCCCGGTACAGGATCAGATGTACTCGACCGCGTATCTGTCAACTGCAGACTGGAACGACACGCGCTTCAAGGTTCCGGCCTTTGATGAGATGCTATTCCAGGCACGTGCCGAACTGGACAACGACAAGCGTAAGAACATCTACAGCCAGATGGGCCAAATGATCCGCGACGAAGGCGGCCTGATCTGCCCGATGTTCAATGACTTCATCGAAGGTGTCAGCAATCAGCTGGCCGGCTGGGAAAGCGATCCCACCCAAGAGATGATGAATGGCAACATGTCCCGCAAGATGTGGTTCGCCTGATAGGGACCACGGATCATGCATCCTATTGTCAAATTGGTTTCCCAGCGCATTGCGCTGGGAATACTCTTGCTGCTCGGCGCTTCGGCCCTGATTTTTGGCCTGACCGAAGCCCTTCCCGGAGACGCCGCGCAAGCCGTCCTGGGGCAGTCCGCAACCCCTGAATCTCTGGCAAACCTGCGCGAGGAAATGGGCCTCAACCGCCCTGCCCTGACCCGCTATTTCGAGTGGCTGGGGGGTATTTTACAGGGCGATCTGGGACAATCACTGACCAACAAGCTGGATATCGCTGAAAGCATCGGCAAACGTTTGGGCAATACCCTGTTTTTGGCCTGTGCCGCCGCAGTCGTGTCGGTTCCGCTTGCGATCTTTTTGGGTCTTCTGGCCGTCCGGTTCCGCAATCGCTGGCCGGATAAACTGATTTCTGCGATCACCCTGACCACGGTTTCGATACCGGAATTCCTGATCGGCTACGTGGTGATCTACTTCGTCTCGGTGAAACTGGGATGGTTCTCATCGCTGGCGATGATTAACGAGTCGATGTCATTCGGTCAAAAACTGAACGCCATCGCCCTGCCGGCCTTCGTGCTGACACTGGTGGTTCTGGCGCAGATGATGCGCATGACCCGCGCCGCGATCCTGAACCTGATGCAATCGGCCTATATCGAAACGGCCGAGTTGAAGGGCCTGTCGAACTTTCAGGTCATTGCGAGGCATGCGTTTCCCAATGCAATTTCACCCATCGTCAACGTCGTGATGCTGAACCTGGCCTATCTGGTCGTGGGCGTCGTCGTGGTTGAGGTGGTGTTCGTTTATCCCGGCATGGGCCAGTATCTGGTCGACTCGGTGACAAAACGCGACGTGCCTGTTGTTCTGGCCTGCGGCGTTGTCTTTGCCGCCGTCTATATCGGGCTGAATATGGTGGCTGACATCGTCTCGATCCTTGCCAACCCAAGACTGAGGCACCCGAAATGATGAAGAATATCCCTATTTCGGCGATGATCGGTCTGTTTTTTACGGGCCTGTATTTCTTCGTCGCCTTCGCCGCCCCGCTGATCGCCCCCTATGGCATGGCCGAGGTCGTCGGCGATGTGTGGGAGCCTTCAAGCTCTGCGCATCTGCTGGGTACTGACAATATCGGACGCGACCTGCTGACCCGCATGATCTATGGTGGGCGCACGACGATCTTTATCGCCGCGGCCGCAACGATCCTCAGCTTTCTCACCGGCACCTCCCTGGGCCTGCTGGCCGCGGTTCTGGGTGGCTGGGCGGATCAGGTTCTCAGCCGGACGGTAGATCTGGTCATGTCGATCCCGACACTGATCCTGGCGCTGGTCATTCTGGCGATCGTACCGGTAACTGTGCCGATCCTGATCCTTGTGATGGGCCTGCTGGACGCCACACGCCCCTATCGCCTGTCGCGGTCGGTGGCCGTGGACATCAACGTGATGGACTATGTCGAGGCTGCCAAGCTGCGCGGTGAAGGCCGCATGTGGATCATCTTCCGCGAGATTCTGCCCAACGCCCTGTCACCGCTGGTGGCGGAATTCGGGCTGCGGTTCATCTTCATGGTTCTGTTCATCTCGACCCTGTCGTTCCTGGGCCTGGGCGTTCAGCCGCCGCTGGCCGATTGGGGCGGGATCGTGAAAGAAAACAAGGACGGCATCGTCTATGGTATCGGCGCGGCGCTTTACCCTGCTGTAGCCATCGCGACGCTGGCTATCTCGGTCAACCTTGTCGCTGACTGGGTCCTGAACCGAACCACATCGCTGAAAGGAGGCCGGGGATGAGTGAACCGCTTCTCAAAGTCCGTGGCCTCAAGATTGGCGCGACGGTTTATCCGCCAGGCGAAAAGCCTCATGACATCGAAATCGTGCACGGAGTCGATTTTGACCTCGAACGCGGCAAGGTGCTGGGGTTGATCGGTGAATCCGGGGCCGGCAAGTCTACCATCGGTCTGGCCTCGATGGCCTATGGCCGGGGCGGTGTGAAGATCACCGGGGGCGAGGTCTGGGTTAACGGGCGTGATATCCTCAAGTCGTCGCACGGCGATATCCGCAAGTTGCGCGGGGGTGAGGTCACATATGTGTCCCAATCCGCTGCGGCGTCCTTCAACCCAGCCAAGAAGATCATGGATCAGGTGGTTGAGGCCGCAGTTGAGCAGAAAAAGTTCAGCCGGAAAGAAGCCGAAGCCCGCGCGCGTGAGCTGTTCGCCAAGCTGGGTCTGCCGGACCCGGACAATATTGGTAACCGCTACCCGCACCAGGTCTCGGGCGGGCAGTTGCAGCGTTGCATGACGGCACTGGCACTGTGCCCCGAGCCTGATCTGGTGGTGTTCGACGAACCCACCACGGCGCTGGATGTGACCACACAGATCGACGTTCTGATGGCCATCAAGGAAGCCATCGCGGATACCGGCGTTGCCGCGCTCTATATCACCCATGACCTTGCCGTCGTTGCGCAGGTGAGCGATGACATCATGGTTTTGCGCATGGGCAACACGGTCGAATACGGCAATACCGACCAGATCATCAACAACCCGCAGGAAGACTATACCAAGGCGCTTGTCTCGGTCCGGTCCATCGAGCATGAGGAGAAACAGCCCACAGCGGAACCGGTGCTGAGCATTGCCGGCATCACTGCGCGCTACAAGGGGCTGAATTTCGACGTGCTGCACAACGTCAATGTTGACCTCCATCCTGGGCAGACACTGGCAGTTGTGGGCGAATCCGGCTCGGGCAAGTCCACGTTGGCGCGGGTGATTACTGGCTTGCTGCCTCCTCGTGAAGGTGAGATCACGTTCAACGGGCGTAAGTTGTCGCCCGACCTCAAGGGACGCACCCGCGAGGACCTGCGCGAGTTGCAGATGATCTACCAGATGGCCGACGTTGCGATGAACCCGCGTCAAACCGTGGGCACCATCATCGGCCGGCCGCTGGAGTTCTACTTCAATATGCGCGGTGCGGAAAAACGCAAGCGGATCGTGGAACTGCTGGATGAAATTGAGCTGGGCGAGAAGTTCATCGACCGCTATCCAGCAGAACTGTCTGGTGGGCAGAAACAGCGTGTCTGCATCGCGCGGTCACTGGCGGCCAAGCCCAAGATGATCATCTGCGACGAGGTCACCTCGGCACTGGACCCGCTGGTGGCGGACGGCATCCTGAAACTGCTTCTGGACCTGCAAAAGATCGAAGACGTGGCCTATCTGTTCATTACCCACGATCTGGCGACAGTCCGTGCGATCAGCGACAGTATCGCGGTAATGTATCAGGGTCGCGTGGTCCGCTACGGCCCGAAATCACAAGTGCTGAGCCCACCGTTCGACGACTACACCGACCTTCTGCTCAGCTCGGTGCCCGAAATGCATCTGGGCTGGCTGGAAGAGGTGGTCGCCCACCGCAAGATGGAAAGCGCCGGGAACTAATCCCGCGCAAAACAATCAAAAAATCCCGGCGCTTGTCATAAACAGGTGTCGGGATTTTGCTATTTGGGGCGTGAACAAGCTGCCCCTGCCCTGCGAATCTCGTAGGGTCGCCGAAAGATCCCATGAAAAGGCCGAACCATGGACCGCAAACTTCTTCTCATCATCCTCGACGGTGTTCCCTGGCGCAATTTCCGCCGTCTGTTCGGCAACCTTGAAGGCTGGGTCGACAGCGGCGAGGCGCGCGTATGGAAGCTTCGCTCGGTGCTGCCATCGACCTCGGCCAGTTGCTATGCCTCGATCCACACCGGGGTGACACCACAGGAACATGGCTGCACCGGTAACGGCAATGTCTTCCGCTTGAGCCACAAAGACGTGTTCAGCCAGGTTCGCGAGGCCGGAGGCGTCACCGGAGCTGTCACCCACAGCTATTGGTCGCAGTTCTTCAACCGCCATCCCTTCGACTATGTGCGGGACGTGGAATATGACGAGCCGGACAGCACCACAATCAATCACGGTCGGTTCCACACAATGACCGGCTACGGCAAGGCGAACCAGATGACGCCGTCCGATGTCGATCTCTATGCCACCCTGACCAACCTGTGCCTGCGCTTCGGACTGGATTACGGCATTCTACACGCCTGTACCCTGGACAGCATGGGGCACCGGTTCTTCCATGATTGCGAGGAAATGGACCACGCCTGTTTCGTCGCAGACGAGATGCTGGCCCCATTCATCCCCCGCTGGCGGCAGTTGGGCTATGAAGTGATCGTCACCGCCGACCACGGGCAGGATGAACGAGGTCATCACGGCGGGCGCGGACCACTGCAACAGGAAACAGCACTGTATTATTTCGGCGATGCCAAAGGCCCCCAGGGTGATACGGTGATCGACCAGTTGCAACTGGCACCCACGATCCTGAACCGGATGGGCGCACCAATCGCCGAGACGATGAAAGCCAAGCCGTTCTTGAAGTAATCAGTCGTAGGGCCAGATCTGTTGGCCCAATGCCTCAATAGCGACGGATATCCGCTCAAAACTGTCTGCGGCGCGTTTAACCGAGGTGCGCGCCCGCAGATAGCCATGCACAAGGCCTGGTTCGTTGATGCAATGGGCAACCCCTCCGGCCTGCGTGATCTGGGCGCAATAGTCGGGCCCGTCATCGCGCAGCGGGTCGCAATCAGCAGTCACAACCACGGTCGGAGGCAGGTTCGAGAAATCGCTGTCCTGCAACGGCGCGTAAGTCGGATCGCTCTGAGGAGGTTCTCCGCTGCACCGCACCTTTTCGTAGAAAACGATATCATCCAGCGTCAAAAGCGGCGCGTGGGCATGTTCCAGGTACGATCCCTTGGTCCGATCACCACCCAAACCGGGATAGATCAGAACCTGCCCCAAAATCGTATCCAACCGACGCCGTGCATGATGGGTGACGGCAGCAGCCAGATTGCCTCCTGCACTGTCCCCCGCCAATACCAGCGCGTTGCCATATTCCTTCGCGGCCCAGTTCACTGCCGTCCATGCGTCCTGAAACTGCGCGGGGTGCACATGTTCAGGGCAAAGGCGATAGTCTACCGCCACCACCCGATATCCCGTCTGCGCACAAATCTCGGCGCAAACGTCGTCATGGCTGTCCAGCCCACCGACAACAAAACCACCGCCATGCAGATAAACCACCGTCCGCGTCGGATCACCGGCAGTATAAACGCGAACAAGCACGCCGTCGGCGTGCGTGTCCTCAGCCTCGACCCCCATCGGGCGCGGCTGCCGAAAGTCACGACACATCGCGTCATAGACCCCGCGCTGATCCTGGATCGAAAGATCGACCGCATCATCGGGATAGCTTTCGGCGGTCCTGCTTATGAACGCCCAAGTTTCTTCATCAATCAGGCGTTCATAATCCATGTCCCCTCCGCGATCAGGCAGCCCATTCCCATGGCCGGGTGAATGCGCCCAGCACTTTGCTGACATCGTCCTCTGAGGAGCCGTTCGCGTCAAGCTGTGCAACAAGCCCACGCTTTTTATCATCGAGCACCGAGACGACCCGCGCATCCACGCCCGCCTTTTCCAGCGCGCCATTGTAGATGCGGGTGATCGCCTGTTTCCGCAGTTCTGGCTTGAACACTTTGCCCACCGCGGTTTTCGGCAATTCATCGAGAATGGTCATATGCTTGGGCTGCGCGGCACGTTCGTGGACGTGAACGTCGCAGTATTCCATCAACTCCTGCTCGGTGACCGAGGCACCGTCAACCAGCTCGACAAAGGCGCAAGGCACCTCGCCTGCGTAGGCATCGGGCTGACCGATGGCCCCAGCGAAGGCGACCGCGTCGTGGCCCAGAAGGGCCTCTTCAATTTCAGCGGGATCGATGTTGTGTCCACCCCGGATGATCAGATCCTTGGCACGTCCGGTGATCCACAGATAGCCATCCTCATCGAACCGCCCCAGATCGCCCGTGCGCAGATATGAGTCAAAGTGGTAGAGGTCGACGTTCTTTTCCGCCTCGGTATAGGTATTGCCCGCATAAACGCCGGGATTGGAAACGCAGATTTCACCGATTTCGTTGGCCGCAGATTCCACTGGTCCATCCGGTCCGTCGGTCAATATTTTGACGTCCGTATAGGGGAACGGAATCCCGATCGAGCCGATCTTTTTCTCACCATCCACCGGGTTGCAAGACACAAGGCATGTCGCTTCGGTCAGGCCGTACCCTTCGACAATGGTGACACCTGTGGCCTCTTCAAATCGACGGAACAGCTCCACAGGCAAGGGGGCTGAGCCCGAGAACGCGGTTTTGACGGTTGAGATATCGGCATCCACCGGGCGCTGCATCTTGGCGGCAATCGCGGTAGGCACGGTGATGATGAACGTCACTTTCCAGCGTTCGATCAGCTTCCAGAAATTGTCAAAGACACCATCACCACGATAGCCCTGCGGCGTTGGGAAGATCACATGCGCGCCCGAAGATACGGCTGCCATCATGATCACATGCACTGCAAATACATGGAACATCGGCAGCGGGCACATGACCACGTCCTCTTCCGAGAACAGCAGCGTGTCGCCCAGCCAACCGTTATAGATCAGGCCCGAGTACTTGTGCTGCGCCACTTTGGGCATGCCCGTTGTGCCGCCGGTATGGAAATAGCAGGCAACGCGGTCTTCCTTGCTGTCTTCGAATGTCAGCGTGGTTGGTTGCTTGGCCAGTTCGGCGTTGAAGCTTTTGTAATCCGCGTGAGCCAGATGTTCCTTGTCGCCCATTTTGGGGCGCAGGAAAGGAACGATCCATGACTTGGGCGGCGTCAGATAGCGGTTCAGGTCAATCTCAAGGATGGTGTTGACCTTGGGCGCATGGCGCACGGCCTCTTCCACTTTTTGCGCCACATCGGTCTTGGGGAAGGACTTGAGCGTCACAACCACCTTGGCGCCGGTTTCCCGTAGAATGGCCGCAATCTGTTCAGGCTCCAGCAGCGGATTGATCGGGTTGACGATCCCCGCAACTGCGCCACCCATCATGGTGATCAGCGTTTCATTGCAGTTGGGCAGGATATAAGCGACCACATCCTTTTCCCCGACGCCCAGCGACCGAAACAGGTTGGCGGCCTGATTGACCTTGCCCAGCAAGTCCGACCATGTCAGCGTCTCGGCCTTGTCCGTAGGGCCGGAAAACAGTTGGAAACTGACCGCGCTGCTATTCGGATACCGGGCCGCTGTACGAGACAGCATCTGGTGGAACGTGACCGGGATATCCCGATCCTCCCACGGCATTTCTTGTTCAAGTTTTACCTTGTCGTCGATCCCCTCAAAGGCCATGCGTCTCCTCCCTATTGTGCCGCACGCTTCGCGCGGATTATTCCACAGTAGGATGGGTGCAAAACCGCGCTGGTTCAAGCAAGGGCTTAGTGGCACAGAGTCAGAAAAACAAAATGACGCTGCGGCGGTTAGGCCTTTCCCTCGCGTCAGCCTATTCAGCCGCGACCCCGTCTGTGAACTGAAGTCTTGCCAAACGTGCATATAGCCCATCTTGTGCTACCAGGTCGTCATGGGTGCCCTGTGCCACAATTTGGCCTGCATCCATCACCACGATACGGTCGGCCTTTTTGACGGTGGCCAGACGGTGCGCCACGATCAGAGTGGTACGTCCGGCGCGCATCTGATCCACGGCCCCCTGCACCGCGCGCTCACTTTCTGCATCCAGCGCCGAGGTCGCCTCGTCCAGCAGCAGAACCGGTGCATCGCGCAGGATGGCGCGCGCGATCGCGATGCGCTGTTTCTGACCGCCCGACAGCATCACCCCGCGCTCGCCGACAAAACTGTCATAGCCTTCTGGCAACGCCGAGATGAAATCATGCGCGGCAGCGGCGCGGGCGGCGGCCTCGACCTCGGCATCTGTTGCGTCCAGACGGCCAAAGCGAATGTTCTCGCGGGCCGATGCGGCAAAGATCGTCGGGTCCTGCGGCACCAGCGCCATGTGGCGGCGGAATTCAGCCCGGTTCAGGTTGCGCAGGTCGACACCGTCCAGACTAACGCCACCAGCGTCTGGGTCAAAAAACCGCTGGATCATGTGAATGACAGTCGTTTTGCCTGCACCAGAAGGACCGACAAAGGCAACTGTTTCGCTAGGACTTACGGTCAACGACATCTGGTCCAGCGCAACAACATCGGGGCGCGCAGGATAACGGAAGGTTACGTTTTCAAACCTGATTTCGCCACGCACGGGTGCAGGCAGCGCTTTGGCCGCCGTTGGATCGTTCACCGTGTCTTGTGCATTCAGCAATTCAACCAGGCGTTCGGTCGCCCCCGCGGCGCGCTGAAGTTCGCTCCAGATCTCGGACAGGGCCGCGACCGAGCCTGCCATGATGATTGAATAGATCACGAACTGGATTAAAACGCCCTCGGTCATCACGCCATTACGGACGTCATTCGCCCCCATCCACAAAACGCCCACGATGCCGGAGAAGACCAGAAAAATCACGATCACCGTCAGCACCGCACGAGTCTGGATTCGGCGCAGAGAAACTTCGTACGAAGTTTCTGTCATCTCACCGAACTGAGCGCGGCTTGCCTGTTCGTGGGTAAACGCCTGAACGGTCTGAACCGCACTCAGTGCCTCGCCTGCATTGCCGGATGAGGCGGCGATCCAGTCCTGATTTTCGCGACTGATGACCCGCAGACGGCGACCCAGAACCAGAATCGGTACTACGACCAGCGGGATCAGCAGAAGGACCATCGCTGTCAGCTTGGCCGAGGTCAGCAACATCAGCACCAATCCGCCGACAAACATCAACATGTTGCGCAGCGCAATCGACACGGACGAACCCAGCACCGACTGGATCAACGTGGTGTCTGTGGTGATCCGGCTTAGAACTTCTCCGGTCATAATCCGTTCGTAGAATTCGGGGCTCATCCCGATGACGCGATCGAAGACGGCCTTGCGAATATCGGCCACCACGCGCTCACCCAGCCGCGTCACCAGCGCATAGCGGATGCCTGTACCGATGGCCAAAATTCCAGCAATGCCCAGCGCGGCCAGAAAATACCAATCCAGCAGCTCGCCATCTTCGATGCGGAAATTGTCGACTACTCGGCGCACGGCCAGTGGCAGGGTCAGCGTCATACTGGCCGTGAGGATCAATGCCAGCGTCGCCCCGATCATCAACAGGCGGTACGGCTTCATGAAGGGCCAAAGTGAGGCCAGAACGCCTATTTTCCGGGATCGCGCGCGCTCTTCGCTAGCGCCGGGCGCAGCTTTTGCGGATGGACTGGCTGAGGCGTTTCTTGCCATGACTGGGCCCTACGTCGTGTTCAAACTTACTAATGCGCTTCTTGGCGGTCAGTGCAGGTGGGGTCAAGCTGCACGACAGAAATGCAGCCTCAAACGGGCCTTTTGACGCAGAATGTAAGGGCTGATTTGGAGCGGGCGGCGGGAATCGAACCCGCTTCATCAGCTTGGAAGGCTGAGGTAATAGCCAGTATACGACGCCCGCTCAGCGGAGGTCGGTTTAAGCGATGCGTCAGATGGCGTCAAGCGCCGTTCGGTGCCGGATTTCAAAATCATTCCTGGAAAATAATCTCCCGCCCGGTGCGGCAGAAAAAGGGCGCGACTGCCTACAGCCACGCGCACTTGTCGAGCGTTCCGCTGATGCGGATCATGCTGTCGCGGGTGATGGCAGCGCCCGGCATTCGCCCGATCAACTGTGCAGGATAGGTGGTGGCAGCGGCCAGCGCCGCAGGCAAAGGCACGCCCACTTGCGTGACCAGCACCCGGATGGCAGTCGTCAAATCCAGATCCGCGCCAGCCAGCGTCCCGTCTTCCAGCGTCAGCCGCCCGTCAGTGCGGGTGATCCTGCGCCCTTCCAGACGAAACTCGGATTGATCCGTTCCTGCAACCGCCATCGCGTCGCTGACCAGATAGATTTGCCCCGGTCCGGTTTTAGCCGCCCACGCCGCCCGCATGACCTGCGGGTGGACATGGATGCCATCAGCAATCAGCCCGGCCGAGAACCCACCATTCGACAGCGCCGCCCCGACCAATCCGGGTTCGCGGTTGCCCAACTGACTCATGGCGTTGAACAGATGGGTCACACAGCGCGCACCTGCGGCGGCATAGCGCTGACAGGTGGCGAAATCTGCATCAGTGTGCCCCAACGATACCAGTACACCCGCATCGGTTAGCGCGCGAACCTGCTGCTCTGACACCGATTCGGGCGCCACAGTCACTTTGAGACAGGGCAGATGACCCGCCGCCTCTATCAAGGCAGCGAGGTCTGCATCAGACATCGGACAGATCAGATCGCCATCATGCGCCCCTTTGCGTGCAACCGACAGGTGGGGGCCCTCCAGATGTAACCCGGCGACGCCCGGCACGCCCTCATTGACGGCGTGAATGGCAGCATCAATCGCGGCACGGGTCTTATCGGCCGTATCCGTGATCAAAGTCGGCAGCAGCGCGGCGACCCCCATCCGGCGATGGGCCTGCGCGATGCGCCGGATCGTCTCCACCGAGGGGGCGTCATTCAGCATGACCCCATCGCCACCATTCACCTGCAAGTCCACATAACCGGGGCTGACGATGTCTCCGTTCAGATCGACATAGTCACCGGTCGCTATATCCGCATCGGACACAATCCTCCCGGTCGCATCGCCGTCAAAGACCAACGCATGATCATACAGCAACCGCTTGCCATCAAAGATTTCCCCGTTTCGAAAGATCACCCTGTTCGTTGTCATACCGTCTCGGTCACTTTCTTGAGGTGGCGTGGCGCGTCAGGGTCGATTCCTCGCATACTGGCAACCGATTCGACCATGCTGTAGAAGGCGGTGATCGCCGTGATCGGATCGGTGATCCAGTGATCCGTGCGCTCGACCGGCAAAGACTGCGCTCGCGCGACCCGATCCGTCGTCGCAAAAACCACCGCGCCTTTTTCAGCCAAAGCATCAGCAGCCTGTGCGGTTGTCTCCTCCGCCGCATCTTGAGCAGCGAAAATGATTGCAGGGAACCCCTCTTCAACGATCGAGACGGGGCCGTGCAGCACTTCGGCAGCCGAATAGCTTTCAGCGTGAATCTGGCAGGTCTCCTTGATCTTTAACGCCGCCTCGCCCGACACCGCAAAGGACGGCCCCCGGCCAAGCGTGAACAGCGACCGCCCCGTGATCGCAGACGCCGCTGCGGACCAGTCGCATCGGGCTGCGCGGTCCAATTGGGCGGGCAGAGCCCGGATAGCCGCCAGCAAGTCGGCATCCCCCTTGACCTCGGCCAGCATCCACAGACCCGCGACAAGCGAGGTTACGAAGGTCTTGGTCGCCGCAACGCTCAGTTCAGGACCGGCGTGCAGCGGCAGCACCGCATCAGCGGTTTCCGCCAGACGCGAGGTTGAATTGTTTGTGATCGCCAGTGCCACAGCGCCCGAAGACCGCAAGGACCGCGTCAACCCGACGATGTCAGGGCTTTGGCCGGACTGCGACACAGACACACAGACCGCCCTCCGCGCCAACAGATCGGCCCCGTAGATTGAACTGACCGACGGCCCGACCGAGGCCACAGGCAGACCAAGCAGCAACTCACTGGCGTATTTCAGATAGCTGCACGCATGGTCCGACGACCCGCGCGCCACGGTGATCAGGAACCGCGGATCGGCGTCGCGGACCAGCCCAGCGGCGTTTTGAATATTGGCCGCGCCACTGCCCAGCAGCCGGTCGACCGCATCGGGAATTTCCAGAATTTCCTGACGCATCTTGGATGTATTTTCGGACATCGGCCTTTGATCCTTCCGGTTATAGCCGTAGCTCGGCGACGAAATCATAGGCGTCACCGCGATAGAGCGAGCGGGTCAGCTCTGCGACCCGACCGTTTTTGAGAAATGAGAGACGTTCGATATTCAGCCCCGCCGCCCCTTCAGGCACGTCCAGCAACTCGGCCTCGCGCGCTGCCAGATTAAGCGCCGAGATCTTCTGAACCGCCCGCACCGGACGATGACCCAACCCATCCAGCACCTCGTAGAGCGAGGTCGTCACCTCGATCGGGTTCGGCAGGATGTCCAAGGGCAAGGCCGCTTTTTCCAGCGCCAGCGGGCGGCCATCCGCCTCGCGCAGACGATAGATACGGGCGATCTGCGCGCCGTCCGACAGGTTCAGCGCGGCCACCTCGTGTGGTGTTGCGGCGAACACGCCACGTTCCAGCCATTTCGAGGTGGTCTGCATCCCCCGGCTCGACATATCTTCGGTGAATGATGTCAGATGGGTCAGCGATTGCTCGACCCGAGGCACGCGCTCGCGGATGAATGAGCCCGACCCCTGACGCTGTTCGATCACGCCTTCTTGCACCAGCTCCTGGATCGCTTTGCGTACGGTGACGCGGGACAGGTCAGTGATTTCCACCAATTCCCGTTCTGACGGCAGCGACGCATTGGGGGCCAGCACACCGGTGTCGATCCCCTCTTGCAACCGGCGGCGCAGCTGTACGTATCGAGGGCCGTTTTCGGGGCTTAGCCATGCATCGGCGCGCAGGAATTCAGCGATGCTCATCTGCCACCTCCTTTGCCAAAGCCAACGCACCTGCCAGCGGTTCCCCCTGCGGCGGACGGATTGCCTCTTGCATTTCGCCGGGCAGGTAGTCGGCGTAGTGCGGCGCAATTCCCCCGGTCAGACATAGCGTCAGACCGGGTTTCCAACCCAAACGGGCGGCCACATCCGTAAGGTAATCCGCACCTGTTTGCAGAACTTTCCGGGCAACGATATCTCCATCGACCGCCGCCGACGTAACCTGCGGCGCCAACGTGCCAAACTCTCCCGGCGACGCTTGGCCTGCAAATGCAACAATGCCTGCGGTACCACCCAACCGATCAGACAGGGCCCGGGTCAGGCCCGAGCTTTCCTGAACACCATCTGCAACGTTCAACGCTTCGGCCAAGGCGCGACGTCCGACCCATTGGGCCGAGGCCTCATCCCCAAGGATTGAACCCCATCCCCCAGCAAACCGCATGCGACCACGGGTCTGGAGCGCAAGGAATGAGCCCGTGCCGCAATGCGCGACAAGGCCGTCTGTTGCTCCCAAGGCCCCTCGGACGGCGGCCGGCCGATCATCTTCCACCCGGGCATTCGTCAAGTTCAGAACAGCCTGCAAGCGCCCAGCTACCGCGTCCCCAGTCACTCCGGCCAAGCCTACGAAAGCGGGCCAATCGAACAGGTCGGCGGCGGGCCGTCCGAGACGTTCGGCCAAACGCGCGACGCCCGTCCTGATCTGGTCGGCACCACCCTCAAAATCGGTTGAGACATTGGCCGCACCTGTTTCGACCGCATGGACTTCACCATCCACATCGCAGGCAACCCGGCATCGGGTTCCACCGCCATCAACGGCCAAAACTGCGTGGTTTTCAGACTCACTCATGACAATACCATTATAATACCTTTTGCCATCAGAAAAGATCAAACCTGCTATGATCAGCAATTTTAGAGAGATTTATGCGAAAAAATCGTTCATCTCGGTCGCAATAAGAAAGTTATGGACAGGTGGTATTAGATAGGTATTGTAAAGGAACTGTAAGGGGGATTCTCTTGACGCTGCCGTCGACTGAACAACTGCACACTGATGCCGCACGACTTGACCCGAGCGATCTGGCAGGCTCCGCCCGCGCCTTGGCCGCCGGTCAAATCGCTGCGGCGCAGGCGGTTGAGGGGGCCGTCGACAGCATCGCGCAGGCTGCACTGGCAATGGCAGAGACTTTGCGTACGGACGGGGTGCTGCACTATGTGGCGGCGGGCTCGTCAGGATTGATGGCCGCCGCAGATGCCCAAGAGCTGGGCGGCACGTTTTCGATCTCACCCGCGCGGCTGCGCATTCACATGGCAGGCGGCCTGCCCACCGGGGTTGAAATGCCCGGCGCAGCAGAAGACGCGGATGCGGGCCTTGCCGACGCGTTGCAAGACTTGCGCCCGCATGACACTGTCATCGCTGTGTCGGCCAGTGGATCGACACCCTACACCCTAATCGCCAGCACCATCGCACAGTCCAAAGGTGCCAAGGTGATCGGCATCGCCAACAACGCAGGCAGCCCCCTGCTGCTGAATGCGGACATCCCGATCCTGCTGGCCACGCCGCCGGAGTTGATCTCGGGCTCGACCCGCATGGGGGCTGGTACGGCGCAGAAGATAGCCCTGAACATGCTGTCATCCCTTATGGCGCTAGAGTTGGGGCATGTGCATGGCGGCATGATGGTCAACCTGCGCGCCGACAATGACAAGTTGCGCGCCCGCGCCGCAGGGATCGTAGCGCGTATTGCAAATGTAGACACCGCTGTCGCGCAATCCGCGCTGGACACAGCCAAGGGTGAGGTCAAACCAGCGATCCTGATCGCTGCGCTCGGCCTGTCATTGCCCGAGGCCATGACCCAACTGGGCAACTCGGGCGGAAACCTCAGCACCGTTCTTACAACAGATAACAACCGCTAACCAACTTGGAGACTGAAATGAAACACAAAAGCCTGAAACTGGCCCTGCTGGGCACAACCTTGGTGGCAACATCGGCCTTGGCCGAAGACGTGACGATCACCATCGAAAGCTGGCGCAACGATGACCTGACCCTGTGGCAAGACCAGATCATCCCCGCATTCGAGGCCGCCAACCCCGGCATCAAGGTCCAGTTCACCCCATCGGCGCCCGCCGAATACAACGCTGTTCTGAACTCGAAACTGGATGCGGGCTCGGCCGGTGATCTGATCACTTGTCGCCCCTTCGATGCTTCGCTGGCGTTGTATGAGGCAGGACACCTGACGGACCTTTCGGGCGTTGAAGCCATGAGCAATTTCTCGGACGTCGCCAAATCCGCGTGGCAGACCGATGACGGCGCGGTCAGCTTCTGCGTTCCGATGGCCTCGGTGATCCACGGCTTCATCTACAACAAGGACGCCTTCAACGAGCTAGGCATCGAAGTGCCCACCACCGAGGATGAGTTCTTTGCCGCGCTGGACAAGATCAAGGAAGACGGCACCTATATCCCGATCGCGATGGGCACCAATGACCAGTGGGAAGCCGCCACAATGGGTTACAACAACATCGGCCCGAACTACTGGAAAGGTGAAGAAGGCCGTCAAGCGCTTATCAAAGGTGAGCAGAAGCTGACGGATGAGGCCTGGACCGCACCTTACGCAACACTGGCCCGTTGGGGCGAGTATATGGGCGATGGGTATGAGGCACAGACCTATCCCGACAGTCAGAACATCTTCACACTGGGCCGCGCAGCGATTTATCCCGCCGGATCGTGGGAAATCTCGGGCTTCAACACGCAAGCCGATTTCGAGATGGGCGCATTCAAGCCCCCGGTCCGCAACGCGGGCGATACTTGCTATATCTCGGACCACACCGATATCGGCATCGGCATGAACGCCGCGACCGAGAACCCCGAAGCAGCCGGAACCTTCTTGGCCTGGGTCGCAAGCCCCGAATTCGCGGAAATCTTTGGCAACGCCCTGCCCGGCTTCTTCCCGCTGTCCAGCACACCGGTTGAACTGCAGGACCCGCTGGCTAAGGAAATCGTCGGCTGGCGGGATGAGTGTGAATCGACCATCCGCTCGACCTATCAAATCCTGTCGCGCGGCACGCCGAACCTCGAGAACGAGACCTGGGGCGCATCCGTCGCCGCTATCAAGGGCGCCAAATCGCCCGAAGAACTGGGCGCCGAGTTGCAGGAAGGCCTCGCCTCCTGGTACGCGCCGCACCAGTAAACTGACCCCTACTCGGGCGGCTCATCCCGCCCGAGTACCCCCTGACACCCCTTTGAAAGCTGACCCATGAACCGCCCCCGCTTCCGCTGGCATATCGTCGTGTTTCTGGCCCCTGCTGTGCTGGTCTATACGGCGGTGATGATCTTCCCGCTGTTCAACACGCTGCGGCTGGCGCTCTATTCCGAAGTGGATCAGAGCCGCGTGTTCGTGGGCTTGCAGAACTTTCAAACGCTGTTTTTCGATCCCATCTGGTCCGAGCAGTTCTGGAACGCTTTGGGCAACAACTTCTGGTTCTTCCTGATCCATATGCTTGTTCAAAACCCCATCGGGATCGCACTGGCAGCCCTGCTCAGCCACCCGCGCCTGCGGTTCTCGGCGCTCTATCGGTCGGCGATATTCATCCCAACGATCCTGAGCTTTGTGATCGTTGGCTTTGCATGGAAACTGATCCTGTCACCCATCTGGGGCATCGCGCCGTCGATGCTGGATGCCGTGGGCCTGAAATCCCTGTTTGCGCCGTGGCTGGGGAAAGAGGAATATGCGCTCACCACGCTGGCGCTGATCTCGGTCTGGCAATTTGTGGGCATCCCGATGATGCTGATCTATGCCGCCCTGCTGACCATCCCCGAGGAAATCCTTGAAGCCGGAGAGATCGACGGCATCACCGGGGCCTCGGCCTTCTGGAAGATCAAACTACCGCTGATCCTGCCCTCGATCGGGATCATCTCGATCCTGACTTTCGTGGGCAATTTCAACGCGTTCGACCTGATCTATGCCGCCCAAGGCGCGCTGGCGGGGCCGGATTTCTCGACCGATATCTTAGGCACCTTCATGTACCGCACCTTCTTTGGGTTCCAACTGCAATTGGGCGACCCGCATATGGGTTCCGCCATCGCCGGGGCCATGTTCGCGATCATCCTTGTGGGCGTCTGCATTTACCTGTTCGGCATCCAGACCCGGATGCGCCGGTATCAACTGTGAGGGGCCAGCGATGAACAAAGCACGTCATAACCCGCTGAATACCGCCGCGATGCACGGGGCGCTGATCCTTTACACGCTGATCGCCCTGTTCCCGGTTTTTGTGATCATCATCAACAGCTTCAAATCCCGCCGCGCGATCTTCCGCGAGCCGCTGGCGCTGCCGAATGCCGACAGTTTTTCCATGATCGGATATGAGACGGTAATGAAGCAGGGGGATTTCTTCCTCTACTTCCAGAACTCTATGATCGTCACCGTCGCATCGCTGTTTTTCATCCTGCTGTTCGGGGCCATGGCGGCCTATGCGCTGTCGGAATATCAGTTCAAGGGCAACTTGCTGATGGGGCTGTATCTGGCGCTGGGGATCATGATCCCGATACGCATCGGCACTGTGGCGATCCTTGAGATGATGGTGGCCACCGGGCTGGTGAACACGCTTTGGGCACTGATCCTGGTTTACACCGCGCAAGGGCTGCCGTTGGCCGTGTTCATCCTGTCGGAGTTCATGCGACAGGTCAGTGATGATCTGAAAAACGCGGGCCGTATCGACGGGCTGTCGGAATATACGATCTTTTTCCGGCTGGTTCTGCCTCTGATCAGGCCCGCGATGGCGACCGTGGCCGTGTTCAACATGATCCCGATCTGGAATGATCTGTGGTTCCCGCTGATCCTCGCCCCGGCTGAAGAAACCAAGACGCTCACGCTGGGCAGTCAGGTCTTTATCGGGCAGTTCGTCACCGACTGGAACGCGGTTCTGTCGGCCCTGTCGATGGCGATCCTGCCGGTGCTGGTGCTTTACGTCATCTTCTCGCGCCAGCTGATCCGCGGCATCACTTCAGGAGCTGTCAAATGACCAAAGTTCTGATCGCTGGCCTTGGCAATATGGGCCTCAGCCACGCGCTGGCCCATCACAACCACCCCGACGCGCAGATTGTGGGGCTGGTGAACCGCTCGGGCCGTGTGGATCACCCCGAGCTGAGCCAATACCCCGCCTATTCGGATTTCGACACAGCGCTGGCCAAGACGAAACCCGATCTGGTGATCATCGCCACCTATTCTGACAGCCACGCCGACTACGCCTGCGCCGCGATGGAGGCCGGGGCGCATGTGTTTGTCGAAAAGCCGCTGGCGACAAATGTGGCCGATGCGCGGCGTGTGGTCGAAACCGCAACCCGTCTGAACCGCAAACTGGTCGTGGGCTATATCCTGCGCCACCACCCCTCTTGGATGCGCCTGATTGCCGAGGCGCGGGATCTGGGCGGGCCGTATGTGTTCCGCCTGAACCTGAACCAGCAATCCTCAGGCGCTGAGTGGGAGACACATAAGGCGCTGATGCAGACGACCTCGCCCATCGTGGATTGTGGTGTGCATTATGTGGATGTGATGTGCCAGATCACCGATGCGCAGCCCGTCCGCGTGCATGGCATGGGCCTGCGCCTGTCCGATGAGATCGCCGACGACATGTATAATTACGGCCAGTTTCAGGTGATTTTCGAGGACGGCTCGGTCGGCTGGTACGAGGCCGGATGGGGCCCGATGATGTCCGAAACCGCATTTTTCGTGAAAGATATCGTCTCGCCCAACGGCTCGGTCTCGATCACCGACGGCAACAAAGGCGCGTCGGCGGATATCGATGGCCACACCAAGGTTGGTGGTCTAATGATCCACACGCCGGGCGGTGACCGTACGGTTGAGATGCCCGATGAGCCCGGCCATCAGGAGCTTTGTGACGCCGAGCAGGCGTATATGCTGCGCGCCATCGCTGACGATATCGACCTGACGCGCCATATGAGTGACGCCGTCCAATCCCTTGCCATTTGTCTGGCCGCCGATGAAAGCATCCGCACCGGCCAGCCCGTTTCCCTGCAGGAATCCGCATCATGACCGCTCTGACCCTGACAAACGTGAACAAGTCCTTTGGCGAGGTACATGTCCTGAAAGACATCTCGCTTGAGGTCGAAGAAGGCGAATTCGTCGTCTTCGTCGGCCCCTCGGGCTGTGGCAAATCCACCCTGCTGCGCGTGATCGCGGGGTTGGAGGATGCGACCTCGGGTGAGATCAATATCGACGGCCAGCAGGTCAATCTGGTGCCGCCGTCGAAACGCGGCATTGCGATGGTGTTCCAAAGCTATGCGCTCTACCCCCATCTGAACGTGCGCGGGAACATGACACTGGCGCTGAAACAAGAGAAGCAGCCCAAAGCGGTGATCGAGGAGCGCGTCGCCAGCGCCAGCCGGATGCTGAACCTTGAGGAATATCTGGACCGCTATCCATCTGAGCTGTCCGGCGGTCAGCGCCAACGCGTCGCCATCGGGCGGGCTATCGTGCGTGAGCCGAAACTGTTTCTGTTTGACGAGCCGCTCTCGAACCTCGACGCGGCGCTGCGGATGAACACACGTATTGAGATTGCAAACCTTCACCGGGCACTGGATGCCTCGATGATCTATGTCACCCACGACCAGACCGAGGCGATGACACTGGCCGACAAGATCGTAGTTCTGCGCGATGGCCGGGTGGAACAGATCGGCTCACCGATGGAGCTGTATAACAACCCCGCCAACCAGTTTGTTGCGGGATTCCTTGGATCTCCTTCGATGAACTTCCTGCCCGAAAGCCTGCTGGATCAGGGGTCAGACACCCTTGGTATTCGGCCAGAGGATCTGTTCCTGTCTGACGACGGCCCCCTGTCAGCGCAGGTCAGCCATGTCGAAAAGCTGGGCGGTGATACCAACGTCATTGCGACTGTTCAGAACCATTCGGTGACGGCGCGCTTGTTCGGGCAACACGCAATATCCGAAGGTCAAGACCTACGCCTTGGGTTCGCGCCCGAAAAAGCGTATCGGTTCAATGCCGATGGGCAGCGGCTGCGTTAACCCTATCACGGCGATGTGATCAATCAGTTTAGATGATTGTAAAACCCTGTCTGCGTCGCGCAGGCAGGGCTTCGGCGCGATTTAGCGCAACAAAAATGAATCTATTTTCAGGCCGAAATACAGCGGCTTTAATGGCGCTGTTAAGAACCTGTCACAAAGACCTCTTAAATCCCGTTCATCAACTTTCATTTTAGCCAGGAGCCATCCATGAAAGACGTCGACAACACCACACTTTCCGCAGACGACTGGGACGAGTTGCACTTCCCCCGCCCCAAGGAAAACGACTTTGACCGCGTGGTCGAAAGCGCCATTTCCCGCCGTGGTTTTCTGGCCGGTGTGGTGGCTTTTGGATCGGGCGCTGCCGCAATGGGCACAGGTCTGCTCAGCTCGACCTCGGCGCAGGCCGCTGACGCGTCGCGCTTTGCCTTCACCCCGATCGCAGCCCAGACTGATGGCACCGTTCACGTCCCCGAAGGGTACGAGTGGAAAGTCATGATGCGTTGGGGCGATCCACTGTTCTCGGATGCCGACGGCTATGACATCGCCGATGGTGGTTCGGTCGAAAAATCCGACCGTATCTTTGGTGAGAACACTGACGGGATGGAAACCTTTTCGTTCCAGGGTCACGAACTGATCGCGATCAACCACGAATACCCCAACCGCAAGATCAACCTGCCGGCCGCTGCGGAAGGTGTTCCGGCAAACGCAGGTGATGTTCTGAAGCTGCAGAACATCCAAGGCGTGACAGTCATGGAAATCACCGAAGGCCCTGAGGGCTGGTCTGTTGTCAAAGACAGCCCCTTCAACCGCCGTATTCATCATAACACTCCGATGAAAATCGTTGGCCCCGCAGCCGGTCATGACCTGCTGAAAACCGAGGCTGATCCGACCGGCACCACCTCGTTGGGCACCATGAACAACTGTGGTGCGGGCAAGACGCCCTGGGGCACCTATCTGACCTGCGAAGAGAACTTCAATGGCTACTTCGGCTCGTCGGATGAAAATGCCGCCTATGACCAGAAGGTCTCGGACGGTATGGCGCGCTACGGTATCAAAGCCGAAAGCTGGAACGGTTACGAGTTCTTTGACCCGCGCTTTGACACCTCGAAGAACCCCAACGAGCCGCATCGCGCAGGCTGGATCGTCGAGATTGACCCAACCAAGCCTGACAGCACCCCTGTCAAACACACTGGTCTGGGTCGTTTCAAGCACGAAAACGCCGAAGTCACCCTGGCTGCCGACGGTCGCGTGGTTGTCTACATGGGCGACGATGAACGTGGTGAATACCTGTACAAGTTCGTCTCGAACGGCACCTATCAGCCCGGTGGTGAAACCGAGAGCCTGCTGAACGACGGCACGCTTTATGTCGCCAAGTTCAACGATGACATGAAGGGTGAATGGCTGGCTCTGACCCCGGAAACCACCGGAATGGACGATGCCGAGATTCGCATCTTTACCCGCATGGCGGCTTCCAAAGCGGGCGGCACCACCATGGATCGCCCTGAATGGGTCGCGTCCAGCCCGGTGGCGGTCGAAGCTTATTGCTGCCTGACCAATAACAAGAACCGCGGCGTCAAGCCAAACGCCGGCGGTGATGATACCTCGGTCAACGCGGCCAACCCGCGTGAGGCCAACAAGTACGGTCAGATCGTGCGCTGGCGTCCGGCCAATGACGACCACGCCGCCCAAGCGTTCGATTGGGACCTGTACGTCATGGCGGGCAACCCGACCGTGCATTCCGACGACCGCGCCGGTTCGTCCAATGTGAACGAGGGCAACCTGTTCAACTCGCCCGACGGTATGGTGATCGACTCTACCGGTCTGATCTGGATCCAGACAGACGGGAATGACGACAACGAGGAAGACTTCGCAGGCAACGGCAACAACCAGATGCTGGTTGGTGATCCCGTGACCGGTGAGATTGCACGCTTCATGACTGGCCCGAACGGCTGTGAGGTGACCGGTCTGGCGTGGTCCACAGACCTGCGGACCATGTTTGTCGGCATCCAGCACCCCGGCAGCAACTGGCCCGACGGCGGCACGCCGCGCTCGTCGGTCATTGCGATCAAACGCGCCGATAACGGTCTTGTCGGCTAAGTCCCAAGATCGAAAACCCCCGGCCTGTTTGGTCGGGGGTTTTGTATTTCAGATGTCTTGGCCTTGCGGTGCCAACGGCCCTCCGGGGTCCATCAAGTGGCGTTCAGAGAGCCACGGGTTCAGCTCCAGCGCCTGTTCCAAAGCCTCGCGAGCTTCGTCGATCCGCCCAAGCCCTAACAAAGTCAGTGCACGCCCACTGATTGCTGCCACATGATTGGGCGACAGTTCGATTGCCCGATCCAGATCCGGCAGAGCGGCCTGATAATCCCGGCCCAGAAAATAGGCGAAGGCGCGCTGGTTATATCCTTCGGCATAAGATGGGCAGTAATCTATCAGCGAGTTGAAGTCTTCGATTGCGCCCAGCAGATCGCTTTGACTACGACGTGTCATCCCCCTGTCCAGCGCGACTTGTGCCTTGCTATCCGGTGCATCTGTCCAAAACTCCCAAAGCTTGCCCGACAAAACCTGCGCGGCGCGCTCGGTCTCGGCCTGTTGAATTTGAGAGATAATCCCGGCCACCCCGTCCGAGTGATCCGGAGCGGCGGGACAGTCCTGTGAATGGGCAGCGATGGTGCCTGCGACCAGCACGACAAAGGCTGAGGCGATGTGTTTCATGTGTCTACGGTGACGCGCAGACAGGCTGCGTCAACCCTTGGGCTCGTTCAAGTCTTCGTCACACACCTCGCCACCATGCCGTATGCTGCGTAAACGTACCTTGACCTTGCCCGCCCGAAAGCCCAGCGTCGCGCCATGTTTCCGATCCGTGACCATAACCCCTCGGGGCGCACCCCATACGTCGTCTATCTGCTGATGGCCGCGAACATTCTGATTTTCCTCAGCTATGTGGGCATCATGGATGATGCGCGGTTGCTCAACCGGCTTTATTTCGACTACGCGGTCATCCCGGCCCGGATCGAAGACGGGGTCGCGTATGAGACGCTGTTCACCTCAATGTTCCTTCACGGCGGCTGGATGCATCTGGCAGGGAACATGCTGTTCCTTTGGATATTCGGCGACAATCTGGAAGACGAGATGGGCCACCTGCCCTTTTTGCTTTTCTATACGATGGCCGGTATCGGAGCAGGCCTGATCCACGTCCTGACGGCCCCGGGATCAGTGGTGCCGACCATCGGGGCCTCTGGTGCAATCGCCGGGGTCATGGGGGGATACCTGTTGATGTTCCCTAAGGCCCGCGTGGATATTCTGCTGATCCTGATCGTCTATGTGCGGGTTTTCACCATCCCGGCCTTCGTCATGCTGGGGGTCTGGCTGGGGATGCAATTCCTGGGCAGCCTTGCCAGCAACCCGGACGAAGGCGGCGTTGCCTATTGGGCTCATACCGGCGGGTTCTTTGTCGGTCTGCTTTTGTGCATCCCGCTTTGGGCGCGGCGGGGCGGTACGCGGTATTGGAACCGAACACATGGCCACCCGCCGCACCCCGAGCATACATACAAACTGTCACAATCCCGCATCCCCCGAATCCCGCGCCGGTAGATGCATATCCTTGCACGACATTGGCGGCCTTGATCGCCTGTGCTGCCGACAACAAAAAAGCGCGCCTCGGACAGGGCGCGCTTGTTCGTCTCAGGGTTCTGCAAGTCAGCCCCGGATCACCTTCGAGAACTGGTCGAAGATCGGTTCATTCGAACAGATAACCTCGCCATCTTCCAAGACGCTACCTTCGGGGTTCAGAGCCTGCACAAAGCCACCGGCTTCTTTCACGATGATGATACCAGCAGCCACGTCCCACGCGTTCAGGCGGCGTTCCCAGAAGCCCTCGTAACGACCTGCAGCCACATAGGCCATATCCAACGCCGCAGCGCCCCAGCGGCGCACGCCTGCGCAAGTGGGCATGATCCGCGCCAGATCCTGAAGGGTCGCAGGCAAATCAGAACGTCCGCCAAAGGGCAAACCGGTCGAGAAAATGGACTCGATCATGCGGTGGCGGCCCGAAACGCGGATGCGGGTGTCGTTCATCCACGCGCCCTCACCTTTTTCGGCAAAGAACATCTCATCCTTGGCGGGGTCATAGATCACGCCGGCAACGATCTTGCCCTTGTGTTCCAAAGCGATAGAAATCGCCCAATGCGGCAGCCCGTGCAGGAAATTGGTGGTGCCGTCCAGCGGGTCAACGATCCAGCGGCGTGTCGGGTCTTCACCGGCCTGCCCGCCGCCTTCTTCACCCAGCCAGCCATAGGTCGGGCGGGCACCCAGCAGTTCCTCTTTCAGGATGTTTTCAGCAGCAATATCGGCCTTGGAGACAAAATCGCCCGCGCCTTTCATCGAGACTTGCAGGTTCTCGACTTCACGAAAGTCCTTGACCAGAGACCGCCCCGCCTTGCGCGCGGCTTTGATCATGATGTTGAGGTTTGCACTGCCTACCATTGTCCCACGGCTCCTGTTCGGTCAAACCGCGCGTATACTGATGCAATGCGCCCTTGCCAAGAGGCTTGATGCGCATAGCAGACCCGCGTTTCGCGCCTATTGCGATTGCAGCTTGCGCGCCTCGGTTCCGGCAAGGTCGATCAATTCCTGCACATAGGGTTTTTCAAGGTCCTCAGCCCGCACTGCCGCATATAAGCTACGGGTGATCCCATCCTTGGTCAGCGGGCGGGTCACATAGTCTGAATTGTACTTCACTTCCCTCACCACCCAGTCTGGCAACACCGAAATTCCGCGATTTGATGCGACCAGCAATAAGATCACCGCCGTCAGTTCCACCTGCCGAATAGCGGCTGGTTCTACCCGCGCCGGGATCAGCAATTGGCTGAATACATCCAACCGGGTGCGCTCGACCGGGTACGTGATTAGGGTCTGGCCGCGAAAATCCTCGGCCTCGATGAAATTCTTCTGCGCCAATGGGTGTGCCGAGGCCGCAACAAACACCGCGTCATAGTCGAACAGTTTGATGAACTCGACCCCCGGCAGGTCCTCAGGGTCGGACGAGACGACCAGATCGACCTCTTCCTTTTGCAGCGCGGGCAAAGCGTCAAAGGCCAGACCGGGGCGGATATCTACATCCACATCGCCCCAGGATTTGCGAAAGGATTCCAGCACCGGAAAAAGCCATTCGAAGCAGGCATGGCACTCGATGGCGATATGCATTCGACCAGTGCGCCCATCGCGCAGCGAGGTGAACTCCTGCTGCGTCGCTTCGACCTGCGGCAGAATCTGTTCGGCCAGCCGCAACAGGCGCAGCCCCGCCGCAGACAGTTTCATCGGTTTGGAGCGGCGCAGGAACAATTCCACGCCGGCCTGATCCTCAAGACCTTTGATCTGATGGCTCAGCGCCGACTGAGTGATATTCAACTGATCCGCCGCGCGGGCCAACCCGCCACACTCATGAATCGCCTTGATTGTGCGCAGGTGCCGAAATTCGATATGCATTCAATGGAACTCATGTTGTTCTTGAGGAATATGAGTTTGTCTCACAATGCGTCACATGGCACAAGACCCACAACTGGAATATGCGAGGCCATGATGACCCAACCTGAGATTTCATTCGAGTTCTTCCCGCCCCAAACGCTCGAAGCTTCGTTCCGCCTTTGGGATACGGTTCAAACGCTCGCCCCGCTTGAGCCCCGATTCGTCTCGGTCACCTACGGCGCAGGCGGCACAACACGTGAGCTGACTCGCGACGCGGTCGCCACCTTGCACAAATCATCCGGCCTGCCGGTTGCCGCGCACCTGACCTGTGTGGATGCCACGCGCGAAGAAACCCTGAAAATCGCCGATTCCTTTGCAAAAGCAGGCGTGCGGGACATCGTGGCCTTGCGCGGCGATCCCCCCAAAGGACAGGAAAAGTTCGTGCCTCACCCGGAAGGTTTTGCCAATTCGGTTGAGCTGATCAAGGCACTGGCTGACACTGAAAACTTCAACATCCGCGTGGGTGCCTATCCCGACATCCACCCCGAGGCCCAATGCGCCCGTACGGACATTGACTGGCTGAAAGCCAAGCTGGACGCGGGAGCCGACGAGGCGCTGACACAGTTCTTTTTCGAGGCCGAGACGTTCTTTCGCTTCCGCGATGCGTGCGCCAAGGCGGGCATCGACAAGCCCATCGTGCCGGGCATCCTGCCCATCGAGAACTGGAAGGGCGCGCGCAGTTTTGCCAAACGCTGCGGCACACGTATCCCCGCGTGGGTTGAACAGGCTTTTGACAAGGCGATCCGCGACGACCGCGAAGACTTGCTGGCAACCGCACTGTGCACCGAGCTCTGCTCGGATTTGATCGAGGGCGGTGTGGACAAGCTGCATTTCTACACGCTTAATCGCCCCGAATTGACCCGCGACGTTTGTTTCGCCTTGGGCATTACGCCTAAAGCCGATCTGCAAAACGTGGCCTGAGCGAAAAGTCGGCTCTCACAAGCACACACACAAGAACAATCCCGCAGTGCATGGCGGGATTGTTCTACGTTTAGCCTCAAAAAACCATCAAATTTGACAAAAATGCGGCCATCCCAACACTAAGAGCACGTTGTTGTTTTAACGAGTGTTTTGGGTATGGAAGCTGTTGAAAAGATGAAGGCCCGCGCTGCGGCGCTGGCCGCCCTTGGCCTAGATCAGACCGCCGGTTCTGAGGATATCAGACAAGCGTGGCGCAACATTGCGTTCAATGTGCATTCTGATCGAACCAGGGGCGACAGCTCGGAATTTACCCGTGCGAAAGAAGCCTATGACCTGTTGCGGCTGGAAGGTTTGGTCAGCAAGGGCGCGCAGCCCGGCAAACCACGACGTCCGAAATTGCGCAAGCGGGTCATCTCGCTGGATATTACCGATATAGATGCCTGCCGGACACTTTTGAACAAAGCGCTTCCGCAAGGTGCCGGCGGCGCAGACGAGACTTGCACCGCTGACCCGATTGCCGATTCCGATCACATCCCCGAGGCGGTCGGCTTTCATGGCCGTAACCTGACCTATTTCGTGTCCTCGCCCGTTCGGCAGGGGCAAAACCGGGTGGCTTTGCCCACTTCGGTTCTGGCTGGTGCACGCCGTACCGAAACCGAAGTGCTGAGCTTTCAGGCCAAGGAAACCGGCGGTGGAGAGGTTGTCGTTCCGGATACGATCCGCGATCGTAAATTCCCCGGCGCCAAAAGCGTGCGTATCCGTTTCGATGCTGACCAGCAGATGCGAGACGAATTCTGCCTGGCAAGCTGATCAAAACGAAAAAAGCCCGGCGAGTAACAGCCGGGCTTTTCTGTGAGTGGACCCTTAGTTCGAGATCGGGCCTTTCGAAGTGAATTTCGGAATGACTGCAGTCGATGCTTTCGCAGGCTCGATCCCCGGCCAGTTGCCTTCGGCCAGGTTGATGTTGCCCGGAATGTCCTCTTCAAAGAACCCAACAACTACATCGGTGATGTTCAGGTACAGCTTGTCATCAACGATGCGCCACAGGTTCGGGTTTGCCGGAACCTTACCGCCGCGCGAAACACCATAGGCACAGTGCCCGTCATATTCCGGTGCGTAATAGGCGGGGTTTTCCAGAAACTTGTCGCGGTTCTCTTCAGTCGAGAACGCCCATGTCGCACCGTTATATTCTGCGGTGATGTCGGAACGGCCACGCACACCTTCTGGCTGGGACTGACCAACCGGGGCCTGATCCAGGCTGCGGTAGGCTACAACATCGTAACCCGATACAGCGAATCCGGTACCGTCTACATACTGATCACCGGCAAAAGCGGGAACAGCGAAAGCCAGGGTCGCTGCAACGGTTAGGGCAAAACGTTTCATATAGGTCGTCCTTTTGTCCTCAGGTTTAAGGGGCACCCGTGTTCCGGGTCTGCTCAGACAATAGGTGATTCCAGCCGACAGAGCAGTCCTGCTCGCGGGCCTGTGACGTCGAATGAAGAAACGTGAGACTATTCCTGCCGAATGTTACAGAAAGAAGCCAACAACCGGGGTTGGACTCGGCGCTTTGCAATATTAGCTGTTGTGACGGACGGACAATTCACCCCAGATTTGCTGAGAAAGGCAAGAGATGAGCGAGCAATCGACCTATACCCCCCCGAAGGTCTGGACATGGGACAGTCAGAATGGCGGGCAGTTTGCCAATATCAACCGCCCCATCGCCGGTGCGACCCACGACAAGGATTTGCCTGTCGGACGCCATCCCCTGCAGCTGTATTCACTGGCCACGCCAAACGGCGTGAAGGTCACGGTACTGCTGGAAGAATTGCTGGCCCTGGGTCATGAAGAAGCCGAGTATAATGCGTGGCTGATCAATATCGGCGAAGGCGATCAGTTCGGGTCGGGCTTTGTCGAAGCCAACCCAAACTCGAAAATCCCTGCGCTGTGGGACCGATCCGGCGACAAGCCAGTGCGCGTCTTCGAAAGCGCCTCGATCCTGTTCCATCTGGCCGAAAAGTTTGACGCCTTCCTGCCCAAGTCAGGACCCGAGCGGACCGAGGTGATGAACTGGGTGTTCTGGCAGATGGGCAGCGCGCCCTATCTGGGCGGCGGATTTGGCCATTTTTACGCCTATGCGCCCGAGAAATTCGAATACCCGATCGACCGCTTTACAATGGAAACCAAGCGTCAGCTTGATGTTCTGGACAAGCAATTGGCCGAGAACACCTATATTGCTGGTGAAGACTATACCATCGCCGACATGGCCATCTGGCCCTGGTATGGGCAACTGGTTCTGGGTCGCCTTTATGATGCGGCCGAATTCCTGGACGTCGAATCCTACAAGAATGTCATGCGTTGGGCCAAAGCGATCGACGCACGCCCAGCCGTTCTGCGCGGACGCATGGTGAACCGCCCCTTTGGCGAAAAGCACTTGCAGCTTCATGAGCGCCACGAAGCCAGCGACTTTGAAACCCGTACGCAGGACAAGCTGGAAGCTGCTGCGGAATAAACCTGTCGGGCCTCGCCGGGATCTGGTGAGGCCCTATTTATCTGAGGATCGGTGGCTTTTCCGGGTCACTGCCCGGCGCGATCCGCTGGAACTTAGAGGTTTTCGGCTGCGGTAAATCGAACCGTAGCCCCACCCGCGCCAGAGCGGACGCGGCAGCGTCGTGGGCTGCAAAAAAACCCACATCCATTGCGCCCGCCTCGATCCCTGAAAAAGTCAGCGCTTCGGACGCGGCCTTGGCCAAGGCCGCTTCCGCCCCTTCAACCGCGCCGACAAAACCCAGAAGGTGGCCGGTCCCCCCCTCAGATGTCTTGGTGCCGACCAGATAGGCGGATTGCGCCAGACCAACGGCCGTTGCCAGTTTGGCATCCAAAGCCGTCAGTAGATCGTCGGGCAAACCGACTGGGGGCAGGAATTCCGACAAGTGCTGCTGCACCTCTTCCGGCGCGTGCTGCAAGGTGGTCGCCAACCAGCCCAGCGCCTCGGACGGGATCAGCATCGAGGACGGTGCGACCTCAAGATTCAGGCCCAATCCGATGCCCTGCCCGGCCAACATATTCGACAACACCCGCCCTGACAGGGCGACGTAGGGAACAGGGCGTTCAGCAAAGCGCGCCAAACGATCCTCGCGGTCGAACGCCAGAACAAAGCGGCCATCGGCCACGTCAAACAACTCGGGCGAGATGTTTTCGCCCTTTGCCTCTTCGGTCAGAAGCAGGAACAGTTCGCTATCGGCCAGCCGCTCAAAGAACCGCAACCGGGCGGCATCGTCCTGCGGCGCGGCCTCCATCCCGGAATGGGCCGAGTCCAGAGCGGTCATGTCAGTCATTCAGAACCTCTTGCACCCGTGCGCGCAGGACCGGCAGAAGGTCGGCCTCGAACCACGGGTTTTTCTTCATCCATGCCGTATTCCGCCACGACGGATGAGGCAAGGAAAAGACGCGCGGCGCATGGTCCTGCCAGTTGCGTACCGTCTCGGTCACGGACCCGCGCGCCTTGAGGTGGTATTTATGCGCATGCCCCCCGACCAACACAGTCAGCGGCACATCACCCAGCGTCTGCATCACCTTGTCATGCCACGTCTGCCCGCAGATCGGTGGCGGCGGCAGATCGGCCTTGCGCGCGTCATAGCCCGGAAAGCAAAAGGCCATCGGCACGATCGAGACACGAGCGCGGTCATAAAACACGTCTTCCCCGATCCCCAACCAGTCGCGCAGACGATCCCCCGAGGGGTCCGTAAACGGACGGCCCGAGGCATGAACCCGCGCGCCCGGCGCCTGCCCTGCGATCAGGATCGGGGTACCTTGCCGAAACCAGACGACCGGGCGTGGTTCATGCGCCGTTTCGGTTGCGGCAAACCTGTCGGCGCAGATTCTGCAGGCGGCGATGTCTTTTTCGAGGGAATTCATCAGATCGCAAGGTTTCCTGAAGCACAGTGGTTGACACCTGGCAACAAAGATAGTCACCGCAGTGGCGAGAACCAACAGATGGAAAAGTCACAATAACAACAACCTGCGGCAGCGCGGATTGATCATCATGTGCAAAACTGGACATAATGCCGCCAACATGGCCGGACATGAGTCATGAGATCACGCCGTCCGGCTGCGGCGAGAATAAGCAGACAGGCCCAAAATGCTTGAGTTCGAGAATGTCAGTAAGTCCTTTTGGACCGGGACACGCCGCAAGGTAATCCTGGACCGGGTCTCGTTCCGGGTCGAACTTGGCACCTCAATCGGCATTCTCGCCCCGAACGGGACGGGCAAAACCACGTTGATCAACATGATGGCGGGGTTGGAAAAGCCGGATGAAGGCGTCATCCGCAAATCCTGCCGGGTGTCCTTTCCAATGGGGTTTACGGGTGGCGTGGCCAACAAACTGTCGGCACTGGAAAACGCGCGTTATATCGCCAAGATCTATGGTATGGACCCCGACTATGTCGAAGCCTATTGCAAGTGGCTATGTGGTCTGGGCGAGTATTTCGATCAACCGATGGCGACCTATTCCTCGGGGATGCGGGGGCGGTTTACTTTTGCGCTGATGCTGGCGCTGGACTTCGACATGTACCTGATTGACGAGGGCATGCCCGCCACGACGGATGTCGAATTTAACAGAAAAGCAGGGGATATCCTGCAAGAAAGGCTTCGGACGACGACATTGGTGATCGTGTCGCACAACCCGACCGTGTTAGAAAAATTTGCACAGAAGGCCGCTGTCCTTGTCGATGGGCAACTTCATGTGTTCGACTCCTTGGAAGAGGCAAAACAACTGTATGACTACCAAACCCAAGGCTAGAATATACAACTGGCGACGCAAACGTCAGGGTCCGGCAGATGCCGAGGCCCGCGCCGACGCGATCTCACGCATTCGCAAAGCGACGCAACCACCCGAGGCGGCCAATGATGCACAGACCTCTGAGCTGGAAAAGATCAAGGCTGAGGGGCTAACCGGTCGGCAGCTTCGCATTGCGCGAAAGCTGGCGCAGAAAAACGGGATCGAGGCGGACTCGGATTATGATGCTGTGCGCTTGTTGCGCAAAAAGGGTATCGACCCATTCGAACGCAGCAGTCTGCTGGACCTTGCCGCCGAGAAAAAGCGTGTCGAAGATGAAACCAAAGACAAGGTGACGATCCAACTGCCTCAGCCCATTCTGCAATCGCCCGAAACTCTGCCCGGCCCCGAGATGAGCCCCGCGGAACGGCGCAACTATGAGATCGGGCAAATTCAGAAGGACATCGCGCGCCGCCGCAGACGCAAACTGTTTGCTCTGTTTGCGCGTTTGGCAGTGTTTGTATTGCTGCCGACGCTTGTGGTCGGGACTTATTTCTATCGCTTTGCAACGCCGATGTATGCCAGCGATTCGGCCTTCTCCATACTTCAAGCGGATGGCGGCGGAGCCTCATTCGGAGGTTTCTTGGCGGGCACCCAATACGCAACCGCGCAGGATTCGGTTGCCACGCAGGAATTTCTGGAATCCAAGGACGCTCTGCTACGGCTTGAGCGCGATATGGGGTTTTCCGAGATATTCAAACAGGACTGGATTGATCCGATCCAGCGTCTGTCGCCCGACGCAAGTCTGGAAGAGACCCACAAGCTGTACATGCGGATGATCACCATCGGCTATGACCCCAGCGACGGCATCATCCGCATGGAGGTCGCCGCGCCCACACCTGATATCGCAGTCGCGATCTCGGACAGGTTGCTGTCCTATGCCGAAGACACCATCAACGGACTGTCCGAACTGAAACGCGAAGACCAGATGCGCGACGCCGTGGCCAGTTTCGAACTGGCGCAGGAGGCACGCAACAAAGCGCAGGAAGCCCTGATCGAAGCGCAGCTGCAAGGCGCTCTGCTAGACCCAGAAAACGTGCTTGCCGGCCTACGCGGCCGAATAAACACGCTTGAGGCGCAATTGCAGGATAAAGAACTGCAACTGGCTTCGCTTTTAGACAATCTGCGGCCCAATCAGGCCAAAGTGGACGGTGTACGCGCCGAAATTGCGCGCTTCGAAGAAGTGCTGGAGGAGCTGAACGCCGAGATGTTGGATGTCTCGGCTGGCGAAAACTCGCTGGTGCGTCTGACCTTGCGAATCCAGACTGCACAGGCTGATCTGGCCGCACGGGACATGATGCTGCAAGCAGCCATGCAGCAAATGGAAACCACCCGGACCGAGGCCAACCGCAAGGTGCGGTATCTGACCGTCTCAGTGAACCCGGTTCCCAGCCAGGATCCGACCTATCCGAGGAAATTCGAAAATACGATTTTGGCATTCCTGTTGTTTGCTGGTATCTACCTGTTGATCTCGCTTACCGCGTCGGTCCTTCGTGAACAGGTATCCTCGTAAGACACATGAAACATGTAAAAATCTCCGATCTCACGGTCGGCAATGATCTGCCTCTGACAATCATTGCCGGTCCATGTCAGCTTGAAAGCGCCGATCATGCCCAGATGATCGCCGGCAAAATGAAAGAGGCCTGCGATGCGGCCGGAGCACAGTACGTTTTCAAGGCGTCATATGACAAAGCTAACCGTACTTCCTTGTCCGGTGTCCGTGGCCTGGGTATTGACGCTGGATTGAAAGTTCTGAGCGATATTCGCAACTCGATGGGTATTCCTGTTCTGACTGATGTTCATACTGAATCCCAATGTGCCCTAGCGGCCGAGGCCGTAGACGTCTTGCAGATTCCCGCCTTCCTCTGCCGCCAGACGGATATGTTGCTGGCTGCTGGTGAAACCGGGAAAGCCGTTAACGTCAAGAAAGGTCAGTTTCTTGCGCCTTGGGAAATGGGCAACATCGTTGACAAGATCGAAAGCACGGGAAACACGAATATCCTCCTGACGGAACGCGGCACATCTTTTGGATACAACACACTGGTTGCTGATATGCGCGGCCTGCCGCAAATGGCGAAAACGGGCTACCCGGTCGTGATGGACGCAACGCATTCGGTACAGCAACCAGGTGGCAAAGGTGGGTCCTCTGGCGGTCAGCGGGAGTTTGCGCCGGTCATGGCGCGTGCGGCAGTGTCATTGGGTGTCGGAGCTGTGTTCATTGAAACCCATCAGGACCCTGACAATGCGCCATCTGACGGCCCCAATATGATCTATCTTGACCAGATGCCGCAACTTATTGACACTTTGATGCGCTTTGATGCGCTGGCCAAGGCAAACCCCATTCAGATTTAACGATTGAGATTTTCTATGACCAAACCAATCCCCGAGGTGACCCCGAACACCTGGAGCTTTCTGCGCGATGCCATGATCAAACCCACGGGTTTCCGTGAATATGACGCCAGGTGGAAATACCCCGAGGAAATCAACCTGCCCGGCATGACCGCGCTGGGTCTGGGGCTTGGGACGCAGATGCGCAGGCGCGGGATTGCACCGGTGATCGCGGTGGGAAACGACTACCGCGACTATTCGCTGGCCATCAAGAACGCACTGATCCTGGGGCTGATGCAGGCCGGCATTCAGGTCAAGGATATCGGCCCAGCGCTCAGCCCCATGGCCTATTTCGCGCAGTTTCATCTGGACGTGCCGGCGGTTGCTATGGTCACTGCCAGCCACAATCCCAACGGCTGGACCGGGGTCAAGATGGGGTTTGAGCGTCCTCTGACCCATGGCCCTGATGAGATGTCCGAGTTGCGCGATATCGTCCTGAATGGCGAAGGACAACCCCATGAGGGTGGCTCGTATGAGTTCGTGGACGGCGTGAAAGAGGCTTATATCGACGATCTGGTCGGCGATTTCAAAATGTCTCGCCCGCTGAAAGTGGTCTGCGCCACCGGGAACGGCACCGCCTCGGCCTTTGCGCCCAAGATATTCGAACGAATGGGGGTCGAGGTTGTGCCCAGCCACAACCGGCTGGACTACACGTTCCCCAACTACAACCCGAACCCCGAAGCGATGGAGATGCTGCACGACATGTCCGACAGCGTGAAATCCAGCGGTGCCGATCTGGCGCTGGGGTTTGACGGCGACGGCGACCGGTGTGGTGTTGTCGATGACGAGGGCGAAGAGATTTTCGCCGACAAGGTCGGTGTGATCATGGCCCGCGATCTGGCCAAACTGTACCCGAACGCGACCTTTGTGGCTGATGTGAAATCAACCGGTCTGTTCGCCAGTGATCCGCAGTTGCAGGCCCATGGGGTCAAGGCCGACTACTGGAAAACTGGCCACAGCCACATGAAGCGTCGGGTCAAGGAAATCAATGCGCTGGCCGGGTTCGAGAAGTCGGGCCACTACTTTCTGGCTGAACCGATCGGGCGTGGCTATGACTGCGGCATGCGCGTGGCGGTTGAGATCTGCAAACTGATGGACCGCAACCCCGATCAGAGTATGTCCGATCTGCGCAAGGCCCTGCCCAAGACATGGTCGACGCCCACCATGTCGCCCTATGCGGCAGATACCGAGAAATATGACATACTCGCCCGTCTGGTCGACAAGCTGGTGGCCAAATCCGAGGCGGGAGATTCCTTTGCCGGACGCGCGATCAAAGAGGTCGTCACCGTCAATGGCGCTCGGGTCATTCTGGACAATGGCAGCTGGGGTCTGGTGCGGGCATCCTCGAATACGCCCAATCTGGTCGTGGTCTGCGAAAGCAGCGAAAGCGAGGATGAAATGCGCGCGATATTTGCCGATATCGACGCTGTCATCCGTACAGAACCCGGCGTGGGCGACTACGATCAGACAATCTAGAGCCTTGGGGCGCGTCTTGCGCCCCGCCGCTCAATCCGCGCCCAGCAATTTCAGCAGCCCTTTCGTGGCCTCTTCCTGCAATTTGTTCTTCACCGCATCCTCGATGCTTTCGGTGTCTGTCACGGCAGTCCCAAGCTCATCGCTGACCTTGTCCAGCACCTGTTGTTTGGCGTCGTCCTCAAGTTCTTTGATTTTGCCTTCGGCGGCCGCTTCGATCACTTTACTGAGGTCGGGTTTGATCGACGGATTGCTCCACGGTCCAACAATGCGCACCGGCACCGACAGGCCCTGACCAGAATTTGCCCGCAACGCTGTGGGGGTGAACAGATAGTCGATATTGCGCTCGCCCAAGCCGACGCGACCGGCGCCATCGGCACGGAAATTGTCCAATGACATCAGCAGGTCATCATTCCTGAGAACGCCTTGATCAATGGTGAAACTGGCCGCAAGGCTATTGAACACGGTGGTGCCGCCTGACCCTTCGCCACGCCCCATCAGGCGGTCCAGGTCGAACCCGTTGATCACCCCCTGCCCCACATCCACGCGACCCTTGCCGCTGAGTGAACGCATGATCTGATCCTCGCTTTGCCCAACGCCCAGAAACTCGAACGAACCGGTGCCCGTGCCGGACAATCGGTCAATATCAGCCAGCGTCATCAGGGCCTGTTGGATGTCGATCCCGTCTGCCTTCATGTTGCCACCGACAGACAGCCCGTTGCGGTTATTCGCGACGACCTGACCGGTCAACTGACCCGAGAACAAGGTGGCCGGGTTCATCTGCAACACCGCGCGTGACCGGTCCAGATTCAAGGTCAGATCGCTGGGACCAAGGGTCAGGTCGGGCACTGCTATCGAATTCGCCTTCAGCCGGATTTGCCCATTCGCCAAAGCCAGCGCCGAGGCGTCAATCGGTGTGGTCGACCAGCCATCGGATTGGCTTGGCGCAGCGCCGCCACCACCGCCCGAGCCTCCATTAGACTCGTTGAATCGGGACAGATCCAAATCGCCCGCGTCAAACCGCGCGGTGATCTGTGGTGGGTCCGAGATCACGATATCCGCCTCGCCGGTCAGGCGGTTGTCGTCCAGTTGCGCCACCAATTCACGCACCGACAGACGCCCGTCCTGCGTATAGGTCATACGACCGACCAGTTCCGCGCGGCGACCCAGACCCAAAGGCACGGCTGTACCGGGCTGTCCGAAAGCGGCCAGCAATGTCTCGGTATTTTGGGTTTTAAGGTGCAGGTCGCCGTCCATCTCTCCGGCAAGATTCACGCGACCGTCAAAGTCGACTTCACCCCCGGGCGCGCGCAGCAACAGATCCAACTGGGTGGCCGCGCCGGTTGCATAAGCGGACAGATCTGGGATTTTCATATCCACCTCAACCGCGCCCCCTGGCACCGCCATTTTCGCCTCTAGCAACAGCGGTGCTGTGACCTCGGGCCAGCTTGCCGACAGGTCGACTTGCGAGAAATCGAACGTCACCGCCCCGTTTTCCAGATAGAGCAGACGCGCATTTGTTAATTCCAGCCTATCCAGCGTTACGACACCCGGTTGCCCCTGCGGGGCGGCAGAGGTGCCAGATCCCGAGGACGCCGCCGCAGGCGCTGACGCGCCAAACTCCCAATTGCCGCGCCCGTCAGACAGTTCCAACCGCAGCGTCGGGTTTTCCGCAATCACCCGCCGGATACGCAAATCCCCTGACATCAACGCCGCCGCATCCACACCAACGGCCAGATGATCCGCGCTGAGCATCGGCTCGGACCCGGCCCAAGGGGCATTGCTGAACGTCACAGGCCCGGTCTCCATCCCTAGCACTGGCCAGAATGACAGTTTCACATCTCCTGTCAGGGTCAGATCCCGGCCCGTTTCGGCCTTGACCTGCTCGGCCAGGATACGCGCCAGCTTGTCGCCGGGCATCATCAGCAAGGCCCCGATAACCAGCCCGATCACGGCCACGATGAGAAAGAGAATGCGCACCAGCCACTTCATTTTACCGCTCTTTGCTTTTTGTTATGCGTTGAAATTATCATTCTAAGCCCAGCGGCCATTTGCAAGGGGAAGCGTTCCCCACTATATGCCGCGCCATGACCACGAACCCGCCGAACCTCCGCCCCGACCTGGCGCCTGCCGCCCGGATCACCGACACGCCCCGTCCGAACCAGCCCACCATTGGTATGGTGTCTTTGGGCTGCCCCAAGGCTTTGGTGGATAGTGAGCGTATTCTGACGCGCCTGCGGGCCGAAGGATACGGGATTTCGCCCGATTATTCAGGCGCAGATGCCGTGATCGTGAACACCTGCGGGTTTCTGGATAGCGCCAAGGCCGAGTCGCTGGACGCGATTGGTGAGGCACTAGTGGAAAACGGCAAGGTCATTGTCACCGGCTGTCTGGGTGCCGAACCGGATTACATCCGCGAGCATCACCCCCGCATCATGGCCGTCACCGGGCCGCATCAATACGAACAAGTGCTGGACGCCGTACATCAAGCCGTTCCACCCGATCCCGACCCGTTTGTAGACCTGCTGCCCGCCGCCAGCGTGCAACTGACCCCGCGCCACTACAGCTATCTGAAAATATCCGAGGGCTGTAACCACAAGTGCAAGTTCTGCATCATCCCTGACATGCGCGGCAAACTGGCCAGCCGCCCCGCCCACGCCGTGCTGCGTGAGGCCGAAAAGCTGGTCGAAAACGGCGTGCGCGAACTGCTGGTGATCAGCCAAGACACCTCGGCCTATGGGCTGGATCGCAAGTATGATGTCAACCCGTGGAAAGACCGCGAGGTTCGCAGCCACATCACCGATCTGGCGCGAGAGTTGGGGCAGTTCGATGCGTGGGTGCGCCTGCACTATGTCTATCCCTACCCGCATGTGCGCGAGTTGATTCCGCTGATGGCCGATGCGGGCTGCAACGTGCTGCCCTATCTGGATATTCCGTTCCAGCACGCCCACCCAGACGTTCTGAAACGCATGGCCCGCCCGGGGGCGGCTGCCAAAACGCTGGACGAGATCGCCGCATGGCGCGCGACCTGCCCCGATATCACCCTACGCTCGACCTTTATCGTTGGCTATCCCGGCGAGACCGAGTCCGAGTTCCAGACCCTGCTGGATTGGATGGACGAGGCTCAATTGGATCGTGTCGGCTGTTTTCAATACGAAAACGTGGCCGGGGCGCGCTCGAACGACCTGCCCGATCATGTCCCGTCCGAAGTCAAACAGGACCGCTGGGAACGGTTCATGGAAAAAGCGCAGGCGATATCCGAGGCGAAGCTGGCCGCAAAGGTCGGACAAAGGCTAGACGTGATCGTGGATGAGGTCGATGACGAGGCTGCCATCTGCCGCACCAAGGCCGACGCCCCCGAAATTGACGGCAACCTGTTCGTCGACGAAGGGTTCGAAGACCTCAAACCCGGCGACATCGTCTCGGTCGAGGTGGACGAGGCTGGGGAATATGACCTGTGGGGCACGCTGCGCTGAGGCAATGTAACCACCGATAGGGCAAGCGTGAGCCAAGTTTATTGGCGATCCCCCGCATCAGGCCCCAGATTTAGACAGAACCCAAACACGTCTAAAAAGGAGGGTTACCATGTCTAAATTGCGTCCTTTCGCAACGAAATGCGCCGTCGCGCTCCTGGCGGTACAACTATTTGCAGCGCCTGCTTTTGCAGAAGTGCGCTCGGGCAGCACGGCTCAGTTCACGCTGGTCGGAGGGAAATCCTTTGGCATCCACTATCGCGGCAAACATCGTGTCCACAAACACTTCGTTGCGCCCAAAGTGTATGAGAAAAAGGTCCACAAGCCGGTCGCAAAAGCCAAGGTGCATCATGCCAAGCCGGTCAAAAAGCACCACCGGTCGAAGTTCAAACACAGCAAGAAACGTTACCATCGGTACTATGTGCCGAAGAAACACGCGTTCCGGCACCAAAGATCTTATCGAGGAGTCCGGTATCACAGATCTCATCGCGGGTACGGGCGGTATCGAATCAAGTAATGACGACCGTCAGAGCATAGCTACAAGACCCGCCATCCATGCCACCGCAGCGGCAATGGCCGTCAGCGCAACCGCTGCGCTGGCGGCGTCTTTGGCTTGGCCGGCCAAAGTGTTGTGGTCTGTAGATGTGTGATCCACGGCCCGTTCTATCGCCGTGTTGAAAAGTTCGGCGACCAAAACCAAAATTCCCATGATGACAATCAACGCGCGCATACCGCCGCTGAGGGGTAGTCCAATTGCCAGCCCCACCGAGATCAGGTTGGCCCATCCCCATACGCGAAACGAGTACTCATCGCGCCACGTCGCGGCCAGCCCTTGCCAGCTCCAGGCTGTGCGATGTTTTAGACGGATTAGAAAGTTTTTCATGTGTTCCCTGCACAGCGCTCTCGCAGACAAAAGCCCAAACCGGCAATTACAGGCAAGAAAAAACCGCCCAGTGGGCGGCATCTATCTGAAAGCAGGCGGCCCGCGCGCGAGCCGCCTGAAGGTTTGTTATTGCGCGACCGGGTTACAGACAGTCTGGCCTGCCTCAGTCGTGGCCAATGCGGTTCCGGCCGGACAGCTTGGCGTACCAAACTTGTCATATTCGGGTGTAATATAAACCGGAGCTGGTTCTTCCTGCTGAGAACAGGCTGCAACGACCAAAGCAAACGCACCAACGGCGGCAAATCTAAGTTTCATGTCCGTCATTCCTTCTAATAATTTTCTGATTTTGCCCAGAAATTCGGGGCCAGTCTCAAAATACGACTTCGCTGGCATTTTTGCAACAAATCTGATCACGTGAATGTGAAAACGGCAAATCCACGCTGCCATGGCAGAACGGAAATCGGACGCTAAACTGTCTGACCAGCAGACATCAGCAAACTCCGGAGAAGCCACGTGTCAGACGCACCGATCATTTCTCAGAAAGCTCCCTATCCCGTCGAAGTGACCGAGGGGAAAAACTATTTCTGGTGCGCCTGTGGTAAATCCTCGCGTCAGCCTTTTTGTGACGGTTCACATAAGGGAACGGGGATTGAACCGGTCAAATACAACGCAGAGGCAGACAAGAAAGTGTTCTTTTGCGGATGCAAACACAGCGCCAACCCGCCGCTATGTGACGGCTCGCATTCCAAAATTTAGGGTTTCAGCGCGTTCAAAGCCTGCGCGTTCACGCAAAACTCAGGCGCTTTGTCCGCCTTGGCCTGCTGTTCGGCCAACCAAATCGCACATGTCTGGCTGCAATCGGCAGCGCGACATTTCGTGACCATTTCCGCGTAGCGTTCGGCGCTAAGACGCCCTTCGGTCATCGCCTCGGTCAGGGACAGATTCATGCAGCGCGCGACGGACCGCGTCAGCCAGAAGTGTTTTTCGACGTCCCCAAGAATATCATTCATTCTCAACCCTCTCGAGTTTTCCCGGACCTAAGCGTGGCAAATCTGGCCCGATTCGGGCAGGTTCGAGGTGCCTGGGTCGCGCCCTTGTTTTGATCCAACCAATCGGGGCAGCATCTGGCCCAAGCGCATCCCTGACAGGCCCGTACCATGCTGGCCCAGTCCTTCTGGCTCAAGCGGCCCTGCCGATGCGCTGAAACCACGTCCGCGCCTGTTGCCTGCCCCATGCGCAGGACAAGCCGTAGGTGCGTCATGACAGCCCCAAGCGTTTGCATCACCGCCCCTTACGTGGCTTGATCTGGGCGAACAGGCCTTTGTTGCGGCAATATTCCGGCGTGTCCTGCGATACCGCCACTTGCGCCAGCAGCGCTTCGCAATGTCCGGGATTGGCGCATCCTGTGCAGCGCAGAACCGCTTCGGATATCTCATCGATCGAGACATCACCCCGAAGCGCTGCGTCTTCCAGGTCGATGCCTACTCGCGTTGCCATCTGATCGACGAGGCCCGCGTGATGTTTCAGGGTCTCTCTGTTGGACATATGGCACCCTTTCCCTGATGCGTTTCGATCAGGTTAGCGGATGCGGCGGCGCAGGCCCTTGATACAGGTCAAGCCCCGGTGTCGATCTGATCCAGATAGGTTCGCGTTGCGTCCTGCACCCGCCGAAAGCGGTCCCCGCCCAGCTTTTTGCCCCCATACCAGCGGGTGACTATTACGACGTGGTTCTGCACGTCGGCCCGTTCCATCATCCGAAGGATCACCATCCCCGCGCCACTTTCCCCATCATCCGCCTTGAGCGCCCCAGTGGGCAGTACCGCCGCCCATGTATTATGTGTGGCCTTGGCATATGATTTATCCGCCTTAAGCGCATGCAGCACAGCGTCGACCTCGGTCCGCGATGACACGGGCGCACCGGATACTGCGTATTTCGAGCCCCGATCCGTCAGGATCACCCCCAGCTTTTTCACTGCGGTCATTGCGTCAACCCAAGCCCGCGGGCGGTCTGCTTCACCACCTCGACCCGTTTGGCGTTGGGGGGATGGGTGCTGAGGAAACTGTCTTCGGGATCCGGCAGGCGGTCGAAATATTTCGCACCGATCAAAGGGTTATACCCGGCGCGAAAGGTTATGATCGTTCCAAGCTCATCAGCTTCAAGTTCAAAGTCACGCACATAGACCTGCGTCCCCACCCGCGCGCCCAGTTTCTGCGCCTCTTCCACGGCGGCCCCTTCGGCACCGGCCAATCGCGCCAGATCGCCGAAAATCTCGGCACTTTCGCGTGCATTCACCGATTGGCGCGGAATATGACGCAGGATGTGATGGGAGGCTTCGTGCCCCATCACAAAGGCCAACTCATCCGCGTTCTGAGCGGATTCGATCATCGCGCGGGTAAAAATGATCACCGGCTGGTCGTTTTTATCCAGTGTTTGAAATGCGTTGGCAGGGGCTTTCGGGTCCAGATCGACCAATGTGGTAAAGTCGCAATTCTTGACATTGGCACGTCGCAAACATTCGACCCTGGCCTGTTCGCCGACCCTTTGGCTGATCTGCTGGAAAGTGGCGGCTTCGACCCTGAAATCCCCCTCGCCCTGTATCCAGTCCTCGGCAGGTTGAACCAGCAGCGCATTGGCGTCGCAGGCGGCCAGAAACACGGGAAATAACAGGTACATCAAACGGTGCATGGATCATCCTTTGAAACGGTCACGCCGTTTGGCTGACCATAGCGCAGACCCCTTGGGACTGCCACCGGTTGAATGCGATAGTACGGGTTGCCAAGCGGAACATCGCCCTGCACTCTGCCATCATGTTTTCGATTGAGCATGAATTCGACTCGACGGTCATTACGCTGGTGGACGAAGGCGAAAAGCCTTTGCAAGAGGATGTGGTGATCAACAATTTCGCAGAATGCGTGACGCTAGAGCAGTTTGATCCTCGAACCGATCAGGTCCAGAAAATCACGCTGTCGCCGGAACAGGTCCGCGATCTGGCCGCTGCGCTGGATTTGCCCGAGGGGGTGTACCAAATCCACGAAACACCGGATTAAGGATCGTAGACAAAGACCTTGTCCCGCGCCGTATGTCCGCGCTTCAGGGTCAGCGAAGACGTGGCCACCCCCATGGCCGCAGCGAGGATGTGGCGCACAGCCTCGTTCGCCTTGCCGTCTTCGGGCGCAGTGGTCACATGGATGCGCACTACGCTCCCATCCCGCGTGATCCGGTCCGAAGCTGCCTTAGGCGTCACCTTAACCGCAATCTCGGCCCCCGCGTCGGTCAGATCGCTCAGATCCGGCAGATTGCGCAGTTTAGGTTTAGCCATCTCATCCTCCGATCCCAAAACACTGTTGCACGACTGGCCCCGGGATGGAATTGATCCACCAAGCCCAGCCCTTTGCACTTGAAACCCGCCAGAGGCTCAACCAGATACAGAAAGCCCATGTAAAGGAAGTTAACATATGTCCTTGAAGAATCCGGCCGCATTTGAGTTTCTGCTGTCCCGCCGGTCCCGCCCTGCGAAAACACTGATCGCTCCTGCCCCGTCGCGGGATGAACTGATCCCATTGCTGACCGCCGCCGCCCGCAGTCCCGATCACGGCAAGCTGGAGCCGTGGCGATTCATAGTGCTGGAAAGCGGCGCGATGCCCCGTTTGTCAGCGCTGACGCGGGAATGCGGCGAACGGCTGGGTAAATCGCCTGAAGAGATCGCCAAAGCATGCAGCCAGTTCGACATGGGTCATCTGGCCGTAGCAGTGGTCGAGGTTCAAAAACCATCCGAAAAAGTCCCCGCGATTGAACAGACCTATTCCGCCGGTGCGGTGTGTCTGGCGTTGCTGAACGCAGCCTTAGTGGCGGGCTGGGGCGCGAACTGGCTGTCGGGTTGGCAGTCACATGACGCCGAGTTTTGCCGCACCGCTTTTGGACTGCAAGACAATGAACGGATCGCTGGTCTGATTCACATTGCCACCGAATCCGCAGCCCCGCCAGAACGTCCCCGCCCGGACGTGGCCGCACTGACCGAATGGGTTCCTGAATGATCATCCTCAACGCATTTTTCGCGGCAATCGGACAGATCGGAGATCCCAAATTCCGTTCGGTTCTGTTCCGGGGCGTGGGCCTGACGATCGTGTTGCTGATCGCGGCCTGCGCAGGCGCGATCTGGTTGATCAACTGGCTGTCCAGCGATGAAATCACCTTGCCCTTCGTCGGAGCCGTTCCGTGGCTGAACGACGTGTTGAATTATTCCGGTATTTTTGCGGTGGTGATTCTGCCGGTCTTCCTGATGATGCCGGTCGCCTCGGCCATCATCTCTCTGTTTCTGGAAGAGGTCGCGCAGGCGGTCGAGGACAAACACTATCCCACCCTGCCAAAGGTGCCCGGAATTGCCATCAGTGACGGGTTGCGCGATTCGCTCAGCTTTATGGGTGTGTTGATCGTCGCCAACTTGCTGGCACTGATCCTCTATGTAATCTTCACGCCGCTGGCCCCGTTCATCTTTTGGGGCATGAACGGGTTTCTGCTGGGTCGGGAATATTTCACTTTGGTCGCGATGCGGCGGATCGGGCGCGAAGGCGCGCGCAAGCTACGGGGCAAACATATGGTCACGATCTGGCTGGCGGGCACTTTGATGGCCATTCCTCTGACCGTGCCGCTGGTGAACCTTGTCATCCCGATTGTCGGAGTGGCCACGTTCACCCATATCTACCACAGGCTGTCCGTCTGAGGCTCAACCGCGCGGCTCAAGCTGGTTCAACCAGTCGAAATCCCGCACTGAGATGACGCCCGAAATGATGATCCCCGCGATGATCGCCCAAAGCACCACCGTCAACCCGGTGGTGATCCACAGCTTTTTCTTCATATGATGCACTTCCGGCGCACCCGCATGGGTGCCCGGAACGATCTCGCCCAGATCGCCCTGAGTCTTGATGCGGATCGGCAATACGACCAGCAATGTCAGAAACCAGATAACGGCAAACAGAACCAATGCAGCGGTGATCGTCATGGCAGCCTCGCTTGGGTTAGACCTGTTCTAGCTCGACCAGACAGCCGTTAAAGTCTTTGGGGTGCAAAAACAGCACTGGCTTGCCATGAGCCCCAATCTTGGGTTCACCCGAGCCCAGCACGCGCGCACCGGTTTCCTTCAGATGGTCACGGGCCGCGATGATATCTTCGACCTCATAGCAGACATGGTGAATGCCACCAGCCGGGTTCTTTTCCAGAAACCCGTTGATCGGGCTATCATCGCCCAATGGGTACAACAGTTCGATCTTGGTGTTTGGCAGTTCGATGAACACCACGGTTACGCCGTGATCGGGTTCGTCCTGAGGCGCGCCGACCTTGGCTCCCAATGCATTGCGATATTGCGCGGACGCGGCCTCAAGGTCAGGCACGGCGATGGCAACATGGTTCAGGCGACCGATCATAGAACTCTCCTCTATTCTGCGTTGCAGCGGTTATGGGGGCAGTTCAATCAAAGAACAAGTGCGCCAAATTGCCGTTAACGTCGTGTTAGCCAGAAGTTCCTAGCGTGAGGCATCTGCTGATTAGGAGTTCTGCCATGGACGATTCGAGCCCCTTCACCTCAGCCGCACAGCCAACGGCGATGCGGCCTTTGCTGGGACAAACCATTCTGGTTGTCGAAGACAGCCGCTATGCTTGCGACGCGATCCGCTTGATGTGCCTGCATTCTGGTGCCCGGATCCGGCGCGCGGATTGCCTGAAATCGGCAAGGCGCCATTTGCAGATCTACCGTCCCTCGGTCATCTTGGTCGATATAGGGCTGCCGGATGGCTCAGGGGCCGAGCTAATTGCCGAATTGACCGAAGCATCGCCGCGTATCGGGGCCATTCTGGCGATGTCCGGCGACACCTATACCGAAAACGCAGCCACGCAGGCCGGGGCTGACGGTTTTCTGGCCAAGCCGCTGAAATCGCTTTCCTACTTTCAATCCATGGTGCTGCAGCACCTGCCCGAGGATCGCCGCCCCAGCAGCTTGAACGCTGTCCGGGATCAGGTCATTAACCCCGATCCGCTGGCCTATCAGGATGACATGGCCCATATCGCCGATGTGCTGGCTGGCCCGAATGATCACCGCACGCTGGACTATGCCGCCCAGTTCCTGCGGGGGGTTGCCCGCGATGCCGATGATGCAGTGCTTGCCGACGCGGCGAAACGCTTGGCTGCGTCCCGCGCCGAAGGAACGCCCGTCACCGCATTGGCCGCTCAGGTCGCCGGGATCGTTCAAGCCCGCTTGGAACAGCGTGAGGCGATCTGAGATGGCAACAGCCTATTTCGCGACGGCTACGCTGCTGAGCCTTTGGATCTATTGCCAGACCCGCGCGGCGGCCCGCAACATCCGCGCCGCCCGTGCCTTGGTCAACGATCCACTGGAGCAAACCGGACAGCTTTGACCTTGTCGCGAAACATTCGACCAAAGGAAAAACCCGCCGCAAGCGTTGCGACGGGTTTTCTTGTCAGTCCTGCGGGATGATCCGCAATCCCAGCTCCATCAACTGATCCGAGCTTGGATCGGACGGCGCGTCCATCATCAGATCTTCGGCGCGCTGGTTCATCGGGAACATCATGACCTCGCGGATGTTGGCCTCATCCGCCAGCAGCATCACGATCCGGTCGATGCCGGCAGCACAGCCGCCGTGCGGCGGCGCGCCATAGTGGAACGCATTGAACAAAGCACCAAAGCGAGATTTCACCTCATCCGCGCCATAGCCTGCCAGCTCAAAAGCTTTCAGCATGATCTCGGGCTTATGATTCCGGATCGCGCCCGAGACCAACTCATACCCGTTACAGGCCAGATCGTACTGATAGCCGCGCACGTCCAGGGGGTTGCCGTTTAGCGCCTCCATGCCGCCCTGCGGCATCGAGAACGGGTTATGTTCAAAGTCGATCGCGCCGGTTTCTTCGTCCTGCTCATAGATCGGGAAATCGACGATCCAGGCAAAGGCAAAGCGGTCTTTTTCGGTAAGACCCAGCTCATCACCGATCACGTCACGAGCTTTACCAGCCACCTTTTCAAAGGCCTTCGGCTTGCCACCCAGGAAGAACGCCGCGTCCCCGACACCCAGGCCCAGTTGCTGACGGATCGCCTCGGTGCGCTCGGGGCCTATGTTTTTGGCCAGTGGACCTGCGGCTTCCATCCCGTCGCCCTGATCGCGCCAGAAGATGTAGCCCATTCCCGGCAGACCCTCTTTCTGCGCAAACGCATTCATACGGTCACAGAACTTGCGGCTGCCGCCGGTCGGCGCCGGGATAGCGCGAATTTCGGTACCCTCCTGCTCCAACAGCTTTGCGAAAATCGCAAAGCCAGACCCGCGGAAGTGGTCGGAGACCACTTGCATTTTAATAGGGTTCCGCAGGTCGGGCTTGTCGCTGCCGTACCACAGGGCCGCGTCCTTGTAGGATATCTGCGGCCATTCCTGATCCACTTTGCGTCCACCGCCGAATTCTTCGAAAACACCGGTCAGAACCGGTTGGATCGTGTCGAACACGTCCTGCTGCTCGACAAAGGACATCTCAAGGTCAAGCTGGTAGAAATCGGTGGGCGAGCGGTCGGCCCGCGGGTCTTCGTCGCGGAAGCACGGCGCGATCTGGAAATACTTGTCAAAGCCCGACACCATGATCAGCTGTTTGAACTGCTGCGGGGCCTGCGGCAGCGCATAGAACTTGCCCGGATGCAGGCGCGAGGGCACCAAAAAGTCGCGCGCGCCTTCGGGAGAGGACGCCGTGATGATCGGCGTCTGGTATTCGCGGAAGCCCTGATCCCACATGCGGCGGCGCATCGAGGCGACAACGTCCGAGCGCAGGGTCATGTTCTGCTGCATCGCCTCGCGGCGCAGGTCCAGATAGCGATATCGCAGGCGGGTTTCCTCAGGGTATTCCTGATCACCGAACACCATCAACGGAAGTTCGTCGGCTGCGCCCAGAACTTCCAGCTCGCGCACGTAGACCTCAACCTCGCCTGTGGGCAGTTTTGGGTTCACCAGTTCGGGGTCACGCGCTTTGACGGTACCGTCGATGCGGATACACCATTCGGAGCGTACTTTTTCCAGCTCGGCAAAGGCGGCGCTGTCGCCGTCGCACAGAACTTGCGTCACACCAAAGTGATCGCGCAGGTCGATGAACAGCACGCCACCGTGGTCGCGGACCCGATGCACCCAGCCAGACAGGCGGACGGTTTCACCGACATTGGCGGCGGTCAGAGCGGCGCAGGTGTGGCTGCGATAGGCGTGCATGGATCATATCCCTTCGGGCGCAGAATTCGTCGCGCCGATACACCCCGTCGGGCCGCGAAAGTCAAGGCAGGTATCCCGCTCAAAACGGCCTTTGCACGTTGCCCGAGTAGAAATAGATGCCCAGACCGACCGCAAAGATGATATTGCCCGCAATCGCATGCAACAGCACCGCATAGAAAAATGAGCCGCGTTTGCGATAGGCCCAAGTGAACAGTAGCCCACCCGCAAATGTCATGACAGCGACGATCCAGCTCCAGTACATCAGATGCGCCAGCGAAAACAGCGCGGCGTTCAGCAGATAGGCCGCGCGCTCGCCCGGCAGGATTGCATGATAGCGGCGGAAGAACAGCGACCGAAACAGAAGCTCTTGCGGTAGGGCCGAGATGAAGGGGTAGAAGACCCAGATCATCAGCAGGATTTCGGGCCGCTCGCGCAGCAGGAAAAAGGTCGCCTCGGGGCGGGCGAGTATCACAACTGCCACACAGAACAACGTCATCGCAACGGCGAACAGGGCAACTTCGATCCAGGACCAGTTGTCTTTGTTGTATCGAAGCTCGGCCCATTCAAAGCCCGGCGTATAGTGCAGTAGCAAGATGCCAAGCGCCGTGAAGCTGAACAGTGACGGGAACATCCAACTGGGCGGAAAGAACACTGCGATCAGCACCGGGACAGCGATGAAGAACAGCCCAAACTCGACACGCAGCCGCAGCGTTTGAGGCGCGCTCTCGGCCCACTCGGTTTGTTTGCTCACTGTTCTACCAACTCCGCCCGGATCAGGCCGCGTAAGGAATTTCCGACATATACTTCTGTCGCATCGCTCAGGTCGGTCAAGGATAACACCGCGGCAGTCACCTGTTTATTATCCAGCGCCTCTTCGCGCAGTATGCCGGGCAGCACGCCGCAGGACAGCGCGGGCGTCAGGCCGCGTCCATCAGGCATGTGCAGAAACAGATTGCTGATCGTGCCCTCGCACAGTTCGTCGCGTTCATTCAGGAACAGCAGTTCGTCAATTCCCGGTGGCAGCGATGCGCGGGCGTCATCATAAAGCGCGCGTTGTGTGGTCTTGTGCTGCAACCACACATCCGAGGCCCGCAAACGCTGATCCGCGATTGCCACACGCCAGAACGGCGGGTTCTCGAGCAGCGCACCGGTCGTCACCTCCACAGCGCCTGCCATATCTAGCGTCAGCCGGCAACGCAGAGGGGATGGACCCGCGACATCTTCCAAAGCGGCCACGGCGCGGGCCCGATCAAACGGCACTCCCAACGCCTCAGCCGATCGCGCCATGCGCGCCAGATGGCGATCACGGCGCACAAACCCCTGCCCCGGCCGGAAGGCCAGCGTTTCGATCAGGCGAAAGTCAGGGTCATCTGGCGGGCGAAGCGGGCTTTCCATAGCGCCTCCTCATATTCGGATGGGGCAGTGCTGTCCCAGACCACGCCGCCGCCCACATTCAGGGTGGCTTTGCCGCCCTCGACCATCAGCGTGCGGATGGCCACGTTAAACTCCGACCGCCCATCCGGCGCGGCCCAGCCAATCGCGCCGCAATAGATGTCGCGCGGCCAAGGTTCGAGGTCGGATAGAATCTCCATCGCGCGGATTTTGGGCGCACCTGTGATCGAGCCGCAGGGGAAAAGCGCCATCAGAATGTCCGAAAGCTCGGCCCCCAGATGCAGCTGCGCCTGCACCAGCGAGATCATCTGATGCACGGTCGCATAAGTTTCGACCTTGAACAGTTCGGGCACGTTGACCGAACCGGGCAGCGCCACACGGCTGATATCGTTGCGCAGCAGGTCGACGATCATCAGGTTCTCGGCCCGGTTCTTTGCGTCACTCGACAGGAAATCGCGGCGGCGGGCGTCTTCGGCCAAATCCTCGCTGCGCGGTTGGGTGCCTTTCATCGGGCGCGTTTCGATCAAACGGTCGGCATCGGTACGGAAAAACAGCTCGGGCGAGCGGCTGAGCAAGTCAGGCAAACCGTCCTGCTGCACAAGCGCGCCGTGGCCCACGGGCTGACCTGCCGCCAACGCGGCATACAAAGCGGCGCTGGTGCCTTCGACCATCAGGTCAATCGGAAAGGTCAGGTTGGCCTGATAGATATCGCCCGCGCCGATGGCTTCATGCACGCGCGCGAAGGCTTGGGTATAGCGCGCCTCGTCCCAGCGAGGCGCGAAACCGGTCACTCCACCCGCAGGCGCAGGCAGGTCCCTTTGGGCTGGCGTGTCAAAGACGCCAAAGCACAGCAATGGCAGGCGGCGGCCCTCGGGCATCCGCGCGGACAACCTCGGCTCCAGCGCATAACCAAGCTCATAGCTGGCATAACCGGCCAACCACGCACCATCCGCGCGCGCGGAATCCAGCGCCTCCAACGCGTGGGGCACATCTTCCGCGCGGTCGGCGCGGATCACCTGCGTGGGCCGGTCAAAAGTGGTCCCCTGCCCGGCCGGGCCCTGATCGAAACGAATACGCACCTGCATCCTCATTTGCCGTGCTGCGCGGTATAGAGAATACGGTGCCGAGGGAAAGAGGGGAAAGCGGCAATTTCACCCCTGTTTCCGATACCCCTTGAACCTTTTCGCGCTGTCCCTATAACGCAGGACAATTTGGGCGCTTGGGGGTGCCCTGACTCGCGAACAATTGAAGGAACGTGGCCATGCCGAGAAGAACCGACATCAAGTCGATCATGATCATCGGGGCGGGGCCCATTGTCATCGGTCAGGCATGCGAGTTCGACTATTCCGGCGCTCAGGCATGTAAAGCGCTGCGCGAAGAAGGCTACCGGGTCATTCTGGTGAACTCGAACCCCGCCACGATCATGACCGACCCAGGTCTGGCCGACGCCACCTATATCGAGCCGATCACCCCCGAAGTTGTTGCTAAGATCATTGAGAAAGAGCGCCCCGACGCGCTGCTGCCCACCATGGGCGGGCAGACCGGGCTGAACACTTCGCTGGCGCTGGAAGAGATGGGCGTGCTGGATAAGTTCGGCGTCGAGATGATCGGTGCCAAGCGTGACGCCATCGAGATGGCCGAAGACCGCGCACTGTTCCGCGAGGCGATGGACAGGCTGGGCATCGAAAACCCCAAAGCCGAGATTGTAACCGCCCCCAAGGACGCGGACGGCAAAAAAGATCTGGACGCGGGCGTAGCGCTGGCGCTTGAGACACTGGAGACCGTCGGTCTGCCCGCCATCATCCGCCCCGCCTTTACATTGGGCGGCACCGGCGGCGGCGTGGCCTATAACCGCGAGGATTACATTCATATCTGCCGCACAGGCATGGATGCGTCCCCCGTGGGTCAGATCCTGATCGACGAAAGCCTGCTGGGCTGGAAAGAATATGAGATGGAGGTGGTGCGCGACACCGCCGACAATGCCATCATCGTCTGTTCCATCGAAAACGTCGATCCCATGGGTGTGCACACGGGCGACTCGATCACCGTGGCCCCGGCCCTGACGCTGACCGACAAAGAATACCAGATCATGCGCAACCACTCGATTGCCGTGCTGCGCGAGATCGGGGTCGAGACCGGCGGATCGAACGTGCAATGGGCGATCAACCCCGTCGATGGCCGCATGGTCGTGATCGAGATGAACCCGCGCGTGTCGCGCTCGTCTGCGCTGGCGTCCAAGGCGACCGGTTTCCCGATTGCGAAAATCGCCGCGAAACTGGCCGTGGGTTATACGCTGGACGAGCTGGACAACGACATCACCAAGGTCACGCCTGCGTCCTTCGAACCGACCATTGACTATGTGGTCACCAAGATCCCGAAATTCGCCTTCGAGAAATTCCCCGGCTCGGAACCCTACCTGACCACCGCGATGAAGTCGGTGGGTGAGGCCATGTCCATCGGCCGCACGATCCACGAATCGATGCAAAAGGCGCTGGCCTCGATGGAATCGGGCCTGACCGGCTTTGATGAGATTGAAATCCCCGGTCTGAACGTTGGTCTATGGGATGAAGCCGACGACAAGGCCGCTGTGATCAAGGCCATCAGCCAGCAGACACCGGATCGCCTGCGCACCATCGCGCAGGCCATGCGCCATGGTCTGACCGACGACGAGATTTTCGGCGTCACCAAGTTCGACCCGTGGTTCCTGGCCCGCATCCGCGAGATCATCGAAGCCGAGCGTCAGGTGCGCAAAGATGGCCTGCCCGTCACCGAGGACGGTATTCGCAAGCTGAAAATGCTGGGCTTCACCGATGCCCGTCTGGGCAGCCTGACCGGCCGAGATGAGAGCAATGTCCGCCGTGCCCGTCTCAACTTAGGCGTCACCGCCGTGTTTAAGCGTATCGACACCTGCGCCGCCGAGTTCGAAGCGCAGACACCCTACATGTACTCGACCTACGAAGCCCCGATGATGGGTGAGGTCGAGTGTGAGGCGCGCCCGAGCGACCGTAAAAAGGTTGTCATCCTCGGCGGTGGCCCCAACCGGATCGGTCAGGGGATCGAGTTCGACTATTGCTGCTGCCACGCTTGTTTCGCGCTGACCGAACAGGGCTATGAGACCATTATGGTCAACTGCAACCCCGAGACCGTCAGCACCGACTATGACACCTCGGACCGCCTGTACTTTGAGCCGCTGACCTTCGAACACGTCATGGAGATCCTGACGAAAGAGCAGGAAAACGGCACGCTGCACGGTGTGATCGTTCAGTTCGGCGGTCAGACCCCGCTGAAACTGGCCAACGCGCTTGAGGCCGAAGGCATTCGGATCCTCGGCACCACGCCCGACGCCATCGACCTTGCCGAAGACCGCGAACGCTTCCAGGCGCTGGTCAACGAACTAGGCCTGAAACAGCCCAAGAACGGCATCGCCTCGACCGACGAACAGGCGCTTGAGATTGCAGACGAGATCGGCTTCCCGCTGGTCATCCGCCCCTCATACGTTCTGGGCGGGCGCGCCATGGAAATCGTGCGCGATATGGATCAGCTGCGGCGCTATATCAACGAGGCCGTCGTCGTCTCGGGCGACAGCCCCGTTCTTCTGGACAGCTATCTGGCGGGCGCGGTTGAGTTGGACGTGGACGCGCTGTGCGACGGCACCGATGTGCACGTGGCAGGTATCATGCAGCATATCGAAGAGGCCGGCGTGCATTCGGGCGACTCGGCCTGTTCTCTGCCGCCCTACTCGCTGTCCAAGGAGATCCTCGATCAGATCAAGGATCAGGCGTTCAAATTGGCTAAGGCTCTGAACGTGGTTGGTCTGATGAATGTTCAGTTCGCGATCAAAGACGATGAGATCTACCTGATCGAAGTGAACCCGCGCGCCTCACGCACCGTGCCCTTCGTCGCCAAGGCGACCGACAGCGCGATTGCGTCCATCGCAGCGCGTATCATGGCTGGTGAGAAGCTCTCAACCTTCCCGATGCGCCCCGCGTACAAGGAAGGTCAGGACACCAAGATTGCCGACCAGATGACGTTGGCCGACCCGGACATGCCGTGGTTCTCGGTGAAAGAGGCCGTGCTGCCCTTCGCCCGCTTCCCCGGTGTCGACACCATTCTGGGGCCCGAAATGCGCTCGACCGGCGAGGTCATGGGCTGGGACCGCGACTTCCCGCGCGCCTTCCTTAAGGCGCAGATGGGCGCTGGTATGGTGCTGCCGTCCGAGGGCCGCGCATTTATCTCGATCAAGGATGCCGACAAGACACCCGCAATGCTTGAGGCGGCGCAGGTGCTGACCGAACAGGGTTTCTCACTGGTTGCAACGCGCGGCACGCAAGCCTGGCTGGCAGAGCAAGGCGTCGACTGCGACGTGGTAAACAAGGTCTATGAAGGCCGACCCGACGTGGCCGATATGCTCAAAGACGGTCAGGTGCAGCTGCTAATGAACACCACCGAAGGCGCACAGGCGGTCGAAGACAGCAAGTCCATCCGCTCCATCGCGCTGTATGACAAGATCCCCTATTTCACCACTGCGGCCGCTAGCCATGCCGCAGCTTTGGCGATCAAGGCGCAGGCCGAGGGCGATGTCGAGGTCAAATCCCTGCAGGGTTAACCCCACCGCCCGGCTGCAGAATAAAGCAAAACCCCCGGTCTCTGACCGGGGGTTTTTCATTTAAACAACAGGTTGCGGCGCTGATTTGCGCCGGTATTCCGGCAGGAAGAACACCATGTAGAAAACGGGCGCGGCCACCATGGTCAGGATCGTGGCAAAGGCCAACCCCCCCATGATCGTCACCGCCATCGATTTGAAGAACGCATCCGTCAACAGCGGTGCCATCCCCAGAATGGTCGTAATCGCCGCCAGCATTACCGGGCGCAAACGCGAGACCGAGGCTTCGACGATCGACTCGTGCAGTCCCTTACCGGTTGCGCGAACCAGGTCGATCTCTTCCACCAGAACGATGCCGTTTTTTATCAGCATCCCCGACAAGCTCAGCAGCCCAAGCAGCGCCGTAAAGGTAAATGGTAACCCGGTGCCCAGCAACCCGATGACTACCCCATTTACCGACATCGGCACCAGCAGCCAGATGATGATCGGCTGCCGGATCGCGTTGAAGATCAGCACCGAGATCAAGACCATGATCAGCAGGCTCAAGGGCAGTTGCCGTCCAAGGCTTTCATTGGCCTCACCGGCATTTTCAAATTCACCTCCCCATTCCATCCGGTATCCGGCGGGCAAATCCATGTCTTCGATGGCCGCCCGGACTTCGGAATGGACCTGAGCCGCCGTGAACCCTGCCGGGATATCTGCACCAACAGTGATGGTCAGGACCCGGTCCCGCCGATGTACCAGCGTGTTCAAGGCCTTGTATTCGAACCCGTCCACCATCTGCTCGATCGGAACAAAGCGTTCGGACTGATCGGAATACACCACCTGATCCACGATCGAGTAATCGCCATTCGCAGCGCGGCGCAGGATGATTGGGATCAGGCGATCGCGTTCACGAAACACCCCGCCGGTGATGCCATCGGTTGAAAACTGCAACGTGGCTGCGATGTCTTCGCGGCTGACACCTGCAGTTTGGGCGCGCTCGGTCGCGTAGATCGGTTGAACCGCCAGCTCTTTTTCACGCCAGTTGTGATGCACGTGCAGGGCATTATCGGACGCGGCGCGCATCCGCAGGACCGCCTCCTCTGCCAGTTGCCGTAAAACTACCGGATCGCTGCCCGAGAACCGCGCCTGGATCGGATCGCCGCCACCCGGACCAAAGATCAAACGGCGGGTGCGAAACTCACCCTCAGGGAACTGGGCCGAGCCGAATTCTTCGAGATCCGCGCGCAGTTGCGGGATGTCTTCAAGGGTTTCGGTTCGGATGATCAGGTGACCATAGCTGGGGTTCGGCTTTTCGGCCGAATAGGTCAGCAAAAACCGGGTCGCGCCCTGTCCGACAAAAGTTGCGACCGACACGACTTCATCCCTGTTGGTCAGCCATTCCTCAAACACGGCCATATCATCAGCGGTGCGGGAAATTGGAGTACCTTGCGGCAATTTATAGTGCACAAGGAACAGTGGCGTGTTCGAATCCGGAAAGAATTGCTGCTTGACCAGACCGAACCCGGCGAAACAGGCCACCGTCACCCCCACCAAGGCGGCGATCACCAGCCAGCGGAACCGCAAAGCCCAGCGCAGGACGGTCCCGTAGATACGGAACATCAGTCCGCCATAAGCATCCACCGCGCCTTCTTTACCCTGTTTGAAGAAATAGTGTCCCAGCATGGGCGTCACCGTCAGTGCCAGAATCCAACTCAGCAGCAATGAGATCGCGATGACCGCAAACAGCGAGAACAGGAACTCACCCGATGCGTCCGGGCTGAGACCGATACCAGCAAACGCCATGATACCGATGATCGTCGCGCCCAACAGCGGGATTTGTGTTTTGGACGCAGCCTCATCCGCCGCATCGCGCGCGTTTTTGCCGCGCAGCATGGCGATCTGCATCCCCTCGGCCACGACGATGGCATTGTCGACCAGCATCCCCATGGCGATGATCAACGCGCCTAGCGAAATCCGCTCCATCTCGATCGAGAAGATGGCCATGAACAGCAGCGTTCCCACCACGGTCAGCAGCAGGGTCGAGCCCACCACAATCGCGGCGCGCCAGCCCATGAAGATGGCCAGAACCGTCACTACAATCGCCACCGACAAAGCCAGGTTCACCAGAAAATCGTTCGAGGCCTGCTCGACCACAACATGTTGCTGATAGATCGGCAGGATTTCGACACCATAGGGAATCTGCCCGTCCAGTTCGGCAAATTTCGCATCGGCGCGCTTGCCGACCTCGACAATGTTCTCGGTCGACAGGCCCGCGATGCCCAGCGTGAACGCCTCGGCGCCGTTAAAGCGGATGATGACCTCGGGGTCGGTTTGGCGCCCGCGATAGACATTGGACATATCAAACAGGTTGATCACCTGCCCTTGCGAGCCAACCGACAGCCCCGCGATGGCCGAAACCGTATCGGACCCTTCGGCAGTCAGGACCGTGGTACGGTCATTGTCTGACCGCAGCGAACCCGATGCATTCACCGAATCCGCATTGACGATGGCATCGTTGATCGCCTGCAACGGCACATTCTGATTGACCGAGATGGCTAGGTCGGGCTCCACGAAAATAGCTTCTTCCGGCAGGCCCATCACCTCGACATCCGCTACGCCCTCGACGGTCAGCAATTCGCGCCTCAGAAAGGTCGACAACTCGTGCTTTTCTGCATCCGAGAATCCATCCGCGGTGACCGCATAGAACAGCCCGAACACGTCACCAAACCCGTCATTCACCAGCGGCTGGCTGACACCTGACGGCAACGCGCGAGCCGCATCGCGGACCTTAGCGCGCAGCTTGGTCCAGATTTCGGGCAATTCGGTTCCGTCATAGGTAGACTTCACCTCAACTTCGATCAGCGAGAACCCCGGTTGGTTGACCGAAGTAATGGTTTTGACCTCTCCCATCTGCTGGATCGCCGATTCCAGAGGTTCCGAGACCTCAAGCGCCACTTGTTCGGCAGTGGCACCGGGATATTGCGTGGCGATGACCGCGTTCTTGATCGTAAAGGCCGGGTCTTCCAGCCGACCCAGCGACAGGAACCCCCAGATGCCGCCAAACAGAGCGATCAGAATGATCAGCCACGTATAGATCGGCCGATCAATGGATGCGCGCGCGATGTTCATGACCCTGCCCTCTTTAATTCGCAAAACCGGCAAAGCGGCGCACCGTCTGCCCGTCGGTCAATGCGCCACCGCCTGCGACCACGACCTCATCGCCATTGTTCAGCCCGCTCAGAACGCGCACGTCCCCACTTTCCGTGGGTTCGATCGTCACCGGCACCCGCGTGATCGTGCCTTCATCGGCCCCTGTTTGCGTGAAGACGAAAATGCCAAGCGTTCCTTCGGCATCCGCCACAATCGCGGTCGCCGGGACCACGATGCCTGTGCGTTGATCCTGTACCTGCACGTTCACCGTCACTGAAGACCCCGGCAGAATCTGCAGCCCTTCCGGCGGGGTCAGGCCGAACTGAATGCGGAAGGTTTGACCAACGCTCGAAGATTCAGCATCAAACTCGCGGATTTGCAGCGGGAACACCTCATCGCTGACAGGGAATTTGGCGGTGATGGTGATGTCATCCTGCTGGCCCGAGCGTTGAAACAGAATTTCGGGCACATCCACTTCGATCCGCAGCTCGGACATGTCGTGGATACGAACGATGGGGGTTCCGGCCGATACGGTTGTAAAGGATTCCACCGCGCGGCTTGAGACCAGCGCGTCAAAGGGCGCGGTCAGCGTCGCCTGTTCCAGATCATAAAGGGCATCGCGCACAGCGATATCGGCTAGTTGTGCCGCTGTTTCGGCGTCATCCACAGCAACCTGACTGGCCGCCGTACCGCGCAAACGCGACAAGCGTGCCAGCGTTCGATCGGCTTGTTCTTTTTGCAACACAGCCCGGTCAAAGCGGCGCTGGAACGGCTCACGGTCTAGCTCGGCAATCAACTCGTCCTTGGGGATCACGAACCCCTCGGTCACGGGCATGTCCATGATCTGCCCAGCCACCTGAAACGCCAGATCGACCGTTTGGCGCGCAGCCACACGACCAAAGAACTGACGCGAAAACCCCGGTGTAGTTTCCTGCACAACCATCAGCTTGACTGGTTTGGCCGTCTCTTGCGCTGTGGCAGAGGTGGCCAGCAGGGCAAGGGCAATGCCCAAAACAGAGATCAATTTCATTTCTTCAACCCCTCGGGTATTCCCGTTTTCAATATGTTTTCCCGGATTTTCCGGGCCAGACGCGCAAATTCTGCCGTCTCATCAGCATCCAAACCCGACGCGCGGTGAAACAAAGCACCCGCTTCGGCCACCAGGGCCTGACGCATTTCAAGCCCCTTGTCGGTCAGCACCAACAACCAGGCGCGGCGATCTTCAGGGTCGCGTTGCCGCGATAGATACCCCGATGCTTCCAACGCGTCCGCCGTAGAGGTGATCGTGGAGGGCACCGTCAGCATATCCGACGCCAGAACCCCCATGCGCTTGGGCTGGTCTAGCTTGATCAACATGTGGCATTCCTGATGGGTCAGCTCGATTTCCAACGAGTCAAAGCTTTCTTCAAGCTTCCAGTACAAGGCATACACGCCCATCATGGCCTGCATTTCAGGACTGAGCCGTTTTACCAGCGCACTGTCATCGAATGTCATGGACCGAATCCCTTAGAGACCTCGCGACCGCATATACTTCAAAAAATGAACTATTCAAGAATTGAAGCGCATACGGACGCCAACTTTGGCATTCCCTTGGGTCAATCTCTCTTGAACTGACCGGGTATTGGCGGCATTTTGAGCAAATCCGAAAAACGCAGGTTCACATATGCACACGCCAGCAATCACCGGCACCGGTGTATTCACGCCAGAGAACATCATCACCAACGCAGAACTCGTCACCGCCTTCAACGCCTATGCCGACAAGGTCAATGCCGAGCATGCCGACGCGATTGCCGCAGGTGACATGGAACCGCTGCAACATTCCTCGGAAGAATTCATCGTCAAGGCCTCGGGCATCCACAACCGCTATGTGATGGACAAGACCGGCGTGCTTGACCCCGACGTGATGCACCCGTTGCTGCGTCAGCGCAGTGATGATGAACCCGGCATCATGACCGAGATGGCCGTAGATGCGTGCAAAAAGGCGCTGGCGCAAGCCGGGCGCGCACCCGAGGACGTGGATCTGGTGATCTGCGCCGCCTCGAACCACGAACGTGCCTATCCAGCGATTGCGATCGAAATCCAGCAGGCGCTGGGGATCAAAGGCTTTGGCTTTGATATGAATGTAGCCTGTTCCTCGGCCACGTTTGGCATTCAGGCGGCGGCGGATATGATCCGGTCGGGATCGGTGAAATCTGCGCTGGTGGTGAACCCCGAGATCTGCTCGGGTCATCTAGAGTGGCGCGACCGCGATTGCCATTTCATTTTCGGAGACGTCGCCACCGCCACCCTGATCGAACGCGTCGAGGACGCAACCGGCCCCTATTTCGAGATTCTCTCAACCCGCTGCGCCACCGAATTTTCCAACAATATCCGCAACAATAACGGTTACTTGCGCCGCTCGCGCCCTGATGGCGTGGTCGACCGGCGTGATATGCAGTTCATGCAGAACGGACGCAAAGTCTTCAAGGAAGTGCTGCCGATGGTCAGTAAGCACATCGCCGACCATATGGATTCCGAAGGGCTGAACAGTTCGGACCTGAAACGTCTTTGGTTGCATCAGGCCAACAAGACGATGAACGATTTCATCGGCAAAAAGGTATTGGGCCGCGAACCCGAACCGGGCGAACAGCCCAACATCCTGCAAGATTATGCCAACACATCTTCGGCCGGATCGATCATCGCGTTCTCGAAATACTCGGACGATTTCGCAGATGGCGATGTCGGTCTGATCTGCTCCTTCGGGGCGGGGTATTCCGTGGGTTCAGTGATCGTGAAGCGATGCGGATAAACATCATCTGCAAGTGGCGACTTTCACAGCAGGGTATTCTTACCTTTAACCCGCAGCTTGACCACATTAGCGCTGAAAACAAACAAGAAGATGAAATGTAAAGCAGATCAAGGTTGCATTTGTGACAAGCCCCAGTTTTCGCCTTCACGACCCGCGCCCAACGCAAAAAGAAAACCCATACACGTTCCATTTACCAAGCGAAGAAGAGCTTGCTGAAGTCGGTATTGGAACAATCGTAAAGCTGATTTTCAGCGCTGTTCCTGAATCCGAACAATACGATGCGGAGAGAATGTGGGTTATCGTAGAACGCCGCGACGGCTCAAATTTGCTAGGTAGGCTCGACAACACCCCAGAAGACATACCCGCATTGACACTCGGCGATCCGGTCGAGTTCAAAATCCACCACATAGTTGGAATAGATTGGGATGACCCGGAATTGCAAATGCGTTTTTCAAACGACTTCAACAAGTGGTTTGGCCGCTGTTTCGTTGATGACGCAGTTTTGGAACGGCGCGCCCGCGTGGGATATGTTTATCGTGAAGATTCCGAACATGAAGAAGAAGACAAGTATCCCGATACCGGCTGGCGCATCCGCGCGGATGTAGAACAACTGTCGCAAGAAGAATACGATGACACGCCATGCAGCTATGTCGCTATTGGTGCGGTGTTAAACCGTGATGACAGTTTTGTTCATCTCCTGTCAGAACCCGTTGGAAGCCGTTTTTTGAGAACGCAGGGCGATAGCTACGAACGCTGTCAGGAAGAGGAATAGCTCAAGTGCAGGCATAGCCGTTCGTAGAACGCGCCGCTCAAGTTTTTTTTGCTCGAAGATATGAGAAGCGTTCAGCTCACGCTTTCCTCTTCCAGATGCAGCTTCATCTCGATCAAAACCTGCTGCAACTGGCTGGTCTCTTTCAACAAACGCTTGGCTTCGTTCACTGTGATGATGCCGTCTTCGATGGCGGCCTGGTATTCGGTCATCAGCATGGCAAAGCGCTGGCTTAGCGCGATAACGTCTGCATTCACCCCTCCGGTTCGGGGCGCGTCCGAGTTGCGACCATCATAGGACAGCGTGATGTTCTTTAGGTCCGCCAAAGCCGAGGTCACATGCGGAAAGTTGGACACGGCCTCAAGTCGGGCAACGGCGTCCACCGGCATAAACCGGTCGGCGTGCTCGGCATTGTCCGAATAATATCGGCCCAGGGTCGCCTTGGATTTCCCGGTGATCTCGCAGGCGGATTCGATGCCCACGTCTTTGACCAATGCCTCGGTATGCTTTTTCAGGTAGGCCCCGATATCTGCCATGTTTCAACCTTTGCTGCCTGGATTCACCACCACATCTGCCAGTGTGGGGGAAACGGTGCGGAAATTTCCCATACTCGAGTCATAATTGAAATGGCATAAATTGACTATCCCTCAGAATTGAAGGGATTTTGTGAGTGAGTGGCGGCGTTTCCAGCCGGTTATGAGTATCCGTGGGGCGTTTTTCTGGTCCTGCAATGGTTAGGCCGTATGACGGCCGACGGCGTCGCTGTTGTTGAAGCGGGGGTATCCATCCCCAATGAGCTTGCGCTCGACCCTTGCAACGACAACGGCGACGACGCTTTCTTGGCTGATATTGGTCCCTTGCCCGCGCCGGTCTGGCGTTTTAGACCCGGGCGTATGGCAAAACTCTACTTCAATTATTCGACCATGAACGCGGGCAAATCGACCGTGTTACTGCAAGCCTCGCACAACTACCGTGAGCGCGGCATGGATACCTATCTGATGACGGCCCGGCTGGATGGACGTGCGGGTGTGGGCAAGATCGCCTCGCGCATCGGGATTGCGGCGGATGCCGACACATTCGGGGCGCAGGACGATGTTTTTGCCATGATCGACGCGCGCCTGAAACAGGGCAAGGTGGCCTGCGTGTTCATTGATGAGGCGCAGTTTCTGACCGAGGATCAGGTCTGGCAACTGGCGCGTGCCGTGGATGATCTGAAAATACCGGTTCTGGCCTACGGGTTGCGCGTGGACTTTCAGGGGCGTCTGTTTCCGGGCTCTGCCGCGCTGCTGGCGCTGGCCGATGAAATGCGCGAGGTGCGCACGATCTGCGAATGCGGTCGCAAGGCTACGATGGTCATTCGGCAGGACGAGAACGGCAACACCATCACCGAAGGCGCACAGGTTCAGATTGGCGGGAACGAGACCTATGTCTCGCTTTGCCGCAAGCATTGGCGCGAGGCGATGGGCGACTAAACCGGGTTCGGCAGCGCGCGCCCCGTGACAAAGGCGGCGACATTATCCAGCGCCATGTTGCCCATATCCGTGCGCACTTCCTCCGTCGCGGTACCCAGATGCGGGAACAGGGTCACGTTGTCCATGTCGATCAGAGCTTGTGGGACCTTGGGCTCGAATTCATAGACATCCAGCCCAGCCCCGGCGATCTGCCCCGCCTGAAGGGCTGCGATCAGGGCAGCTTCATCCACGACCTCTCCGCGCGCGATGTTGACCAGCAGGGCGTTGGGGTTCATCGCCTCCAGCACCTGCGCATTGATCAGATGCCGGGTTGCGGCGCCACCGGGAACCGCCAGCACAAGGAAATCGACCGAAGCCGCCAAAGCAGACAGATCGGGAATGAACTCTGCCGCAAAATCCAGATCCTTCGCGCTTCGCGATTGATAGGCCACCTGCATTGAGAACCCATAGTGGCAACGCCGCGCGATGGCCTGACCGATGCGACCCATGCCCACGATACCAACCCGTTTGCCGGTGACGTGGTGGCCCAACATCTGGGTCGGATGCCAGCCTTCCCAAGCACCGGCGCGAACCAGGCGCTCACCCTCGCCCGCGCGACGGGCCGTGGACAACAACAGCGCCATGGCGATATCGGCGGTCGCATCAGTGACTGCGCCGGGGGTGTTGGTGACGGCGATTCCGGCAGCTTGCGCGGCGCTTACGTCGATATGGTTATACCCAACGCCGAAATTGGCCAGCAGCTTGCAACGCGGGTCAGGCACTTGCGCAAAGATATCCGCCGAGAACTGATCCCCCAGCGTCGGAACGACAATGTCGAACGTGTTCAGCGCGTTGATCATTTCTTCCTCAGACATCGGCGCAGTCTCGGGCCGGAATTCAACGTCGAATTCAGCCCTTGCGCGCGCTTCGACCGCTGGCGTCATCGGCCGGGCAATAAATACCTTCATCAGTGCATCCTTCCGCCGATGGGAACGTTGCCATCCGGTCCGATCAGAACGATCTCACCGTTTTCGTCGGGCAGGCCCAGCACCAGGACTTCGGACATGAACTTGCCGATCTGGCGCGGCGGGAAATTCACCACAGCCATCACCTGCTTGCCGACCAGAGTGGCCGGGTCGTAATGCGCGGTGATCTGGGCCGAGGTCTTGCGCTCGCCGATCTCATCGCCGAAGTCGATCCACATCTTGATCGCGGGTTTGCGGGCCTCGGGATACGGCTCGGCGCGGATCACTTCACCTACGCGGATATCGACCTTGAAAAAATCGTCGAAGGTAATCTCACTCACGGGACAGCTCCTTGGATCGGTCGGTGGCGGCTTTGACGGCACGGTGCAGCAGATCGGGGAAACCCTGTTCTTCGTGCATAAGCACCTCAAGCGCCGCCTGCGTGGTGCCATTGGGCGAGGTCACGTTGACCCGCAGCTGCGCGGGGTCTTCGTCGGCGGCCATCGCTAGCGCGCCTGCCCCTGCAACAGTAGATTTGGCCAGCTTCATTGCCAGTTCATGCGGCAAGCCCTGCGCCTGCCCGGCGGCGGCCAGCGTTTCGATCAGGTGGAACACATAGGCCGGGCCCGATCCGCTGAGACCAGTCACTGCGTCCATCTGCGTCTCTTCCGCCAACCGGACAGTTTCACCAATCGCGGACAGCAGGTTTTCGGCCAGGGTCACATCGGCCTCGGAGGCCTGCGCGTTGCCGATCAAAGCCGTGATGCCCTGCCGAATGGCCGCAGGCGTATTTGGCATCGCCCGAACGATCGGCGTGCCCGCGCCCAACACGGATTCGAATGTGGAAATCGACGTCCCCGCAGCGACCGAGACGAACAGGCTTCCGCCCCCGCCCAGCGCTTTGATCGCTGGCAATGCTTCGCCCATCATCTGCGGTTTGACGGCCACAAGCACCACGGCGGGCGCTTCGGGCAATGCTGTGTTTATATTGACGCCTTGTGCTTTCAGCCAGTCCGAGGGGTACGGATCAACGACCCAGACCGAAGAGGCAGGAAGGCCGTGTTCCAGCCAGCCCGCCAGCATGGCCGATCCCATCTTACCGCATCCCAGAAGCACCAGCCCCTGATCCGCGACACGCGACATATCCATGATTGCCCCTCCCCATTATCTGGCTTGGGGCAAAGCTTTACGCGCGGCCGTAAGCCTCTGCAATGGCGACTTGCATCGCATCTTCGGGATCACGATTGCCCCATGTGACCAGTTGGATCGCCGGGTAATACCGCTCGGCACTCAGAACCGCTGCGGTGATCATCGTGTCAATCTGTTCAGGGCTGGCCGTCTGACCACCCGCCAGAACCAGACCATAGCGATAGACCATCAGCTTCTGGTTGGCCCAATAGGTAAACGCCCCGGCCCAGCACTGATCATTCATCTTGTTCAGAAGCTCATACAGCTCGCTTTCCCGCTCGGATGGCGGGTCCATTTCGAACGAGCACACCATGCGCAGGGTTTCGTCATAGTTCGACCAGGCCAGAGTGATGGAATAGGTGCGCCACTGTCCTTCGACAGCCATGGCGATCTGATCGTCGCCGATACGATCAAAATCCCAGTCGTGATGTTCGGCCAGGTGTTCAACAATATCAATCGGATGAAGGTCTTCTTCGAGAAACTGCTCGGATAGGGCCATAATGCCACCTCACTTATCTCTAGCAATTTGGGGCTGGCAGCGCCCCAGCGCTAGTTGCCTGCTCTACAAGCCGGGCTTCCCCCATGTGCCTGTACTAAATATGGTGCGCCGCGCGCACCCGTCTGGCAACCCTATTTCTTGGGGATAACAGCAATAAGTTGTGGACGAATGGTCACGGCGATCAAAATATTGGCGCCGGGTACAGCTTTGTCTTGATTAAATTCCGCAAGGCGGCATGATGCACAACACCGCACAACCCGACTAAGGATTGCGCGGTGCTTTTCCTGTTTTCGATGAATTTGCAGCGGACGTTACTTGTCCAGCTTTGCCTCAAGCGCGGCGATACGCTGTTCCAGGGCTGCGTTTTCCTCGCGCGCCTTTTGCGCCATGGCGCGGACGGCATCGAATTCTTCGCGGGTGACAAAATCGCGGTCGGCCAGCCAGCGATCGATCATCGACTTCATCGCGTTCTCGGCCTCTTCCCGTGCACCTTGCGCCACGCCCATGGCGTTGGTCATCAGTTGGGATACATCGTCGAGGATCTTGTTGCGGGTCTGCATAGTTTTTCTCCGAAATCGCGGTTGTTCTCTATATGGGTAAACTTTGCGTCAGGCTCAAGGTTGACTTGCCCTGCAAAGCACGGGCAATGAGACGCACATGCAGGCTGTTCTGAATTTCCCCGATCTGTCGCCCGAACTGTTCTCGATCTCACTCTTCGGGATGGAGTTCGCGCTGCGTTGGTACGCGCTGGCCTATATCGCGGGCATCCTGATCGCGTGGAGGCTGGGGGCAGCGGCGCTGAAACGCCCCGCACTTTGGGCAGATAACACGCCGCCAATGAAACTCCAGCAGCTTGAGGATCTGATCACCTGGATCATCCTTGGGGTGATTCTGGGTGGTCGACTTGGGTTCGTGCTATTTTACCAGCCCGCCTATTACCTTGCGAACCCGGAGGACATTTTGAAAGTCTGGCAAGGCGGCATGGCCTTTCACGGCGGTCTGCTGGGCGTGATTGTCGCCTCTTACATCTATGCCCGCCGTCACCAGATAACGGTTCTGCCGCTGGCTGACCTCATTGCCCACACTGTTCCGCCCGGGCTGCTGCTGGGACGATTGGCCAACTTCATCAACGCCGAGCTTTGGGGCCGCCCCAGCGAGGTGCCATGGGCGATAATCTTCCCCGGCCCTGCCGCGCAAGACTGCCCTGGCGTGCTGGTGGGAATGTGCGCACGCCACCCCTCGCAGCTTTACGAGGCCGCGCTGGAGGGGTTGCTGCTGGGGGCCATGCTGCTGTGGCTGGTCTACCGCAAGGGCGCGCTGCGCAAACCCGGACTGGTTATGGGCGTGTTTCTGGCCGGGTATGGCGCGTCTCGCTTTATCGTTGAGTTCTTTCGGCAGCCGGACGCACAGTTTATCTCGGTCGGGAACCCTCTGGGTCTTGCGTGGCATATTGGCGGGTATGGCCTGACCATGGGGCAGCTCTTGTCGCTGCCCATGATTGCGCTTGGCCTGTGGTTCGCCCTTCGGGCGCGACACGCGCGATGAGCCTAACCGACCATCTGCTGGAGCGCATCGCGCAGGACGGTCCGATGACCGTGGCCGACTACATGACCGAATGCCTGCTGCACCCGACCTATGGCTATTATACCACCCGCGATCCTTTCGGCGCGCAGGGCGATTTCGTGACCGCGCCCGAGATCAGTCAGATGTTCGGTGAGTTAATCGGCCTAAGTCTGGCGCAAAGCTGGATGGATCAGGGCCACCCCGATCACTTCGTTCTGGTCGAGCTTGGGCCGGGGCGCGGAACACTGATGGTGGACATCCTCCGGGCCACACGCGGGGTCCGTGGCTTCCATGACGCGGCTGAGATCGTGCTGTTCGAAGCCTCACCGACCCTGCGCGACATTCAGGCAGAAACGTTAAACGAATTTGCACCGCGCTGGGTCACAACGGTTGCCGACCTGCCCGACGCGCCCTTGTTTCTGGTCGCCAACGAGTTCTTTGACGCCCTGCCCATCCGCCAGTTCCTGCGCGATGGCCCTGCGTGGCGCGAGCGCCTGATCGGGGCCGAGGGCGAATCGCTGACCTTCGGGTTGGGGACCCAGGCGGATCAGGTTGCGCTGACGGACCGATTGCAAGACACGAAAGATGGCGATCTGGTTGAGCTTTGCGCGGCGGCAATCCCCATCCTGACCGTCATCGCGGGTCGAATCGCAAGCCACGGCGGTGCCGGTCTGATCGTGGATTATGGCGACTGGCATTCACTGGGCGACACGTTTCAGGCCCTGCGCGGGCATGAGCGTGTGGATCCGCTAGATACACCCGGTCAGGCCGATCTGACCGCCCATGTAGATTTCGAACCACTCGCATTGGCAGCGCGTGCCGCGGGTTGCGCCCATTCCCGTCTGACCCCTCAGGGCGTGTTTCTGGAACGGCTGGGCATTACCGCCCGTGCGCAAGCTTTGGCCAAACCGCTCGGCGGGGCGAAGCTTGAAATGCTGGTGGCTGCACATCGCAGGTTGACGCATCCCGATGAAATGGGAAACCTGTTCAAATTACTGGGTCTCTACCCCTCCTACGCGGCACCTCCACCGGGATTGGAACCATGACACTGGAAATACTGACCTCGGACATGTTGTCAGGCGTGCGCCACGGTTTCTTCAGCCGCCGGGGTGGTGCCTCCTCGGGGATTTTTACCGGACTTAATTGCGGCTACGGGTCCTCGGATCAAACCGAGGTCGTGTCGATCAACCGGGGCCGCGTGGCCGACGCGATGGAGGTCGACCCCGACTCGCTGGTCGGCGTGCATCAGGTGCATTCGCCGACCGTGGTGACCGTTGATGGCCCGCAAACCGGCGACCGGCCAAAAGCGGATGCGATTGTGACAGCGACACCGGGTCTGGCGCTTTCGATTCTGACCGCAGACTGTCAGCCGGTTCTGTTTGCGGATGCTCAAGCCAAAGTGATCGGTGCCGCCCATGCCGGGTGGCGCGGGGCCTTGGACGGTGTGCTTGAGGCAACACTGGACGCGATGGAGGCGCTTGGCGCGGACCGCGCGAATACAGTCGCTGTCATCGGCCCGACGATCTCGCAGCGGGCCTATGAGGTCGGTCCGGATTTTCTGGACAGTTTTGTCGCCGAATCACCCGATAACCTGCGTTTCTTTGCCAATGGAGAAGGCGACCGACTGCAATTCGACCTGCCCGCTTTTGGCCTGCACCGTCTGCGACAGGCGGGAATCGGCCAAGCGGAATGGACGCGCCATTGCACCTATTCGGACCCGGACCGGTTTTATTCCTACCGCCGGGCCACCCACGCCAAAGAAGCAGATTATGGCCGCCTGATTTCTGCAATCAAATTATTAACCTAGACCGAATTGTGGCGATATCGCCACCTTTTCGCCACATTCTTTGTGTCTACCTGAGTCGGAAGAAACCAAGTTTTATTGTCCGGTCTCAGGTGCTTATCTGCCGATGCTCCAGCAGTGCAGGACAGCATAAAGAAAGAGGAGCTGCCATCCTTCATTTTGTCCTGAATTGATCCCGGATCAGCCTTATCGCTGCCGCAATATGGCGTCAGATTAGGTCCAAAGGGAATTGAGGCCACGACCTCGACAAGAGCAGGACTACAGGAATGAAGGGAAAATCTCGCTTTCTAAGCGCCGTCATCGCGGCGAGCAGAGAGAAAGGTCTGGACATGCCGTGGAAGGGCGTTTCCAGCCACTCGATCAGGGTTGCCCGCCGCTTGGCGGCACGGCGTTGATCGCGATGTTCAGGGTACCAAGCTGCCGGTTCCCTGGGCCAAGACCGGCGTCAGAGGGGTGCTCCGGCCTGACGCGTACCCTGCCGCAGGTATTTTACGCGGCGCGGGTGAGGGGCATGTGTGCGCAGGCAATTTCCGCCCGCGTTGTTGTGAGTTTGTCTGGGGGGTCAAGATGTTGACCAAAGGGATACGCGATACTGCTGCGATGCGACGTCAGTGCGACGATCGCCCCAAGGTCGCCCTTTCATTCAAAACAAAGAAGAAAACTGGTCAGACGGGCATGGACGGAGGGGTCAACCTGTCTGAGCGGACTTTAGAAGGGACGGAATAACAATGCCTATTCCACATTCGCTCTCGCGGGCGGCCAGAAATGCGGTTGATACGTCAGCGATGCTGCGCGACGCGTCACGTGCACCGAACAAACCCAAGGCGCAGCTGCGGCGCTATGAGGTCAGCGCGCTTCTGCCCAATGGTGACATTGCGCAAACCCGCCATATCGCACCAGCCCTGCCGATGTTCGAGGATGCCTTTTGCGCCTTTACCCGCGGATCTCTGGTCGACACTGAAACCGGGCCGGTCGCCATCGAAGACCTACTGCCCGGAGACACTGTTCTGACGCAGGATGGCACCTCGCAGATCGTGTTGTGGAAAGGCTCGGTCACGCTGGTACCGGGGCGCGAAGATTCGCGTGGGCGCACCCGTCCGCTGACCCGCATCATGGCCGACACATTCGGCATGCAAAAACCTCTTTCAGGCGTGATCGCGGGGCCATCAGCCCGGATCGTGGGCACTCCGGCGCATCTTCGGCATCTACACGGGAATGAGACGATCCTGACCCCGGTTCACGAATTCCAGGACGGAATGAACGTGATCGAGACATTGCCGCCGACGCCAGTTGAACTGTTTCACATCTGCCTGAAACGTCACGCGGTTATCAAAGTCGATGGGTTGCAGTTTGAAACCTATCATCCCGGCGTGAACGCGGTGCGAATGATCAGCCACTCCTTGAGGTCGATCTTTCTGAACCTGTTCGCGCATGCCGATTCGCTGAACGATTTCGGACCGCTGCTGATGCCGCGCGCTGGCGATGGTGAGGTCGACGCGATCACAGCTTAAAAATTACCAGATACTGCTAAGTGGGGGCTTTATGCAGATTCTATTGGGTTGGGTACTGTTTTTGTACGTGACGGCCATCTTACCAAGGTGTTGTGCCGCACACAAACGGACGCGCTTTACGCCGTCCGGTTCATTCGTTCTTCCAGCACGTCAAAAGGCACGCCGGGCTCGTCCTTAGCGCCACGAATGACCAGTGATGTTTTAACACTGGCTACGTTCGGCGTCGTCAGCAGCTCTCCGGTCAGGAACTGTTGAAAACTGCTGAGGTCGGGGGCGACGCATTTCAGGATGAAATCCACCTCACCGTTCAGCATGTGACACTCCCGGACCAAGGGCCATTCGCGGCAGCGTTCCTCAAAGGCGGTCAGTTCCGTTTCGGCCTGACTTTCCAGACCGACGCTGGCAAAGACCTGAACCTCGAACCCCAATTCGCGCGCGTTTACCTCGGCATGGTACCCGCGAATAAAACCCGATTCCTCAAGCGTGCGAACCCGACGCAGGCAAGGAGGGGCTGAAATCCCGACACGTTTCGCCAATTCGACATTGGTCATGCGACCGTCTGCCTGCAATTCCGCCAAAATCTTGCGGTCAATCTCATCCAGCCGGGTCGTGACCATAAAATGCTCCTGAATTTTTTTCAGTTGTTATATCAGCACCCACTTGATGCGCAATAATATTTCGCCTCTGCGCAACATTCTTTGTTTCATTGCCATTCCATAGCCGCAAGGCCGATACCCATCAGGAAGGGGCTTTAAGCGCCGCCACTGGGTCGCTATATCCAATCGCCAAGGGGCCAAGCGCCCAAGTCAGGCATATCGAGTTGGGGGTACCATGGCCGAAACGAAACACACCAAGGTTCTGATCATCGGGTCGGGACCTGCCGGATACACGGCGGGCGTCTATGCCAGCCGCGCGATGCTGAACCCGATTCTGGTTCAGGGCATCGAGCCCGGCGGTCAGCTGACCACCACGACCGAAGTCGAAAACTACCCCGGCTTTACCGAGGTGCAGGGCCCCGATCTGATGATCAAGATGCAGGAACATGCCGCAGCTATGGGGTGTGAGATCATCGGCGACATCATCAGCGATCTGGATGTCAGCAAACGCCCCTTCACCGCCACGGGCGACAGCGGCACGACCTATACGGCCGACGCCGTCATTCTGGCGACAGGCGCCCGCGCCAAATGGCTGGGCCTGCCGTCCGAGGACAAGTTCAAGGGCTTTGGCGTCTCGGCCTGCGCCACCTGCGACGGGTTCTTCTATCGCGGGCAAGAGATCGTGGTCATCGGCGGCGGCAACACCGCCGTGGAAGAGGCGCTGTTTCTGACCAACTTCGCCAGCAAGGTCACTCTGATCCACCGCCGCGACGAGTTGCGAGCCGAGAAAATCCTGCAGGACCGTCTGTTCAAAAACGAAAAGATCGAACCGCTTTGGTTTCATGAACTGGACGAGGTCGTCGGCACTGATGCCCCGCTGGGCGTCGAAGGTGTACGTGTCAAGAACGTCAAAACCGGCGAGATCACCGAGATCCCGTGTAAGGGTGTCTTTGTCGCCATCGGTCATGCCCCAGCCAATGAGCTGGTCAAGGACACGCTGGAAACCCATAAGGGCGGCTATGTCGTAACCAAGCCGGGCTCGACCGAAACCTCGATCCCCGGTGTTTTCGCCGCCGGGGACCTGACCGACCACATCTATCGTCAGGCCGTGACCAGTGCTGGTATGGGCTGTATGGCTGCGCTGGACGCCGAACGCTTCCTGGCAGAGCAGGAATAACACTGTGTTGGAATTCTCCGGCCCGGTCTGGAGAATTCTGTTTTTGTCCCAATGCGGCGCCCCTCTGGCCCCCGCAAAGGCACCCGAGGGGCGTTTTCATTTTGCAGGGCAGACAGCGCTTTACGCGTCGCTCAGCGCCGAGGGGGCTGCGGTCGCGATCCGGCGCTATGTCGGCAAGGATGATCCCCCGCGTGTTTTGCAACAAGCCCGGATCACCAAAGCACGCCTTGTCGACCTGCGCGGACAACGCACAGCCTCGGTCGTGTGGCAGGAGATGGACCGTCCCTCGCCCACCTGGCAGTTCTCGGAAGCGGCCCGCGCGCAAGAGGCGGACGGGCTGATCTACAGCTCTCGGTCCCGGCCAGACCTCAGCCATCTCGTGCTGTTCAAAATTTCGGCTGACGTGATCCATGTCGATGCGCCTGCGACCGCTTGGGTTCCGCCTTATTCTTGACCCGTCGCCTCCCCCGTACCAGACTCGGCTTCAGACAAAGCGCGTGCAGGTGATTTGATTGAGTAGCGTTCTATGGCAAGGCGGGTGGGCAACCCGGCTGAGGATCGGCAGCGGCCTGGTCCTGTTTGCCTTCGCCTTTTTTCACTTCATCAACATCGGGTTGGGGTTGTTTCATACCGATTACCTGCACGGGATGCAGGATGGCCGCCACGCAGTGACGCGCCATGACATCGGCAGTGCGTTTCTGTATTTGGCGTTGTTTGTGCACACAGGCTTGGCGCTGTATTCGATCAGCCAGCGCAGGACGCTCAGAATGCCGGTCAGCACGGCGCTGCAGGTGGTTCTGGGCCTGCTGATCCCGCTGCAGCTGATCACTCATATCGTCTATACGCGCTACGCGCACGAGGTCTATGACGTCAATGACGAGATGGGCTATATCATCATCCTGATGTGGAACAGCAGCGCTATCTGGCTGCAAAGCGCATTGCTGCTGATTGTCTGGATTCACAGCTGCATTGGCCTTCACATGTGGCTGCGCCTGACCGATTGGTGGTCAAAAACTGCGCCCTACCTGATCGGGTTGGCGGTGTTTGTCCCGTCGTTCGCGCTGGCCGGATTGCTGACCGAGGGACGGCGCCTCTGGTTGGATTTCGCCGATCCGTTTCTGCGTGACCAGTATATCGACCACTATAACTGGCCGTCTCAACAGGACTTTCAGGCACTGTTCAGCATCAAGAGCAATGCTGTCACGGCTTTCTGGATCGCGCTGGGGGCCTCATTAACTGTTTTCGCAGTGCGCAAATTGCTGCGGCGCAGGCACTCGGTCCGGGTGAAATACGTGGAAGGCCCCGAAGTCGTCGCCGAAAAAGGCATGACATTGCTGGAGATTTCGCAAGCCAATGGCATCCCGCACACTGCATTGTGCGGGGGTAAAGGACGCTGCACAACCTGTCGGGTGATTGTCGAGGATGGGGCAGACGCCCTCCCCTCGCCTAGCGAGGTCGAGGCGCGCAGCCTTGCAGCCGTGGGTGCTCCAAGAAAAGCGCGCCTGGCCTGTCAGATTCGACCAACAGAACCGTTGACCGCGTTTCGCATGTTCCGCCCCGACGGCGGTCGGCAACGCGCACATTCCAGCCAGGGACAAGAGCGCAAACTGGCCGTTCTTTTTCTGGACATGCGTGGTTTTACCTCTCGGACGACGGGTCAGTTGCCCTATGACATCGTATTCCTGCTGAACCGGTTCTTTGACGCCATCGTGCCCGCCATCACCGCCGAGCGCGGGGTGGTCGATAAATACATGGGGGATGGTCTGCTGGCGGTGTTTGAAACACCCGATACAGAAAGTTCGGCCCGCGCAGGGTTGCAGGCAGCCATAAATGTCAGTCGCGCCCTCGTTCAATTCAATCAGCGGCTAGAAGCGGAAGGCAGCCCACGTATCCGCATCGGAATGGGTCTGCATCTGGGAGATCTGGTTTTGGGTGAAATTGGCGCAGCAGGCACCGCAACGCGCACGATCATCGGCGATGCTGTTAACGTTGCCAGCAGGCTAGAAGGGCAAACCAAGGACCTTGGGGTCGAGCTGCTGGTGTCGTCCGAATTGCTTCAGGCCGCCGGATTCGGCGGAGATCAAAGCGGCTTGAAGTCGTTTGATTTGCGCGGGGTCACGCGACCGATTCCCGCCTTGCCTGTGACCAGCGCTACCGATCTTGCAGCCACCGCCGCAGAATAGAACATACGTACTGAATTCACCTGCGAACCGTAAATCGTCGGGAATTTCGTCCTCAAAACTTCTACCGGTCAAAAAATCCTTCCAAACGCAGTAAAAACTGCGCATATCGTCCTTAATTACCTGAATGTATATGGACTTCGCCCCACAGTCGGGGCAAACGCCCCGCAAAGACACTGAACCACCGGTAAAAAAAACCGAACTTCGACAAGAGTATTCCCATGACGATGTTGAGCAATCTGGCTCCGATCCCTGAACTTTATGTTTCCTACGAGTCGGCGCAGAAACTGAAAGTAGAAGCTGCCGACCTGACCAGCTGGGACCTGAGCCCGCGCCAGATCTGCGACCTGGAACTGCTGATGAACGGCGGGTTCAACCCGCTCAAAGGTTTCCTGTCCGAGATCGACTACGACAATGTGGTCGAGAATATGCGTCTGGCTGATGGCACCCTGTGGCCGATGCCGATCACTCTGGACGTTAGCGAAGACTTTGCCGAAAGCATCGAACTGGGTCAGGACATCGCCCTGCGCGATCAGGAAGGTGTCATCCTGGGCACCATGACTGTGACCGACCGCTGGACCCCGGACAAAGCGCGCGAAGCCGAGAAAGTATTTGGCGCTGACGACGATGCGCACCCGGCGGTGAACTACCTGCACAACGTGGCAGGAAAGGTCTATCTGGGTGGCCCTGTTGTTGGCATTCAACAGCCCGTCCACTATGATTTCCGCGCCCGTCGTGACACTCCGAACGAACTGCGCGCGTTCTTCCGCAAGCTGGGCTGGCGTCGCATCGTTGCATTCCAAACCCGCAACCCGCTGCACCGCGCCCACCAAGAACTGACCTTCCGCGCCGCCAAGGAAGCGCAGGCCAACCTGCTGATCCACCCGGTTGTCGGCATGACCAAACCGGGCGATGTCGACCACTTTACCCGCGTGCGCTGCTATGAGGCAGTTCTGGACAAGTATCCAGCCTCGACCACCTCAATGTCGCTGCTGAACCTCGCAATGCGTATGGCTGGCCCGCGCGAAGCCGTCTGGCATGGCCTGATCCGTGCCAACCACGGCTGTACCCACTTCATCGTGGGTCGCGACCATGCGGGCCCCGGCAAGAACTCGGCCGGAGAAGATTTCTATGGCCCCTATGACGCGCAAGACCTGTTCCGCCAGCATCAGGATGAAATCGGCGTTGAGATGGTTGATTTCAAACACATGGTCTATGTGCAGGAACGCGCCCAATACGAACCGAATGACGAGATTCTGGACAAGGATGACGTCACCATCCTGAACATCTCGGGTACCGAACTGCGCCGCCGTCTGGCGGAAGGTTTGGAAATCCCCGAATGGTTCAGCTTCCCCGAGGTTGTGGCCGAGCTGCGCAAGACCAAACCACCACGCAGCCAGCAGGGCTTTACCGTGTTTTTCACCGGCTTCTCGGGCTCGGGCAAATCCACCATCGCCAACGCGCTTATGGTCAAGCTGATGGAGATGGGCGGCCGTCCTGTGACCCTTCTGGACGGTGACATCGTGCGTAAAAACCTGTCGTCGGAACTGGGCTTCTCGAAGGAACACCGCGACCTGAACATCCGTCGTATCGGGTACGTTGCGTCCGAGATCACCAAGAACGGTGGCATCGCCATCTGTGCGCCCATTGCGCCCTATGCCACCACCCGCCGCGCCGTGCGCGAAGAGGTCGAGCAATTCGGTGCCTTCTGCGAGGTCCACGTCGCCACCAGTATCGAGGAATGCGAGCGCCGCGACCGCAAGGGCCTGTACAAGCTCGCGCGCGAAGGCAAGATCAAGGAATTCACCGGCATTTCCGACCCCTATGACGTGCCGCAAAACCCTGAACTGAGCGTCGAGACCGAGAACGTCGATGTCGACAACTGCGCCCATCAGGTGCTGCTAAAACTGGAGAGCATGGGCCTGATCGCCGCGTCCTAAGCTGCATCCAAACAGTCAAAGGCCCTCGCACCGCGGGGGCCTTTTTTCATGTTCGAAGCGCGGCGCGGATGGCCGCAACGGCGCGGGATTCGAAATCTCCGAACTCGGCCGCTTTGGGCTGGATCGCCTGAAGATGTGGCAGGCGCTCAGCGTAGTCCTCGGGCGAGGCGACTTGAATGGCACGGTGAATATCGGCCTCGGATTCGCACAGGATCATGCCCGATGTGTCGAAGAAATCCTCGATATTCGGGCAGCCCCAATAGATCGGAACGGTGGCGCAGAGGATTGCATCGGTCAGTTTTTCCGAGAAATAATTCCGCTCCCGCACATTCTCGATCACCACGGAATAGCGATAAGGCGCCAACCCGTCGGATTTTTGGTCAAACGGCATATAACCACGGCCCATGATATCGACATCCGCGCCCGTTTCGCGCACCCAGTCGATCACCGCATGGCGCAACTGGTGACCTTCCAGATCGCGCTTGGCCGAGGCGATCAGCGAACAAGATTTGGTCTTTGCGACGGGCAACTTCTGCCAGTCCGGCACCATGGTGACGCCATAGGGCAGAAAGACCGCATTCGGGATGCCTTGCAACAGGACGTCATGGAAGGTCAGCACACGAAAGAACCGACGCCATGTCCAGCGCAGCATCCGGTCGTGTTTTGCGTGGATGGCCGAGGGTTCCCCCATCATCAGCGAAATCTGCGCCCGGGTACCCCGGCGCAACCGCAGATGCACGGTAGAATTGGGATACATGATCAGGTGATCGGTAGATTCAAGATCTCTGACGGTTTTACCGATCAGGCGATCCGGGCAACCCTCGGGCCAGATCAGATCGCTGAGGGGAACCGCGGCCAGTTTCGGCCCCAACCGGTGCCCATAGGGCAGAATGGCAATCGCGGGCTCGGACATCAGACCCCCTCGGGCAGGTCGACCTGCCCACGCATCAGCACATGGCCGCGTCCGGCGACCTTGATACCGGTCATTGCCTCTGGTGGGCCAACGCGCGTGACGGTGGCCTGACCCGGACGGCCCATGTCATGGCCCTGTTCGGCGATGAAGCTGTCCTTGTCCATCAGCCGGTATTTCCACAGATAAGCCGCCATCGCACCGGTGGCAGAACCTGTGAACGGATCCTCGGGTGGGCTGGGTGGGGCCAGCAGCAGGCGCGAGAACGTGTCACCCGCCCCGGTCGCGCCTTGCAGCGTCACAAGAAATGGCTCGGCCATGTCCGATCCGGAAAAGCCTGCTTTGTCCGCAACCTCTCGCAATGGACCTTCCACCAGTTTTGCGGCGCGCAACGCCGCGTGATCGCGCAGAACCGTGATGCAGAACGGCAGACCGGTAGACACGAATTGCGGCGGGGAAATGATGGCATCGGTCGGCAGGCCGATCGTTTCGGCCACCAGTTCAACTGGGACCTGCGCGCCGAATTGGGGCGCGATCTGCGTCATCTCGATCTCATCACCATTCAGGCGGATATCGACGATCCCGGCACCGGTCTCAAGCGTCAGGGCATCGCCCTGAAACAGACCACGCGACCGCATGGCCGCGACGGTGGCAATGGTGGGATGTCCGGCAAAGGGAATTTCACGGCTGGCCAGGAAATACCGAACCCGGATGTCGGCCACGTCAGAGGGGCCGGTAAAGGTGCATTCGACCAAAGACGTCTCTTGCACATAGGCCATGCAGGTTGTGTCCGACAGATGGGCTGCGTTATGCACCACAGCACATCCATTGCCGCCAAACGCCCGGTCGGTAAAAGCATCCACCCAGTCAAAATCGAACCAGCTCATTCCCGCGCATCCCATGCCATTGCACGGCATATCTGGCCCGGCGAGCGGCGGATGTCACGGGGAAAACGCCTCAGGGGCCGTGTCAGTGCACGGCCACCGGCGAAAAGTCATGCTCGCGCGCGAGGTTGAACGCCAGCTTGCGGTCGGCGACCAGAGCCAGGCGTTGGCCATCAGAATCATGTACCGCATAGAGCGTATCCAGATCACCCGCCTGTTCGCGCACCTCGCGCGGCAGGTCCGTAATCTCGACCTTCTTCACATAGACGATACGGTCGCCATTGGCGTCGATTTGTACCGGTGTATTCATTGCTCTTACCCCTTTCTTATGTTGATCGTTTGCACCACGGTTTCCGGCACGGCGCGGGTCAGATCCACATGCAGCAGACCGTTTTCCATGATCGCCTCGCCCACCTCGACTCCGTCGGCCAGCACGAACATTCGCTGGAACTGACGTGCCGCGATGCCGCGATGCAGGAAGATGCGCCCCTCGCTGTCGTCGCGTTGACGGCCCCGGATCACCAGTTGGCGATCCTCGATGGTGATCGACAGATCCTGCTCGGCAAACCCGGCTACCGCCAGTGTGATGCGATAGGAATAGTCCGAGGTCTGTTCGATATTATAGGGCGGATATCCTTCATTTCCGGCCTTTGCAGACCGTTCCAGAAGGCGTTCCAGTTGCTCGAACCCCAAAAGATGCGGGTATGAGCCCAAGGTAAGTTTAGACACGTATTTCGTCCTTTATTGCCAAAGCGACGTGTTTAGCGGCCCCGTTCCGGCAACCGCGTACAATAGAATATGGGAATGTACCTGGATGTCCACAAGGTCTGGCAGGATAAACCCTGACACACTATCTTGTGTGACAAGCACCACAATAATCACTGAGTCGCTCATGAACGCGCCCACCGATCTTTCGATGAAAACCGATGACGTTTTGCGGGTCGAACTGGAGGTTTTTCGCCGCCAGCACCGCGATCTGGACGAAGCGATCGAGGCGCTGCAATCCACCGGAACGGCCGATCAACTGACCGTCAAGCGCTTGAAAAAGCAGAAACTGCGGCTCAAGGACATTATTCGTCTGATCGAAGACCGTCTGACCCCTGACATCATCGCCTGACGCATTGCCACGAATGCGGATTTGGCTATAGTGCGCGCTCTTTCATCAGGCAGGGGCGTAAAGCGGATGAGCGATGTGAAAGTGGGGATCATCATGGGCAGCCAATCGGACTGGCCCACGATGAAAGAGGCCGCCGATATTCTGGACGAGTTGGGCATTGCCTATGAAAAGCGTATCGTGTCCGCCCACCGTACCCCTGACCGTCTATGGGACTATGGCAAGACCGCAGTGTCGCGTGGCCTGCATGTGATCATCGCAGGAGCCGGAGGGGCGGCGCACCTACCGGGTATGATGGCCTCAAAAACCCGCGTGCCAGTGATTGGCGTGCCGGTACAGACGCGCGCCTTGTCGGGTGTCGATTCCCTCTATTCCATCGTTCAGATGCCCAAGGGGTTTCCTGTGGCGACCATGGCGATTGGCGCCGCCGGTGGGGCCAATGCAGGCCTGATGGCAGCTGGCATTCTGGCTTTGCAGGATGACGCTCTGGCGCAGCGGCTGGATGCGTGGCGCGCAGCGCTGTCGGCCTCGATCCCGGAAGAGCCACAAGGATGAGCCGTGTCGGGTTCATCGGCACCGGCCACATCGCAGCGCCAATTGCCCGGCTGCTGGCCCGTAAGGGGCATGAGATTTATGTGACCGAGCGTAACGCCACCGTGTCGGCAGCACTGAAGGTCGACATCAACGCAACGGTCGGCGATCCGCAATCGGTGATCGACCAGTCCGAGATCGTGTTCCTGTGTCTGCGTCCGCATGTTGCAACGGATGTGCTGGCCCCCCTGTCCTTTCGGGCCGACCATCGGATCGTTTCGGTGATGGCGGCAGTGTCCGAGGCGGATCTCAGGTCGCTCTGCGCCCCTGCGGGGGATTTCGTGCAGACGATCCCTCTGGGCTTTTTGGAACAGGGCGGTTGCCCCTTGGCGGCTTATGGGAACGATGATCTGTTGGCGGGTCTGATGGGCCCCGAAAACCCGGTTGTGAAGGTAGCCAATGAGGCCTCGCTTAATGCTCATTTTGCTATCTGCGCGATGGTTCCGGGTGTTCTAGATCTGCTGACCACCGGCGTGGATTGGCTAACCGAACAGACCGGCGATGCGGATGGTGCGGAATTCTACACGACCCAATTGATGGCTGGTTTCCTGGCCAGCATGGAAAAGGGTCAGGCTGGTCGGCTTGCCGCCGAACGCGATGCGCTGGCAACCGACGGAACACTGAGCTTGCAAATGACGCGAACCCTGCAAGCGGGCAAGGCCCATGCGGCCCTGCGCGACGCCCTGACTGCAATCGGCAAACGGCTGGAGACCTGAAGAATGACGGACATGCTTGCACCCGGAGCCACGATTGGCATCCTTGGCGGTGGACAACTGGGCCGGATGCTGTCCGTTGCCGCAGCGCGACTGGGCTTTGTGACGCATATATTCGAGCCTGGCGCGAACCCGCCCGCTGGTCAGGTCGCAGACCGCGTGACCACAGCCGCCTATGACGATGCCGACGCCCTGCGCGCCTTTGCCGAGTCGGTCGATATTATCACCTATGAGTTCGAGAACATCCCGACCGAGGCTCTGGACCTGCTGGAGGCACACCGCCCCATTCGCCCGGGCCGCGAGGCGTTGCGAGTCAGTCAGGATCGGCTGACCGAGAAGAACTTTCTGCAAGGTCTGGGCCTACAAACCGCGCCTTTTGCCGATATCACCGATCTGGGCAGCCTGAAATCCGCGATTGAGGAAATCGGCACGCCCGCGATCCTGAAAACCCGCCGCTTTGGTTATGATGGCAAGGGGCAAGCCCGGTTGCGCGCGCCCGAAGATGCCGAGGCTGCTCTGGCCGATATGGCGGGTGCACCAGCGATCCTTGAAGGGTTTGTAGAGTTTAGCCACGAAGTCTCGATCATCGCCGCACGCGGGCTGGATGGTCAGGTCGCCTGTTTCGATCCCGGCGAGAATGTCCACCGCGATGGTATCTTGCATACTACGACTGTCCCGGCCCGACTGCCTCCGGCGCAGCGCACCGATGCGGTGCTGTTGGCAGCCAATATCCTGAACGCGCTGGACTATGTGGGCGTCATGGGGGTCGAGCTGTTCGTGACCGCGCGCGGATTGATCGTGAATGAGATTGCGCCGCGGGTGCATAACTCGGGCCACTGGACGCAGAACGGTTGTGCTGTGGATCAGTTCGAACAGCATATCCGCGCGGTCGCCGGGTGGCCCTTGGGCGACGGTCAGCGCCATAGTGATGTGGTGATGGAGAACCTGATCGGCGATGACATGGATCGGGTGCTTGATTTGGCGAGAGAGCGCGATGTAGCCTTGCATCTTTACGGTAAGGCCGAGGTCAAGGCAGGCCGCAAGATGGGGCATTTCAACCGCATTTCGCGCTAGGAAATCGCGCTGGTGCGCGATGCCTCCGGCGGGGATATTTTTAGCCAGATGAAGTTTGCGGATCAGACAAGGAACCGGGCCGCGATATCCCCGGCCATATAGCTGAAGCGCCCCTCTGCCATGGTCGCGGCAACGCGGTGGGTTTGTTTGTCCAAAATGGTCAGATCCGCGCGTTTTCCGGGGGCCAGCGTACCCCGGTCATTCAGACCCAGAACGCGCGCAGGGCCCGAGGACACAAGCGCCCAAGCCTCGGCAAAATCCAACAAACCAGACTTAGCCAGCATCAGTGCGGCGCGGCGGGGGCTTGGGTAATGATAGTCAGAGGCCAACGCATCACAGAGCCCCATCGTGATCAGGTCCAACGCGCTGACATTGCCTTTATGCGAGCCCCCGCGCACCACATTGGGCGAGCCGAGAATGATATGGTCCCCTGCGGCGCGAGCGGTTTCGGCAGCTTCGAGCGTTTCGGGGAATTCCGATATCTTCGCCCCACGCGCGCGCCAATCTGCGCGGGTTTGGGCAGTGGCATCGTCATGGCTGCCCATGCGCACGTTTTGCTTTTCCAACACCGTGCACAAGCTATCCAATGCCATTGGAACCTCTGATCCCCGCGCGTGCATGGACAGCAGCATTTCGAAATGCATTTCAGGGTTACGCCCAGCCTTCAACGCCTGCCCGGTCAGACGCGGTGGTTTGCGCCCTTCGGCAAGACGATCATGCGGCAGATGGTCGTTGAACACGACATAGGGCACCTGCCACGCCGCAATTCGCTCCGGCAAATCAACATAGTCGTCCAGCATATACGTCTCGAACCGTAGCTGGGGCAACAGATCGGTCACAACGCTGTCTCTGACGGACGCAATTGAATCAAAGACCTGCCCTGCAAATTCGGGACCGCGCACGCCGCCCTCCCAACTGTAAAACTGCGCCAGCACGGCGGTGGTAATGCCATTGGCCGCCAGTTCGGCCTCGACCGCCAGAATACCATCATCCATCTGTTTCATCGCCCCACGGCGCGGCGCGATGTGACGTTCGAACCCATCCCCGTGCAGGTCGATAATGCCAGGTAAAACGAGAAATCCGTTTAGGTCGACGGCGCGGCCAGCGCGATCGGGTTGAATGACTCCTTTTGCAAGCGACAAATTAGCTAAGGCCAGACCGTCCCCTGGCAACAGAACCTCGGCGCCGGTGAACGTCAGGGCCAGATCGCTCATTCCGAGGGTTCCGATTCTGGTTCGGAGCAATCCCAACCGAGGCAGATCTCATCTATGATGGCTTGCACGCCATCCAGCCATGTAATCTGAGGGTCAAACTGGCCGAATTCGATGAAATGCAGTGCTTGCGCCATCACGCGAGGATTGTTCATCATAAAAGTATGGGTCACGGGCAGAACGATATGGTCCTTCATGCCCTCGACCTTGGTCGTCTCGACCGAGACCTTACCGTCATCTTTGCCCTCGATCAGCGATGAAAACAGCGGGTTCAGCGAATTTTCACCGGCGATCACCCCAAGTTCGAAGTCCACCGGCGGCAACTTGCGCGGGATACCTTCGGGACCTGTGCCCAACGCCAGCCCGGCAGGGCCGTTCAGGATACCAAAGACCTCGTAGGCGCTTAACTCATCCACCAGTTGGCTACCCTGATTGGGCGGGCCAAGCATGACCACGCGGCCCAGGTTTTCGGGCATGTTGTCCTGCAACCAGAAACGCAACAGGATACCCCCCATGGAATGCGCCACCACGTTGACGGTATCGTCACCACAAGCCGCAAAGGCATCTGGCAGGGTCTGAGCCGCCAATTCGGCAATCGGCAGATCGGTCGAGGGATATCCGGGCCGCACAACAGTGTAGCCATGCGCCTGAAAGAGTTGCTCCATCACCGTAAAGGACGCCTCGGTCCGGGCAAGCCCGTGCAGCAGCACCACACATTTCGCATGGGCCGCGGCGGGCAACAAAAACAGAATAATGGCCAACACATATCTCATAGCGGCCAGATAAGGGCAAAGCGGGCGCGATGAAACCCCTAGCGCCGCGACAGGCGCAGAACAGCCAACGCAATGCCACCCAGAACCAGCGTGGCACCAAGGATCAGACGTAGGCTGGCGGTTTCACCCAACAAGGCAACGCCCCCCACAATGGCAATGATCGGCACGCTCAACTGCACAACGGCGGCGGTCGTCGGGGCCAGCTGCGGCAGAACCCTATACCACAGGGCATAGCCCATCCCAGATGTCACACCGCCAGACAAAGCGGCCAGTACATACCCGGTGGCTGTCATGTTCCACTCTCCTCCAACCAGCAACAACGCTAGCCCTGTGATAGGCAGAGCAACGACGAAATTGGCGGCTGTTCCGGCCAGCGCATCTGGTTCGGACCGGCCAACCAGCGAATAGATTGCCCATCCGACCCCTGCCGCAATCATCAATGCCGCTCCCACCGGGTTCACCTGAATCTCTCCGCTCGGCCACAGAACCCATGCCAGACCAGCCAAAGCGATACCAGCTCCTGCGATCTGCCGTGTGCTAGGCGCCGACCCCGTGACGGATGTCACGGCAAACATGGTGATCTGAACCACTGCGAACAGAATCAAAGCCCCTAACCCCGCATCCAAGGTCAGATAGGCAATAGAAAACCCGATCATATACAGGGATAAGGATCCGGCCCCCGCAATGCGACGCCTGTTCCGCAAAGGCAACTGCCCCCCTCGGAATGAAACCAGCGCTGCCAACACAACTGCCCCAGCCAACACACGCACGATGGCAAACCCGGCAGGGTCGCTCGCGCCGCTATCAATGGCCAAACGGTTTAGGATCGAATTCGCCGCAAAGGCGCACATAGTCAGGGCAGTCAGCAAAAACAGTCGCATTCCCACCGCATAGCGTGTTCGGACGCATTTGCACACTCACATTCCCGACGACAAACCGTGCCCGCTCTTCTTCTGTTCAAAAATACCTCCGCCGGAGGCATGTCCGCGCAGCGGGCATTCCTAACGAAACGGGGCCGCCCGAAGGCGACCCCATCTTGATATTGCGGCTTCCCTTTCGACAGCTTGGTCAATAGAGGCCAAGCACCTATCGGGGGGATCGTCAGAATTCGCCTGAGCGAATTCGATGTGCTTACATCATGCCGCCCATGCCGCCCATGTCGGGCATGCCGCCTGCAGCGGGTGCGTCTTTCTGGGGCTTATCGGCAACCATTGCTTCGGTAGTGACCAGCAGGCCGGCAACCGATGCTGCATCTTCCAGTGCAGTACGGACAACTTTGGCCGGGTCAATCACGCCGAACGAGAACATGTCGCCATATTCTTCGGTCTGCGCGTTGAAGCCGAACGCGGCGTCGCCGCTTTCGCGGACTTTGCCAGCAACAACTGCACCGTCAACGCCTGCGTTTTCAGCGATCTGGCGCAGCGGCGCTTCGATTGCCTTACGAACGATGTTGATGCCTGCGTTCTGGTCAGCGTTTGCACCTTCCAGAGCTTCCAGTGCTTTACCGGCCTGAACCAGAGCAACACCGCCGCCCACGACAACGCCTTCCTGCACAGCAGCGCGGGTCGCGTTCAGAGCATCGTCCACACGGTCCTTACGCTCTTTCACTTCAACTTCGGTCATGCCGCCGACGCGGATAACAGCAACACCGCCTGCCAGTTTGGCAACGCGCTCTTGCAGCTTCTCACGGTCGTAGTCCGACGAGGTTTCTTCGATCTGAGTGCGGATCTGAGCAACACGTGCTTCGATCTCGGCTTTTTCGCCTGCACCGTCGACGATGGTGGTTTCGTCTTTGGTGATTTCGATCTTCTTGGCGGTGCCCAGCATGTCCATGGTGACGGACTCGAGCTTCATGCCCAGATCTTCGCTGATGACCTGACCGCCAGTCAGGATCGCGATGTCTTGCAGCATGGCTTTGCGGCGATCGCCGAAACCCGGTGCTTTGACAGCAGCAATTTTCAGGCCGCCGCGCAGTTTGTTGACAACCAGAGTTGCCAGCGCTTCGCCTTCAACGTCTTCGGCAATGATCAGCAGCGGCTTCTGCGATTGGATCACCTGCTCCAGCAGCGGAACCATCGGCTGCAGCGAGGACAGTTTCTTTTCGTGCAGTAGGATCATGCAGTCGTCGAGCTCTGCGATCATCTTGTCTGCGTTGGTGACGAAGTAAGGCGACAGGTAGCCGCGGTCGAACTGCATACCTTCGACAACATCGGTCTCGGTTTCCAGACCTTTGTTTTCTTCGACGGTGATAACGCCTTCGTTGCCAACTTTCTGCATCGCGTCTGCGATCTGCTGGCCGATTTCGGCTTCGCCGTTGGCCGAGATGGTGCCAACCTGAGCAACTTCTGCCGAGTCTTTGACTTCACGCGAGGCCGACTTGATGCCTTCGACAACCTTGGCAGTTGCCAGGTCGATGCCGCGCTTCAAGTCCATCGGGTTCAGGCCAGCAGCGACCTGCTTCAGACCTTCGCGAACGATTGCTTGAGCCAGAACAGTTGCAGTGGTGGTGCCGTCACCGGCTTCGTCATTGGTGCGGCTGGCGACTTCTTTCACCATCTGCGCGCCCATATTTTCGAACTTGTCTTCCAGTTCGATTTCCTTGGCAACCGAAACACCGTCTTTGGTGATGCGCGGTGCGCCGAAGGATTTGTCCAGAACCACGTTACGGCCTTTGGGGCCCAGGGTCACTTTAACAGCATCGGCCAGGATGTTTACGCCTGCCAGCATGCGGTTACGGGCATCGGTGTCGAACTTGACGTCCTTTGCAGCCATGTCGTTTCTCCTTGAGAAATAAGTTGTAAATGAAGATCAGAGTGAAGCGCGCGGCTTACTCGATGATCCCCATGATGTCGCTTTCTTTCATCATCAGCAGCTCTTCGCCGTCGACCTGAACCTCGGTGCCCGACCATTTGCCGAACAGGATCTTGTCGCCAGCTTTCACAGCCATTGCGATCAGCTCGCCGCTGTCCTTGCGTGCGCCTTCGCCGGTTGCGACGACTTCGCCTTCGCTGGGCTTTTCTTTTGCGCTGTCAGGAATGATCAGGCCGCCTGCGGTTTTTTCTTCGCTTTCGGTACGGCGAACTAGCACGCGGTCATGAAGCGGTTTCAATGCCATCTTTGCAGCTCCTTGGGCTCAAAGTTGTTAATCCTCCCCTCGCCGGATGGCGGGGCGTTAGCACTCATGCTTGTCGAGTGATAACGACGCATAGCTAGGGGGTGCAATTCCCCGAGTCAACAAGCTGTGAAGGATTTTTTGGACCTCCGCCCCTATTCGGGGTGATCCCAACTGTAGGCCCAGTGTTTCAGACCGTCCCGCCCTGCGTCTGACAAGGCATAAATGCCCTTTTCAACCTTGTCGAACCACCCGTAGTGATTGGTACGCATCAGCCTTGTCGCCTCGGTCACGCCCGTCGCTTTGGCTACGTCAGATCCCTTTGTCGCCCCACACTCGGCCAAATGCGCCGCACATTTCAGCGCATCCTGTCGATAGGCAGTAACAATCCCATGACGCGTGGCCCCGCCCGCATTGGGGTCGCCCTCCAAGCGGTCAAACTCGCGCAGCAGCCGCCCCTTTCGCGTCTTGCTCATACGGGGAGCATAGGGTCCCGGATCGCATTGCACTTCAACCGCGCCATCAGCGCGTACGGTAATCAGACCCAGCCCCAGACGTCGGCACAAGGCCAGATTGTCCTTCAGAGCCCGCCGAGCGCTGCGACCTTTGGGTTTGAGCACCCCGATATAAACCTGATCCGTCACCTTCAGCCGCGCGATCGCCTGATGAAACAAGGCCAGCGAGAACCGCAACTTCAACTCGACAATCACCGGATCTTCCCCAGCGCGCACGGCGACTATATCGGCAGCACCCACCTCACCCTTGACGGTGTAACCTTGACGCTCCAACAACGCTTTGATGGGGGGGTAAAGATCCTGCTCACGCTCCATACGGCCATGCTAGGGGATTTGCTGTGGAATGCCAGACACAGATCGGACCGGCGGCGCTTTGCACCGCTTGATCCCATGCCTTGCGCAATGCAAGGTCGCGGCACATATAAAAAAGTCCGAGGTTTGAAGGGTGGCTCCAATGCGTTTTCTGTTCGTCTTCATTTGTCTATTTCTACCGCTGAGCGCTTATGCGGCCTGCAAGGGGCGCGACCTGCGCCCGGAATTATCGGCTGAAATGCAGGATCAGATTCAACAGGCGCTCGTTGATTTCCCCTACCCCGAAGGCAATCACTGGATCGCCACCAAGGACGGTGCAACCCTGCATCTGATTGGCACCGTTCACACCAATGACGCCCGCATGGACGCGGTGGTCGAGCGGCTAGAGCCAACGCTCAGCCAGGCGGATTCGTTTTTTTTCGAAGTGACCAAGGCCGAGATGGACGCCTTTCAGCAAGGTTTGGCTAAAGATCTGAGCCCGGTTCTGATCACCTCGGGCCCGACGCTGATTGACATGATCCCCGCCGAGCAGTGGGAGACCCTGTCACAAGGTCTAGCCGATCGCGGCATCCCAAGCTGGATGGGGGCCAAAATGCGCCCCTGGTTTCTCAGCATGACTTTGGGCGTGCCGCCCTGCATGGTGCACGAACCGAACGCCAGTTACGGAATGGATGCCCGTCTGACCGATTTGGCGGCCGAATACGACATCCCTCAGTTCTCGCTTGAGACAACGGCGGAATTGATGGCGATGTTCAACGAATTCCCGATGGAGCAGCAGGTGCAATCCCTCGTCCGAATGGCAGACGCCTTCGAAAGCAGCGAAGACCAGCTGGCCACGATGCTGAACGCCTATCTCGAAGAGAAACACGGCGAAATCCTACAATTCGCGCGGTTGCAGGGGCTTGAGACCTCGGGCCTGACGGAAGAGATTTTCGACGAGGAATGGGACGGGTTCGAAGAACAGCTTCTGATCGGGCGCAACAATAACTGGATGGCGCATATTCTGGACATTCAGGACCAGACTGCCGTGATCGCGGTCGGCGCTGGACACCTTGGAGGAGAACATGGCCTTCTGAACCTGTTGGAACAGGCTGGCTACACTCTGGAGCGCGGGCCGTTCTAAGCCGGTTTTACCTATCGTCGCAGTGTAACCGAGACCGGGTGACAAGCGCGCCTGACCACCCTATAAGGCGCGCAAATTTACCATCCTCAGGACGCTGACATGACAACCCTCGTATTTGGACATAAATCCCCCGACACCGATTCCACCGGCTCCCCGATCCTGTGGTCGTGGTATCTGAACGAAGTCAAAGGTGAACAGGCTGAACCCGTACTGCTGGGTGAACCCAACACCGAGGCCGCCTTTATGCTGCAGCGCTGGGACCTGCCCAAGCCGCGTATTATCGCCGACGTGGACGCGGACGTGCCAGTTGTAATCGTTGACACCAACAACCCCGCCGAACTGCCCGCCAACGTCAACAGCGCAGACATCCGCGCCATCATCGACCACCACAAGCTGGTCGGCGGACTGGAAACCAAAGGCCCAATCGACATCACCGTGCGCCCACTGGCCTGCACCGCGACGATCATGGTTGACCTGATGGGCGACGACGCTGCCAAAATGCCTGACGCCGTCAAAGGCGCGGCGTTGACCTGCATCCTGTCGGACACGCTGGAATTCCGCTCGCCCACCACCACCGCCCATGACCGTGCAGTGGCTGAAAAACTGGCGGCTGAACTGGGTCTGGACGTTTCGGCCTATGCGGCTGACATGTTTGCCGCTAAGTCGGACGTATCCTCGTTCTCGGACGCCGAACTAATCCGCATGGACAGCAAGGAATACGAAGTCGACGGCACCAAATTCCGCGTTTCAGTTCTGGAAACCACCGCTCCGGGCGTCGTTCTGGACCGCAAAGACAGCCTGGCAGCGTCGATGGTGGATGTTGCCAAGGAAGACGGCGTTGATCAGGTATTGCTGTTTGTCGTCGACATCCTCAACGAAGAAGCCACCCTGCTTGTGCCCAATGACCTTGTGAAAGGCGTGGCCGAGAAGAGCTTTGGTGCGACAGTAGACGGTGACGCCGTGGTTCTGCCCGGAATCATGAGCCGGAAAAAGCAGATCATCCCCAACCTCAAAGTGTGATCTTCGTTGCACCACAAACAAAAGGCGCCTGTATCGGGGCGCCTTTTTTCGTTAAGACACAAGATTTTGCATAGAGCGTATCCGTTGATAGTCTGGTGCGGATAGTCTTGCTTGGGTCTTGGTCGCAGGAATGAGTAAACGAAAATTCAGCACCACCAGGGACATCCTTCGGTTCGAAGGGCATGACCGAGCGGCGTATTGGCGCAGATTTGCGATGCTTTTGACACTGTCGGTTGTGATCGCGACCATGGGGATGCTTCGCGATTCAGGCGCAGTGGTGATTGCCGCCATGTTGGTCGCACCGTTGATGACACCGATACTGGGCATAGCTGCCTCGATGGTCATGGGGTGGCTGGGACGTGCGTTCAAGCTTGCCTTGATTGTAAGCGGGGCGGCAGTTATCTGCGTCTTTCTGGCCTGGTTTCTTGTCTATATCGCCGATGTTCCCCGCGGAATTCTAATCCCTGATCAGGTTCTGGCGCGTACCGATCCCGGGACTGAAGATCTGATCGTTGCCTTGGCGGCTGGCGTCGCCGGAGCGTATGTGCAGATAAATCGATCGGAAGTTAGCCTGCTGCCAGGTGCTGCGATCGGCGTGTCTTTGGTGCCCCCGTTATCCGCCTCGGGGGTATTGATGTATTTTGAAGAAGCGGCTGAAGCTTATGAGGCCGGCTTGCTGTTCGCAACAAACCTTGGGGCGATCATCCTATCGGCTTGCGCGGTTTACATCGTGTACGCTGCTCGTTCGGTGGTTTTCAGCAAGGGGCGTCGCAAGCTGAACTTTACTGCCAGCGTCGTTGTGACCTTGGCGTTCTTGACCTTCGTAGTCATTCAATTGGGCAAGTCGACATATAACCGCTATCTGGAAACCCGAACCGAAGCGCAATTGGCACAGACAATACGCGATTGGGCTGATCCAGTCTCGGTCGAGATTGTTCGCGTCGACGTCAACGCTCAACGCAAGCAAGCCGATATCTGGCTGATCGTTGACCTGCCAATTGAAGCCGCGTTCAAGGTGTCTTCAATCGCAGGCCTCCTGCCGGAAAGCCTGCGCGAGAAACCCCTGGTCGACGTACTGCGCAACGAGTTGGGGCCGGGTTATCTGGTTGTCGTTCGCTTTCAGAACAGGATCGGCGCCCAGATCATTCTAGGTACTGAAAACGTTCAACTGGCACCGGATGTCGAGGAAATCAGTGAAGACAACTGAACGTATACGGCTATTCATTCAGAAAAGTTGCAGCTGGGATGGTCAAAAGACCGAAGCTTTGACATAGCTGGCACAACTTCGACTCCAGAGCCCCGGGGGCAGCTCAATGACTCAGATTATTCACAAACTTGATGAAATCTCCGATCGCTACAAAGCGCTGTTTGTCGACCTCTGGGGCTGTGTGCATAACGGCATAACCGCCTATCCCGAAGCCGTGGCAGCGCTTCAAGGTTATCGCGCCAAAGGGGGCATTGTTGTTCTGGTCACCAACTCGCCCAAGCCCCGTGCAGGGGTGGCTGAGCAACTGGAACAATTCAACGTTCCCAACGACGCCTATGATACGATCGCCACAAGCGGAGACTCGGCGCGCTCAGCTATGTTTCGAGGCGCTGTAGGCGAAAAAGTTTACTTCATGGGAGAATGGGCGCGCGATGCTGGCTTTTTCGAGCCGCTGAAGATTTTGCACCACCCAATTCAGATCGAGCGTGTGCCACTGGATCAGGCCGAAGGGATTGTCTGCTGTGGACCATTCGATCCGATGGCCGACCCTGACGTCAACCGCGCGGATTTCCTTTACGCTAAGCAGAAGGGCATGAAACTTCTCTGCGCCAATCCAGATATCGTGGTCGACCGGGGCGAGGTTCGGGAATGGTGCGCGGGCGCTCTGGCCAAGCTTTACACCGAGATGGGGGGCGAGAGCCTTTATTTCGGCAAGCCGCATCCGCCGATCTATGATCTGGCACGTCGGCGACTGCAGGAGTTGGGTCATGATATCCCTGACGGCGATATTCTGGTGATCGGCGACGGCCCCCATACCGACATTCTGGGCGGTATGGGTGAGGGGATTGATTCTCTGTTCATCTCGGGCGGCTTGGCGGCGGCTGAAACTAAAACGTCGCACCATCCGCATCACGAATCCCTATCTGGTTATATCGCAAGGGAAAACATCAACCCCACCTTCACAATCGGCCGCTTGCGCTAGTCAGAAAAGACTTGATTTTCTGCAGCTGCGAAGTAATAAAGTTTCCCAACTTGGGTGACTTTGGTTTTTTTGTTGCTCATAGAAATCGAGTGAGGGTGACATGTTGGACAATCTTCCGCGCGGCACGATCTGTATTGAAGACATCGAAATGGGCATGACCCGCCACCTGCGCAAAGTGGTGACGGACGAAGATATCGAAATGTTCGCGCAGGTCTCAACCGACCGCAACCCGGTGCATCTTGATGACGATTATGCCCGCGACACGATCTTTGAGGGGCGCATTGCCCACGGGATGCTGACGGCGGGGCTGATCTCGGCTGTGATAGGGGAACAACTGCCGGGCCACGGCACAGTTTATATGGGGCAGTCGCTGAAATTCCTGGCCCCGGTCCGCCCCGGTGACATGGTCTATGCCGAGGTAAAGGTGATCGACATCGACTTTGCCAAGCGCCGGGTCAAGCTGGATTGCCATTGTGCGGTAGACGGCAAAAAGGTGTTGATGGGCGAGGCTATGGTGCTGGCGCCATCGCGCAAGTTCGACTGACGTCTCAGACCCTTGAACCTGCCTCGCAGTCCCGCTAGGCAGGCGCTATGCGCATTATCCGGGATTTCCAGTTTGTTGAGCCGCAGGACCGTGGTGCCAGTGTCGCCATCGGTAATTTTGACGGCGTGCATATCGGCCACCGCTCTGTGATCGAACTGGCCCGCAACGCCGCGCCAGACGCGCCACTGGGTGTGATGACGTTCGAGCCGCATCCGCGGGAATATTTTGCACCCGACAGCCCCCCTTTTCGCCTGATGCGCGGCAATGCCCGCGCGCATCGGTTGCAGAAACTTGGGGTTCAGAAACTCTATGAATTGCCTTTCAACGCAGCGCTGGCCGGGCTGACGCCCGAGGAATTCGCCCGCAACGTGATCTGTGACGGGCTGGGCCTGTCGCATGTGGTGGTCGGTGCCGATTTCTGTTTCGGCAAAGGCCGCAGCGGCACTGCGGATGATCTGGTTCAGTTCGGGGCCCAGATGGGCTTTGGCGTCACCATCGCGCCGCTGATGGAGCGGTCGGAAAACGTCGTGTCCTCAACCGCGATCCGCACTGCGCTGTCCGAAGGCCGCCCTCGGGATGCCGCCGCGATGCTGGGTCACTGGCACCGGATCGAGGGCGAGGTGATCGGCGGCGAACAGCGCGGACGCGAGCTGGGTTATCCTACCGCGAATATGTCGATCGAGGGGCTACACCCCCCCAAATTCGGCGTCTATGCGGTTCTGGTCGATGTGCTGGATGGCCCTCATCAGGGCAGCTATCACGGTGCAGCCTCAGTGGGCACGCGGCCGATGTTTAACGGCGAAGTCCCCAATATCGAGACGTTCCTGTTCAATTTCTCGGGTGATCTTTATGGCGCGACGCTCTCGGTTGGTCTGGTCGAATACCTGCGCCCCGAGATGACGTTTGACGGGTTGGACGGGCTGATCACCCAGATGGATGCCGATTGCGAAAAGGCCCGTGCGCTACTGGCGGCGCTATGACCACCGACCCGATTGACCGCAACGGCCTGTCCGCCCGCTTCTGGGAACGCAAACCGTTGACCAAGATGAACCAGCGCGAGTGGGAGGCGCTGTGCGACGGCTGCGGTAAGTGCTGTCTGAACAAGCTGGAAGACGAAGACACTGGCGAGGTTGCCCTGACCTGCGTCGCCTGCCGGCTGCTTGACGATGAGACCTGCCGTTGCACCCAATACGACATCCGCCACCAATTCGTGCCGGAATGCATCGTGATGACGCCCGAAAATATCGATGAACACGCCTATTGGCTGCCCCAGACCTGCGCCTATCGGCTGCTGTGGGAGGGCAAACCCCTTTACGACTGGCACCCTTTGATATCTGGTACGCCCGACAGCGTACACGCCGCCGGGGTCTCGGTTCAGGGGCGCACGGTGTCCGAGTTCGAAACCCCCATGGAAGAGTGGGAAGACTATATCATCGAGGAGCCCAACTGATGTATTTCGCTTCTGACAATTCCGGGCCGGTTCACCCGCAAGTGATGGCCGCGTTGAGCGCCGCGAATGAGGGCTATCAGATGGCCTACGGGGCCGACACGCTGATGAACGAGGTGCGCGACCGTATCCGTGGTATCTTTGAAGCGCCGGGGGCAGCTGTCTATCTGGTTGCGACCGGGACAGCAGCGAATTCTTTGGCTCTGTCGACGCTGGCGAACCCGTGGGACACCGTGTTTTGTTCCCCCGTTGCGCATATTCATGAGGACGAGTGCAACGCCCCGGAATTCTACAGCGGCGCCAAGCTGACGCTGGTGCCCGGTGGTGACAAGATGACGGCAGACGCATTGCGCAGCACCATTCTGGCCGAAGAAACTCGCGGTGTGCATGGGCCGCAACGCGGGCCAGTCTCGATCACGCAGGTGACCGAGCGAGGTTCGGTTTATTCGCTGGAAGAGTTGCAGGCGCTGTGCGGTGTTGCCAAGGAATACGGCCTGCCGGTGCATCTGGACGGTGCGCGGTTCACCAATGCGCTAGTCGCGCTGAACTGTTCCCCCGCCGAGATGACGTGGAAGTCGGGGGTTGATGCGGTCAGCTTTGGCGGCACAAAGAACGGGCTGATGGGGGTCGAGGCGGTGGTCTTTTTCGACGAGGCCAAAGCCTGGGAATTCGAGCTGCGCCGCAAGCGCGGCGCGCATCTGTTTTCGAAACACCGTTATTTGTCGGCGCAGATGGCCGCGTATCTGCAGGATGATCTTTGGTTGAGGATGGCGCGGCAGGCCAATGACAACTGCGCACGTCTGGCGGATGGGTTGCGGGCCAAGGGGGCATCATTCTTGCATGAACCGCAGGCGAACATGATCTTCGCGGAATTCTCGCGCGCCCGGCACAAACAGCTTCACGAGGCCGGAGCGGTCTATCATCTGTGGGGCGCCGAATTGGAAGGGGTGGATGAGGACGAACGCCTTGCCTGTCGGCTGGTGTGTGACTGGTCACTACCACCCGAAGAGGTCGACCGGTTTTTGGGTTTGATCTGAAGCTGGTTGGGGGCTCTGCACCCAAACCCCCGAGGTATTTTCAAACAGAAGAAGGAGGCAGCCTGTGCCAGAAATTGGTTATCTGGGCGGCGGTTTCATTAGGGTGCGAGATTGGCAGCATGTGCCCTGCGTCTTCGATAGTGATGATGGACGCGTTGGGCAGGCGTTTTTGCAATCCATGTGAAATTGCAGGCATGACCGGATGAGAGTGTCCGCCGGTCATCAGCAAGGTTGGTCGTTTGACTTCGTTCAGAACACCTGGCGTCAGGAGCCCTTTTGTATCCTGGAACAGAGCTTGTTCCACATCTGGAACGACCCGGATCCCCCGGATCATCGCCGCGCGCGTTTTCTCGGGCATATCCGGCCAGCGCGGGCTTTCCTCGGTGCTCCACATTCGGTTGAACAGGCGGGCCGCCAGCGGCATATCCCCGGTTTCCAGCGCCTCTACATAAGGCTGTGCCGCCGCATCGTGCTGCGCCAGAAGATCGAGCGCATCCAACTTGGCGACGGCGAAGAATACGGGTTCGATCAGGACCACGCTGCGGATCAGTCTCGGGTGATTGACCGCAAGGCGCAGGGCAATCATCGCGCCAAAGGAATGCCCGATCACATCCATCGGCTGGGTCAATTGTGCCGCAGACAAAGTGGTGGTCAGGTCAAAAAAGTCGCTCTGCCCATCCCAATCAGGGCTTTTGCCGTGCGATAGCATATCGGGCGCAACAAGCGTGGCTTGTGCGCCCAATGAGGCCGCCAAACCGGCCCAAGCCCCCGAATGTGCAATCGTGCAGTGCAGGGCGAGCACCTGTCGCGCGCCCTGCCCCAGTGATCGAACAAATATGGAAGGTAGAGTCACCCCGTCCTTCACCCTTTCATCTCGGAAAGGTGACGGTCGAGGTCCTCGATCCGGTCCTGACCCCAGAACCGCTGTCCGTCCTCGGTGACATAGAAGGGCGCGCCAAAGGCACCGCTGTCCACGGCCTGTTCCAGATTGGCGGCATAGGTTTCGGCACCGTCCAGCAACCCGCTATCCGCGAGGTTCGGGTCGAACCCGGCTGCCGACAGGCAATCGCGGATCACGTCATCCTGCGCGATGTCCTTTTCCTCGGCCCAGCAGGCGCGCAGGAAGGAATGGACCAGCTTGCCCACATCGCCTGAGCCATCCTTGGCCGCCGCGATCACGGCATAGGACGATGGCGCCATGTTCGTCGGCCAATGTGCGGGTTGAATGTTGAATTCCATCCCCAGATTTTTGGCCTGACGCTGCAATTCCTGTGCTCGGTATTCGGTGCGCGAAATATGCCGGTCCTTGGGTGGGGTGCCTCCGGTCCTGCCAAACAGGGCCATGATATCCAGTGGTTTGTAGTTAATTGTCGCGCCATGTTTCGCGGCCACCTCTTCCAACCGGGTTCCGGCCAAGTAGGTGAAGGGCGAAATTGTCGCAAAATAGTAGTCAATGGTGGCCATGTTCACTTTCTCCGCTGCGTTATCTTTGCGAGACGGTAAGGCCATGCTAAGCGGTGTCAACATCACGAATCTGTCACATTAGCCTTTGCTGCCCGGGGACCTCAGCCGATGCCGACACTCAACGAACCCAAGCTGATCGCTGGGAACGCCAATCTTCCGCTTGCCCAGACCATTGCACGCCGCATGAGCCTGTATCGCGGCGTTGACCAGGGGTTGGTTGACGCGCGGGTCGAACGTTTTAACGACGGCGAGATTTTCGTCGAAGTGTTCGAGAATGTACGCGGCGAGGATATGTTCATCGTCCAGCCGACTTCGAACCCGGCAAACGATAACCTGATGGAACTGCTGATCATCGCCGACGCGCTGCGCCGCTCATCCGCGCAGCGGATCACTGCCGTGATCCCTTATTTCGGCTATGCCCGTCAGGACCGTCGCACCAAGGCGCGCACGCCGATTTCCGCCAAGCTGGTTGCCAACATGCTGACCGGCGCCGGGATCGAGCGGGTTCTGACCATGGACCTGCACGCCGCGCAGATTCAGGGGTTCTTTGATATCCCGGTGGACAACCTTTATGCCTCGCCGATCTTTGCGCTGGATGTGAAAAACCAGTTCAAGGACCAGATGGATGAGATCATGGTGGTCTCACCCGATGTCGGCGGTGTAGCCCGTGCGCGTGAATTGGCCAAGCGGATCGAAGCGCCGCTGTCGATCGTGGACAAGCGCCGCGAAAAGGCCGGCGAAGTGGCCGAGATGACTGTCATCGGCGACGTCAAAGACAAGATCTGCCTGATCGTGGACGACATGTGCGACACAGCGGGTACACTCTGCAAGGCCGCGCAAGTGCTGCTGGATAACGGCGCGAAAGAGGTGCATTCCTATATCACCCACGGTGTCATGAGCGGCCCGGCGGTTGAGCGTGTGACAAACTCGGTGATGAAATCTCTGGTTCTGACCGACACAATCCAACCCACCAAAGAAGTCGCCAAAGCCAAAAATATCCGCATTGTTCCGACAGCGCCCATCTTTACGCAGGCGATCCTGAACATTTGGAACGGCACCTCGGTCTCGTCGCTGTTCGAGGACAAGACCCTGACCCCGATCTACGAATCCATGTACCACATGGACTGATCTGAACGGGCGGCCTTGCAGCCGCCCTTTTTCGTGACCCCTCTAAGGCAGGAGCTTTCCGTGACAGCCCCCAAACGCATCGTTCTTTCCAGCGACCACGCCGCCATCGAGCTGCGCCAAGCGGTTGCCAAACATATCGCGGACCAAGGATGGGAGGTCATGGATATCGGCCCTCAAACACCTGAGAGCACGCATTATCCGATCCACGGCAAAGCCGCCGCTGACGCCGTTGCCTCGGGTGATTGCGCACTGGGTATCATCCTTTGCGGCACGGGACAGGGCATCATGATGGCGGCGAACAAGGTCCCCGGCATTCGCTGCGGTGTGTGTTCCGACGCGTTCTCAGCCCGGATGATCCGCCAGCATAACGACGCCAACATGCTGTCCATCGGTGCACGCGTCGTAGGTGAAGGTCAGGCGCTGGATATCGTGGATGCTTTCCTTGGAGCCGATTTCGAAGGCGGCCGTCACGCAACACGGGTGGACATGATCGAATCCTGAAACGTCGGATGGCTAGGAGATGTCCCAGTCATCCTCATGCGCCACCTCTCCGATCGCTGTCCAGGACATCCTGATCCGCGCGATGCGGGTGTCTGACCAAGTGCGGAAAACGGCGCTGAAGCCTTCGGCTGAGATATCCTCGGCCTTGACCTCGGCGCGCAGGGCGGTGGTTGTGTCCACATCCCATAGGGATATGCCAACCTGAACCACTGGCGTGGTCCTGAACGGCTGGCTGAACGTAACAGCCGCGCGCCGTTCTCGGGTTCCGTTGCCTGTCCACATGTCCCCGCCATTGGAAAATTCGGAAAACAGTACAGTCTCGCCTTGGTCGATACCAATCGGGTGGGTGCGAAATGTCTTCATCTTTATCGTCTATAACCATTTACACTGAAAACTTAATCTGAGACTTCAAGCAAATCACGACAAAAAAACGGCCCCGCATTGCGAGGCCGTTTCGAATGATCCATTTGCAACAAGCCGTTACAGGCTCATATGCGTCCCAAGCGCTTCCATGTCGGCCAGCAGTTTGGCTGCATCGTCAACGATGGACTGATCGTCCCCGGCCTTTGCGGCCTCGTGCGAGGCGCGGGCTTCAGCGATCAGGTCATCCAGATGCGACCGGGTCACTTCGGCAAGCGGTATGGCTTTTTCAGCCAGAACCGACAGGCCGTCGCCGTTGATCTGGGCAAACCCGCCAGTGACCAGGTATTCGCTGGCTCCGGCAGGTGCCTCAACCTTCAGCAGACCGGGGCGTAGCGTGGTGATGGTGGGGGCATGATCGGGCATTGCCGTCATGTCCCCGTCCGCTCCGGGTAGCTGGACCGCGGTGGCCTCAAGCGAAGCAAGGCTCCGCTCTGGGCTGACGAGGTCGAATTGCATCGTGTTTGCCATCAGGGATACTCCTTAGGCGGCTTCTGCGGCCATCTTTTCCGCTTTGGCGATCACTTCGTCGATGCCACCAACCATCAGGAAGGCCGCTTCAGGCAGGTGATCATATTCGCCAGCCACAACGGCTTTGAACGACGAGATGGTGACATCCAGAGGAACCTGAACGCCCGGCGAACCAGTGAAAACCTCGGCCACGTCGAACGGCTGCGACAGGAAGCGCTCGATCTTACGGGCACGGGCAACGGTCAGTTTGTCTTCTTCCGACAGTTCGTCCATACCGAGGATGGCGATGATGTCCTGAAGCGACTTATAGCGCTGGAGGATCTGCTGAACGTCGGTTGCAACCGCGTAGTGCTCTTCACCAACGATGGCCGGGTCCAGCAGACGCGACGACGAGTCGAGCGGGTCAACAGCCGGATAGATACCCTTTTCCGAGATCGCGCGGTTAAGAACGGTAGTCGCATCCAAGTGAGCAAACGAGGTTGCCGGCGCAGGGTCGGTAAGGTCGTCCGCAGGCACGTAGATCGCCTGCACCGAGGTGATCGAGCCCGACTTGGTCGAGGTGATGCGTTCCTGCAGGGCGCCCATGTCGGTGGCCAGCGTCGGCTGGTAGCCCACCGCCGAAGGAATACGACCCAGCAGAGCCGAAACCTCGGAGCCCGCTTGCGTGAAGCGGAAGATGTTGTCGACGAAGAAAAGAACGTCGGTACCGGACTGGTCGCGGAACTGCTCGGCCAGGGTCAGACCGGTCAAAGCAACACGCGCACGCGCTCCCGGAGGTTCGTTCATCTGACCGTAAACCAGCGCAACCTGCGATTCCGACAGATTGTCGGGCTTGATGACGTTGGATTCGATCATTTCGTGGTACAGGTCGTTCCCTTCACGGGTCCGTTCACCAACACCCGCGAATACCGAGAAGCCCGAGTGCACTTTTGCGATGTTGTTGATCAGTTCCATGATCAGAACGGTTTTACCAACGCCCGCGCCACCGAAGAGGCCAATTTTACCGCCTTTGGCGTAAGGAGCCAGCAGGTCAACAACCTTGATGCCGGTCACAAGGATTTCCGACTCGGTCGACTGTTCCGCGAACTCAGGTGCGGGCTGGTGGATTGCGCGGGTTTCCGACGCAACAACGTCGCCTTTTTCGTCGATCGGCTCGCCGACCACGTTCAGGATGCGGCCAAGGGTGGCGTTGCCAACCGGAACCGAGATCGGTGCGCCGGTGTCGGTCACAACTTCGCCACGGACCAGACCTTCGGTCGCATCCATCGCGATGGTACGGACGGTGTTTTCACCCAGGTGCTGAGCAACTTCCAACACCAGGCGTTTGCCGTTGTTGGTGGTTTCCAGCGCGTTCAGAATTTCAGGCAGTGCGTCATCGAACTGCACGTCGACGACGGCCCCGATGATCTGTGTGACTTTGCCTTTTGCATTCGCCATGTTTCGTCTCCGGTATGTCTCTACAGCGCTTCGGCGCCGGAAATAATTTCAATCAGCTCGTTGGTGATCACGGCCTGACGCGAGCGGTTGAACTGGATCGTCAGCTTGTCGATCATCTCACCCGCGTTGCGCGTCGCGTTGTCCATCGCGGACATCCGTGCCCCCTGTTCAGACGCTCCGTTTTCGAGCAGAGCCGAGAAGATCGCGGTTGCAACCCCCTTGGGCAGCAGGTCGGCCAGGATAGCCTCTTCGCTGGGCTCATAGTCGAAAATGGCACCGCTGTCGTCACCTGCCGCGTCGTCCTCGAACGAGGCGGGGATGATTTGCTGTGCCGTCGGGATCTGGGTCACAACGTTGACGAACTTCGAGTAGAAGATCGTGGCAACATCGAACTCAGCCCCATCAAAGCGTGACAGTACGTCCTTGGCGATGTCTTGCGCGTTGGTGTAGCCAATGCGCTTGACCTCGCTAAGGTCGACATGTCCAACGAACAGATCGCCCAAATCGCGCTTGAGCGCGTCGCGGCCTTTCTTGCCAACGGTCAGAACCTTGACCGTCTTGCCTTTGCCGCGCAGCTCTTCCGCCTTTTGGCGGGCCAGCTTGGCGATGTTCGAGTTGAAGCCGCCACACAGGCCGCGTTCAGCTGTCATCACAACCAGCAGATGGACATCATCGCTGCCCGTACCTCGGAGCAGCTTGGGGGCGCTGTCGCTGCCCCCGACCGAAGCCGCCAGCCCCGCCATCACGGCATTGAACCGCTCGGCATAAGGGCGTGAGGCTTCAGCAGATTCCTGGGCGCGGCGCAGTTTTGCAGCCGCGACCATCTGCATGGCCTTGGTGATCTTGCGGGTCGACTTGACCGACTCGATCCTGTTTTTAAGGTCCTTCAGACTAGGCATCGGAACCCCCTATCAAGCGAAGGTCGCGGCGTATTCGTCGATCGCTGCCTTGAGTTTGTCTGCTGCGTCACCTTTGATCTTCGGATCTTCGTCGGTGATCCACTTCAGCAGGTCAGCATGCTTGCCGCGCAGGTGCGACAGCAGACCGGCCTCGTAGCGGCCAACATCAGATACGTCGATCTTGTCGAGGTAGCCGTTGGTGCCTGCAAAGATAACGCAGACGATTTCCGCGTTTGTCAGCGGCGAGTACTGCGGTTGTTTCATCAGCTCGGTCAGGCGCGCACCACGGTTCAGCAGCTGCTGAGTTGCGGCATCAAGGTCGGAACCGAACTGCGCAAACGCAGCCATTTCGCGGTACTGAGCCAGCTCCAGTTTCACCGGACCGGCGACCGATTTCATCGCGTCAGTCTGAGCCGAGGAGCCCACGCGCGAAACCGACAGACCGGTGTTCACAGCAGGGCGGATACCCTGATAGAACAGTTCGGTTTCCAGAAAGATCTGACCGTCGGTGATCGAGATCACGTTGGTCGGAATAAACGCCGAAACGTCACCACCTTGCGTTTCGATAACCGGCAGAGCGGTCAGCGAGCCTGCACCAAAGTCTTCGTTCAGCTTCGCCGAACGCTCCAGCAGACGCGAGTGGAGGTAGAAAACGTCGCCAGGATAGGCTTCACGTCCGGGCGGACGACGCAGCAGCAGGGACATCTGACGATAGGACACAGCCTGTTTCGACAGGTCATCATAGATAATCAGCGCGTGGCGGCCGTTGTCGCGGAAGTATTCGGCCATCGCAGTCGCCGAGTAAGGCGCCAGGAACTGCATCGGCGCCGGGTCGGACGCGGTTGCGGCCACAACGATCGAGTATTCAATCGCGCCGGATTCTTCCAGTTTCTTCACCAGCTGTGCAACGGTCGAACGCTTCTGACCAACCGCCACGTAGATGCAGTACAGTTTCTTCGACTCGTCGTCGCCTGCTGCGTCGTTGTAGACTTTCTGGTTCAGGATGGTGTCCAGAGCAACGGCGGTTTTACCGGTCTGACGGTCGCCAATGATCAGCTCACGCTGGCCACGGCCGATCGGGATCATCGCGTCAACCGATTTCAGGCCGGTTGCCATCGGCTCGTGCACCGATTTACGCGGGATGATGCCGGGGGCTTTGACGTCAGCAACGCCACGCTTGGAGGCATTGATCGGGCCTTTGCCGTCCAGCGGGTTGCCCAGACCGTCAACAACGCGGCCCAGCAGTTCGTCACCGATCGGAACGTCCACGATCGAGTTGGTGCGCTTGACTGTGTCACCTTCTTTGATGTCACGGTCGGAACCGAAGATAACGACACCGACGTTGTCGCTTTCCAGGTTCAGGGCCATGCCCATGATGCCACCGGGGAATTCGACCATCTCACCGGCTTGTACGTTGTCCAGGCCGTATACACGGGCAATCCCGTCACCGACGCTCAGCACGCGGCCGATCTCGGCCACTTCGGCTTCCTGACCAAAATTCTTGATCTGGTCCTTCAGGATTGCAGAAATCTCTGCAGCTTGGATTCCCATTTATCCGACCTCTTTCATTGCATTCTGTAGGGAGTTCAGCTTCGAACGGATCGAGCTATCGATCATTTTCGAGCCCACTTTAACGACAAGACCGCCGATGAGGCTTTCATCCACGGTCGCATTGATTGTCACGGTCTTGCCCACACGCTCGGACAGCGTCTTGGACAGTTTTTCCATCTGTGTCTTGGTCAGCGCTTTGGCCGAGGCAACATCGGCAGTCACTTCACCACGCTCTTCGGCCAGCATGTCGCGCAGAACCTGCACCAGCTGCGGTACGACAAACAGGCGGCGTTTTTGTGCCATCAGGCCCAGCGTGTTGCGCAGGATGGCGTTCAGGCCCATTTTGTCGGCGATTGCGGTAATGGCGCCTTCCTGTTCGGCGCGCGAAACCAGAGGCGAAGCGATCAGGTTACGCAGTTCGGCGCTGCCGCCCAATGCTGCTGCCAGATCGTTAATTCCGGTCTCCAGACCTGCGAGGTCTTTATTCTCTTTCGCGATCTCGAAGATCGCGGTGGCATAGCGCTCGGCGATGCCTGTGGAAATCGAAGCTGGTTCGGACACGTCCACCCTTCCGATATTTGAGGCCCCGATTTCGGGTAGCGGCCGCTACCTTGGGGCGTGAGGAAACCCCGTCCTTTTAGGGCGGGGATCAAAATCACCGGGGATGTAGCAGAGCCGAACCCAGCTAGCAACATATTATCACGGGGGTGACTTTATCCACAAAGTGTTTGATTTCAAATGGTTACAAAGGGTGCGACCCTTTTGTCCGGCTGCAAGGGGCGAAAAATGTTACGAAAGTGTAGGTTTTTGCGATTCCTGAGGCGTTTTTGCCGCGTTTTCCCGCTTTGACGTGGCGTAAAAGCAAGCAAGAGCTAGGCGGGCTTCAACAGACCGTCTAGTGCCTTGATCGGACGACGGACAGGATCCTTGGTGACGCTGCCGCTTGGGGGTCGAATATGCTTTGTTGCTTCGACCATCAGAACACCTCCAGCCATGACGGTGGGTATCCGCTGGCCCGTCTTTTCAATCAGATTGCCCGACTTGAGCCAGAACCGCCGGAACGAGGGAGGCAAATACAATGCTGAGCAATGGCTTTCCGGTTCAAAATGATGCGCCCGGAGCTGGTTTTCTAGCTGCGATGCTGAATACGGACGTCCAAAGCCAAACGGCGTCCGATCCGTCCGTGACCACAATCCCGCGCGGTTGGGCACAATAAAGAACGCGCGCCCACCAGGGCCCAGAACCCGCCAGCATTCATTTAACAGTTCGCTTGGCCGCTGCGAGGTCTCAAGCCCGTGCATCACCACCAGCTTGTCCACGTGCCCGGTCTCTATCGGCCACATCGTCTCTTCCGTCAGGACCGAGACATTGGGCATCCCCGCGGGCCACGGCATAACGCCTTGCGGCCCAGGCATCAGCCCAATCACCCGCCGGGCATCTGCCAGGTAAGGGCGCAGCAAGGGTACGGCAAAGCCAAACCCGGCGACTGTCTGGCCTTTGGCTTCGGGCCATTGTTCGATCAACCGGCCCCGGATCGCCGCCTGCGCCGCACGCCCCAATGTGCTGCGGTAGTAGAAATTCCTCAGATCCTGCACATCAAGATGCATTGCGGACACCCGGTCAATCGGCTTAGCTTCGGCGCAGTCTAGCAACGAAAGGGCAAAAGGCCATGCCTCTTGAAATCGTCACCATTCCATGTCTCAGCGATAACTACGCTTTTCTGGCGCATGACGCCGCAAGCGGCAACACCGCTTTGATCGACGCGCCCGAAGCAGGACCCATTGTGGCCGAGCTGGACCGGCGCGGCTGGACGCTCAGCCACGTGTTGTTGACTCATCACCACTATGACCATGTGGACGGCTTGCCGGCCATTCTGGAAAAGCACACCGCCAAAGTGATCGGGGCCGCTGCCGACGCGCACCGCTTGCCACCATTGGATCAACAAGTCAGCGATGGCGATACGTTTGAACTGGGCGGAGAGCAAGTTCAGGTGTTGGATGTCTCAGGCCATACGGTCGGACATATCGCGTTTTACATGCCCCAAAGTGCTGCCGTTTTTACCGCAGACAGCCTGATGGCCCTCGGCTGCGGGCGTCTGTTCGAAGGCACAGCGCCTCAAATGTGGGCCTCCCTGTCGAAATTGGCCGCCCTGCCCGACGATACTGTGGTGTGTTCAGGTCACGAATATACACAATCGAACGCCAAGTTTGCCCTGACGGTGGATCCGGACAATGCGGCGTTGCAGGATCGCGCTGCTGATATCGACCGCGCCCGGGCGGCGAATGAACCAACGGTGCCCTCGACATTGGCTTTGGAAAAGGCGACAAATCCTTTCCTGCGCGCAACAGATCCGGCGATTCAAGCGCATCTGGGCATGGCGGGCGCGGATCCGGCGGCTGTATTTGCGGAAATCCGGGCTAGAAAAGACCGCTTTTGATGCCTATTTCCCCAACTTCACAGCCACGGTCACAATAAATGTGACTGTCAAGTGAAAGAAAACCCTTGAAGCCGGGCCATGATCAACCAAACTCTAATAGTATGAGGACATGGTTGGGATGGGGATCCGGCCGAAAGCCCGCGCCCCTTCCGACCCAAGACAGAGGAGCACCCGCGTGCCTTCATTCTCGAGCACTTTAGAACAAGCCATTCACGCGGCCCTTGCGGCAGCGAACGAACGGCGACACGAATTCGCCACGCTGGAGCATCTGCTTCTGGCGCTGCTGGAAGAACCGGATGCGATCCGCGTCATGAAAGCCTGCAGCGTTGATCTTGAGGACTTGCGTAGCACTCTGGTCGAATTCATTGACGAAGATTTATCCAACCTCGTCACCGACATTGACGGGTCAGAGGCCGTGCCAACAGCCGCTTTCCAGCGCGTGATCCAGCGCGCCGCGATCCACGTGCAAAGCTCGGGCCGGACTGAGGTGACGGGCGCCAATGTTCTGGTCGCCATCTTCGCGGAACGTGAAAGCAACGCAGCCTATTTCCTGCAGGAACAGGACATGACACGCTATGACGCGGTGAATTTCATCGCTCACGGCGTCGCTAAAGACCCTGCTTACGGCGAAAACCGCTCAGTTTCGGGCGCGGATCAGGTTGAAGAGGAACCGCAGTCTGGCACGGGCGAAGGCGAGCAAAAAGAAAGCGCTCTTGGAAAGTACTGTGTCGATCTGAACACCAAATCCCGCGCGGGTGACGTTGATCCGCTGATTGGGCGCTCGGACGAGGTTGAACGCTGTATCCAGGTGCTTTGCCGCCGCCGCAAGAACAATCCGTTGCTGGTTGGCGATCCGGGCGTGGGCAAAACGGCTATTGCCGAAGGTCTTGCGCACAAAATCGTCGCGGGCGAAGCCCCCGATGTGCTGTCCGAGACAACGATTTATTCGCTGGATATGGGCGCGCTGCTGGCCGGTACGCGCTATCGCGGTGATTTCGAGGAACGGCTGAAGGCGGTCGTGACCGAGTTGGAAGAGCATCCAGATGCGGTGCTGTTCATTGACGAAATTCACACGGTCATCGGCGCAGGCGCCACCTCGGGTGGCGCGATGGATGCGTCGAACCTGCTGAAACCTGCACTGCAGGGTGGCAAGCTGCGCACCATGGGCTCGACCACTTACAAGGAGTTCCGCCAACACTTTGAAAAGGACCGCGCGCTCAGCCGCCGGTTCCAGAAGATCGACGTGAATGAGCCTTCGGTCGAGGACAGCGTGAAAATTCTGCGCGGCCTTAAACCGTATTTTGAAGAGCATCACGCGATCAAATACACTGCGGACGCGATCAAAACGGCGGTGGAACTGTCGGCGCGCTACATCAATGACCGCAAACTGCCTGACAAGGCTATCGACGTGATTGACGAGGCCGGCGCAGCTCAGCATCTGGTCGCGGAAAGCAAGCGCCGAAAAACCATCGGCGTGAAAGAGATTGAGGCCGTGGTCGCCAAGATCGCCCGCATCCCGCCCAAGAACGTCACCAAGGACGATGCCGAGGTTCTGAAAGACCTTGAGACCTCGCTAAAACGGGTGGTGTTCGGACAGGATGACGCCATTGTGGCACTGTCCAGCGCGATCAAATTGGCGCGCGCGGGCCTTCGTGAACCTGAAAAGCCCATCGGCAATTACCTGTTCGCAGGTCCGACCGGTGTGGGCAAAACCGAAGTGGCGAAACAGCTGGCCGATACGCTGGGTGTTGAACTGCTGCGCTTTGACATGTCGGAATACATGGAGAAGCACGCGGTCTCGCGCTTGATCGGTGCACCTCCGGGTTATGTTGGGTTCGATCAGGGTGGCCTGTTGACCGACGGCGTTGACCAGCATCCGCATTGCGTGCTGCTGCTGGACGAGATCGAGAAGGCGCACCCGGATGTGTTCAACATCCTGTTGCAGGTGATGGACCATGGTGAGCTGACCGATCACAACGGTCGCACGGTGAATTTCCGCAACGTGGTGCTGATCATGACTTCGAACGCGGGTGCACAGGAACAGGCCAAGGCCGCGATCGGCTTTGGCCGTGATCGCCGCGAAGGTGAAGATACGGCTGCGATTGAGCGGACCTTTACGCCGGAATTCCGCAACCGTCTGGACGCGGTGATTTCCTTCGCACCGCTGCCGAAAGAGGTCATCCTGCAAGTGGTCGAGAAATTCGTCCTGCAACTGGAAGCACAGTTGATGGACCGCAATGTGACCTTTGACCTGACACCCAAGGCCGCCGAATGGCTGGCGGACAAAGGGTATGACGACAAGATGGGCGCACGCCCTCTGGGCCGGGTGATCCAGGAACACATCAAGAAGCCTCTGGCTGAAGAGCTATTGTTCGGTAAGTTGGCCAAGGGTGGTGTGGTTCGCGTTTCGGTTAAGAAAGGCGATCTGAACCTGGAAATTCTGGGCCCCGATCAGCCCCGCATTCCGGGCGACAAGCCGCCGCTGCTAACAGCAGACTGATTGCACAAGCGTTTAGAAACATTGATCGCCCGGTTGCACCTGCATCCGGGCGATTTTGCATCAACGCCAGACGATTGCGCGCCCGTGGGCGCGTTTTTCGACGGAACGACTTCTCGCGCACGTTTCACAATCACCGTTGAAGCAAATTGGAGAGTCGAATGCTTAAACCCGCCGTCCTTTGGGGCTCTTCCTTAACATTTGCCGTGATCGCCACAATAACGACCGCACAACACAGGTTTCGCTATCAAGATGAAACGACAACGCGGCCACTAATTCTGCAACCGGCCACGATTGATCCGGGGGTCAGTTACGTTGATCTCACCGAAGCCAAAAATCGCGTAAGCGTTTCCGCAAATGGAATACCGGACCATCTGGTCGGTCGCTTTCCAAACCGAGGCAACCCGCACGGCCTTTCCGAGCAACGAGTCAATCTCAACGTACCCGCGCGCCCAAAACCAAGTCGCATGCCTAAGCCTCTGGAGCTGGGTTGGAATTTCGGCGTGTCGATAGACGGTGTGGTGTTTGATCCGCTGGCGGCAGAATACTGGAATGGAGATCCAAGATCGGGTTGGTCTTACAACGCACTTGGCGGTGCAATTTCGCTGGGTCTTGATGAAAACCACGCCCATGTTCTCCCCGGAGGAAAGTACCACTATCACGGTATCCCGACCGGCTTGATCGAACTATTGGAATACACGCCGACCCGACATTCGCCTCTGGTCGGATATGCCGCAGATGGTTTCCCGATCTATGCGATGACTGGTATTGAGGATGGGAACGTGACGCAAATGTCCTCATCCTACCAACTGAAGAACGGCAATCGACCCGGAGGCAGCGCACCAGACGGAAACTTTGATGGCACTTTCAATGAGGACTATGTTTACCGCGCAGGAACCGGAAATCTGGACGAATGCAACGGAGGCATCACGGTCTCACCCGAATATCCGTCTGGAACATACGCCTATTTCCTAACTGATAACTACCCGGTCATCCCACAGTGTTTCACTGGTACGCCAGACGACAGCTTTCGCTTTGGGCGTCGCTGAGCACAAGGCAAAGCGCTAGTTATCGTTCCGTCAGCTTCAGCTCGATGCGCCGGTTCTGGGCCCGTGCTTCGGGTGTGTCGGCCGGATTGACGGGCTGGAACTCTCCAAAGCCGTTTGCCGCAAGCCGGCTGGGCGGAATACCCAGCGCCTCAACCATATACAGAACCACCGACAGGGCGCGACCCTGGCTCAGTTCCCAGTTGTCACGATAGCGCCCCGACCCCGCGAGGGGGACATTGTCCGTGTGGCCGTCGACACGAATGACCCAGTTCAGCCCTTCGGGGATTTCAGCGGCCACGCTGCGTAGGATGTCGGCCACTTTGGCGACCTCGAGTTGGCCTTCGGGCGACAGCACGGCCGAGCCGGTGTCAAACAGAACCTCGGACGAAAAGACGAACCGATCCCCTTCGATCCGCACCCCGTCTTGATCCCCCAGAACATCGCGCAATCTGCCGAAGAATTCAGAACGATAGCGCTGCAAATCCTCGGCCTGCGCGGCCAGTTCCTCATTCTGGCCTGACAGAGCTTCGGCTTCAGCCTCCAGACGGGCGCGTTCGGCCTCTTCCAGCAGGCGGCGGCGACGTTCTTCCGAGGCCGCGCGGGCCAAAGCCGCGTTAAGATCCTGCCCCAGCGTTTGGATGCGGATATCGGCGGCGGCGTTGCGTTCTTCATAATCGTCCAGCAGCGCCTGCAACCCGCCCAATTGTTGACGCAGCGCAGCGAGTTGCTGGTTCAACAAAGCGGTTTGACGCTGCGCCTGCTCAGATACTTCTTTTTCAGTCGAAATCGCTTCGCGGGCCACGGCCAGCAGGGCAGCGCGCTCCTCGGCCAATGTGCGTTGTTCCTGTGCATCCGTCTGCGCCTGAGTTTGTGCGGCAAGGGCAGCCTGCAACTGCGCCTCAAGCTCTTCGGTATTCAGTTCTCCAAATTGACGCTCAAGCTCGGCACGAGCGGCTTGGGCGGCAGCCAAAAGGGTCAGCGTTTCCTCGGCCTCTTTGCGCTGCGCTTCCAACGCCAGTGTCATCGCAGTCAGCTCGGCATCGGCGTTCTGCAATCGGTCGCGCAGGTTCTCTGCCGCTGCCGCTTCGGCCAGACGGGCTGCCTCTTCGGCACTGAGTTGATCTTCAAGTTCCGTGATCAGCGCCGCCTGGGCAGTTTCGCTTTGCTCCAGATCGGCAACCAGAGCTTCCAGCGCTTCGCGGCGGGCCGCAGCCAACCGGGCGGCCTCGGCCTGTGCATCAATCTCGGCGCGACTTTGGGCCAGCGCAAGATTCAAAGCATCCTGTTCCGACAGCAACTGATCCTGTTGGTCCTGTAGCCCCTGCCGTTCCGCCTCAAGCGAGGCAATGACATCTTGCGCGCGATCCTGATCGGCCAGCAATGCCGCAACCTGCGCCTCAAAACCCGTGATCCGCGATTGCGCCTCCGAAAGGCTATCTTCGGCCTGAGCCAACTCATCTTCGGTTTCAGACAATGTCGCGTTCAGCGCCCCAAGCCGAGCTTCAAGTCGGCTGTTTTCGCGTTCTTCCAACCCCAGCGCGCCGGCCAACGCGGCAACTTCGTCAGACAGCGCTGTCAGCTCGTCTTCCTGCCCCGAAATCGTTTCCCGCAGGACGAACTGAACCACCATGAAGATCGTCAAAACGAAGGTCAAAACCATCAAAAGCCCGGTGATCGCATCCACGAAGCCGGGCCAGACCGAGCCCTGAAACCGTTGACCTGTGCGACGGGACAGGGCCATCTTTTATTCTCCGCCCGGCGTCGTGCGTACAGCACCGCGCGGCAATGTCAGGGCCTTGACCAGCAGCTCGATATCCTTGCGCATCTCGCTCATGCTTTCCTGGCGACCGGCCGAGATTTCTTCGAGGATGCGCAGCAATTGCACATCCATCGACCGCAGGCGCATCCGGCTTTCGGCGTCGATCCCGTCGCCGGTGCCCTGTTCGCGCATGTGATCCAGCAGGGCATCCTGTCCCAGCGCCACGCGTTCCAGCGCGGCGGTGACGCCTTCGTTGTCGGATTGGCGCAGGTTCATATCGGTGATCACGTCCACCAACTGACCCAGCTTGGCGGACAGCTCGGCCCGATCCCCCTCCTGTGCCGAGAACAGGTCCTGCAAGGCGTCCATCTGTTCTGACATCGTATCCAACACCGGGGACAGTACGGCCAGTTCTGCGCTGCTGCCTTCATCACCCAGCGCAAAGCCGACCCGTGTGATCGAGGACAGCCATTCCTCCATCTCGCGGTAGAACCGGTTCTGACCATGGCCCGCAAACAGCTCCAGCAAGCCGACTATCAACGACCCGGCCAGACCCAGCAACGAGGACCCAAAGGCCACGCCCATGCCCTGCAACTGCGCCTCAAGCCCAACCATCAAGCGATTGAACACGGCCAGCCCCTCTTCGCCCTCTTGCGGGTTGAGGCTGCGGATCGTGTCGACAATGGCCGGGACCGTGGTGGCGAGGCCGAAGAATGTACCCAGAAGGCCTAAGTAAATCAGGACGTTGGTGATATATCGCGTGATCTCACGCTCTTCCTCGATCCGCTCGGCCACCGAGTCCAGAATGGACCTGGTTGAACTGGAACTGATCTGAGACCGCGCGCCACGTTCACGCAGCAACGAGGCCAGCGGCGCCAGCAATTGCGGGGTGCGCGCATCTTCGCGGACGACGCCACCGACAAAAGCTTCGATCCAGCGGACCGAGCCGATTAACTGTGTCACCTGAAGAAAACAGGCCAGAACACCGATCGCAAAGACGAGCAGGATAAACCCATTGAGATACGGGTTGGCATAGAAGACCGGCAAGACATAGGGCAGCGCCATAAACACGCCCGCCCCCGCCAGACCTATAGCGATCAGCATCGTTACGATCTGACGAATGGGTTGCGAGAAATGCGGTCTCGCGCCCTGATGTGCCTGCGCCATGCGCGTGGTTCCCGGTTCTTACCTGCTCTGACAGTGAATCTAGCGAAAATCCGCCGGTGACGCCAAGGGTTTATGCGGTAATGCTACGCACCCGTTGCGCCAACCACTCAAGATCAGGGTCGCGCAGGCCAATCTCGGCCAGATGTTCGGCGGTGTTATAGAGGTATTCGGTGTTCGGCCCGCGCCCGCCCACGGCGTGGGCGATGATCTGAGCCTGTTCCTCAAGCGGCATTCCACCGCAATATTGCACGTGGTCTTTTTCGATCACATAGGTGACAGCCTCGACCGTTTCGCCGCTTTCCAGATGCACGTCCAGCATCTTCTCAACATAGGCTGACGAAATGAGCTCACGCTCGCGCAACTCGTGCAGGGTGCGGTCCTCGTGACCGGGCTCGACCGACAGGGCCAGACCCTTGCATTGGGCGCTGTCCTGTTCGTCCAAAGCCAGCACAAGGCCGGGATGATCCTCGGTCCCGCGATGGTGGATCGAGCTCATGCAGAAGGATCGGGCATATCCGTGCAACGTCGCACGCGCGCTGCGGGCCACGGGAAACCCCGGATTCCACAACAGCGATCCATATCCGAATACCCACATCGTCATAGCTCTGGTCCTTGCCCGTTTGCGCCTATAAACATCAATTCAGGTGCGGGAAAAAGGGCGAACTGCCATGCGCGGGCTGATACGGCTAGTCATTGTCATAACTGTGATCTGGAGCGCATATTGGTTTGTCGCCGGTTTTGGCTTGCGCAATGCCATCACTGCGTGGTTCGACGGACAACAGGACCGGGGTTGGCAGGCTGAGTATTCGCAGGTCGCCACCGCAGGGTATCCGTTCAACCATGTCACCCGTCTGGACAATCCCGCGCTGGCCGATCCGGTCAACGGCACCGCCTGGAGCGCGGATTGGATCGAATTCCAAAGCCCCGCCATCTGGCCCGGCCAGCAAATGCTGCGATTTGCCGACACGCCGCAGCGGTTATCGTATTTCGACCAAACCTCGACCATCACGGCGGCGGATTTGGTGGCAGAGTTGCAACTGCAACCCGGTATTGCGCTGGTGCTTGAGAAGATGGCGCTGACTTCCGGGTCGTGGTCAATCGCTGACGACGGAGAAGCGCAAGCGGCGGGCGAGACGCTGCAGCTGATCATGGCGCAGACAGCAAGCCCTGAGACCTATGCCATCAGCGCCCGGATTGACGGTTTCACCCCCGGTGACGACTTGCGCGAGCTCATGCGCTCGGCCACCACTCTGCCGCAATCCTTTGAGACGCTCGAACTGGACATGACGACCGTGTTCGACAAGCCATGGGACCGGTCCGCGCTGGAACAGGGTCGCCCGCAACCCACCAGAATTGATCTGCGGCTGGCCGAGATGAAATGGGGGGCCCTTCGTCTTTTTGCGGCCGGAGAACTAGATGTGGACGCGCAAGGCATCCCCACCGGAGAGATCGCCATAAAAGCCGAGAACTGGCGCGATATGATCGCCATGGCCAACGCGGCTGGCGCATTGCCTGATCAAGCCGTCGACCCGGTGACGCGCGCGCTGAACTTCATGGCCGGACTAGGCGGAAACCCCAATGCGTTGGATTTGCAGTTGAATTTCCGAGACGGCTTCGTTGCGGTCGGCCCCCTGCCCCTTGGCCCAGCCCCGCGGCTAATTCTACGTTAACGGCAATACGGACCCCGTCTGTGGCGTGCCGTATCCAGATGGAAATGATCCCGGTGGTAGCGGTCCGAGTTTGGCCCCAACACCGTACCAAACGGCCCGCACGCGCCGCGCCAGATTTTGGTCAGTTGTTTCTTTGACGGGTTCTTGCGCCAGCCGTTTAGAACCGTCACCAGCTCACCGTCCGCCATTCGAAAACCCGAGATATCAATCGCGCGCCCCTTGCCATGCTCGGATATCCGCGCGCCTTTCTGATTGTTTCGTGTTCTGCAGGCATAGTGGGCGGCGACTTGTAGTTCGACCACCGGACCGCGGCGTTTGAAGGTTGGCTTGACCGATTTATCGACCCATTTGTTCAGCGCAATGGCAGTTCCGCAATCCATCGTAGACGGGCGGCTGAGTTTGACACCGGCGACCGAAGTAATCTGCACCGCGTCCTGGATCCCGCAGGCCTTGATCTTGCCAGGAACCTGCCCCACCGGTTTGCCTTGAATGTCGATATCCCCGCAGACCGAACCCTTGCGCAGCTTGCGTTTCTTGAACAGCGCCTCCTGTTCCAGAGCTTTCGGGCGCAGATAAGGCATCAAGGATGTGTCCGGCCCCAGGAACGGCAGCGCAGTCGGGCGCGCAGCGACGGCCAGAACCTGTGCTGAAACAGGACGCAACACGGGGCGAAGCTTTGTGGGGCCAACAACCTGCTCGACCGATGGCCGCGCCACGGGAATCAATGACTGTTCCGGCGCTGCCTGCGCTGTTGAAGCCAAGGCCCCAACAAGCGCAAAAGCAATGGTCCGCCGGATCGCCCTCATGGCTAGGATTTCCCCCGGCCGAAATCCGGCGCATCCGTATCCTGGCCTGCGTCGATGATCCCACGCCGGATCGCGCGGGTGCGTGTGAAATAGTCGAATAGCTGTTCACCATCTCCGGTTCGGATGGCCCGCTGTAAGGCGAACAGTTCCTCTGTGAACCGGCCAAGAATTTCCAAAGTCGCGTCCTTGTTGGTCAGAAACACGTCGCGCCACATGGTCGGGTCCGAGGCCGCGATCCGCGTGAAATCCCGGAAACCGGCAGCCGAATATTTGATAACCTCGCTATCCGTCACCCGGCGCAGGTCATCGGCCACACCGACCATCGTGTAAGCGATCAGATGCGGTGCGTGGGACGTAACGGCTAGCACCAGATCGTGGTGGTCGGCGTCCATCTCATCGACGTTCGATCCCATCCCCTCCCAAAGCGCACGCAAGCGCGCGACGGCGGCGGGGTCGGTGCCTTCAACCGGCACCAAAAGACTCCAACGATTGTCGAACAATTCGGCAAAACCGGATTCTGGGCCCGAGTGTTCCGTCCCGGCCAGCGGGTGCGCGGGGATGAAATGCACGCCCTCGGGGATATGTGGCGACACCGCCTCGATCACATGACGTTTGACCGAACCCACGTCAGACACCGTCGCGCCCGGTTTCAGCATTGGTGCGATATCTGCGGCCACCGCACCCATCGCGCCGACCGGAACACAGAGAACGACAAGATCGGCGCCCTCCGCCGCATCTTGGGCGGTATCGCACACCCGGTCGCAAAGACCGATCTTGCGCGCGGTGTCGCGCGTCGCCTTGGACCGCGCGTATCCCGTCACTTCCCCCGCTAGCCCGGCGCGTTTGATGGCCCAGAACATGGACGAGGCGATCAGCCCCAGCCCGATCAGTGCAACACGGTCGTAGATCTGGCTCATGCTGCGCCCTCTTTGAATGCGGAGATTGCCGCAACGACCCGGCGGCAGGCGTCTTCATCGCCCACGGTGATGCGCAGCGCATTTGGCAAGTTGTATCCCGCCACACGCCGCACGATCAAACCTTGGGTTTTCAAATAGTCGTCGCAAGCCTCAGCCTCGGCCTGATCGGTGAACCGGGCGAGAATGAAATTGGTACAGGACGCATCCGAAGGCACCCCGATCTTGGCCAGTTCGTCGGACAACCACACCCGCAGGCGCGTGTTTTCGGCCTGACAATGAGACAAGAACTCTTCGTCCTTAACCGCAGCTTCGGCCGCCGCCAAAGCGGTCAGTGATAAGTTAAACGGCTGACGCACTCGGTTGAGCACATCAATGATCGACTGCACGGCATAGCCCCAGCCCACGCGCATCCCACCCAGGCCGTACACTTTCGAGAACGTCCGGGTCATGATCACGTTGTCGAACCGACCCACGATGGATGCCCCACCATCAAAATCATCGACGAACTCGGCATAGGCCCCGTCGATCACCATCAGGCAACTGTCGGGCAGAGCCTCGGCTAGGCGCACAAGCTCACTTTCGGGGATCATGGTCGAGGTCGGGTTACCCGGATTGGTCACAAACACGATCCGCGTCTGATCCGTCACAGCGGCAAGGATGTTGTCAACATCCACGCGGCGGTCCTTTTCAGGCACCATCACCGGCGTTGCCCCCGCCATCCGCGCGATGATCGGGTACATGGAAAAGCCGTGCTCGGTATAGATGACCTCATCCCCCGGCCCGGCATAGGCTTGCGCCACGAATTGCAGCACCTCATCGCTGCCGACACCACAGATGATCCGCGCTGGGTCCAGCCCGTGCCGTACACCGATTGCGTCGCGCAGGGGCGCGTGGTCGGTGCTGGGATAGCGATGCAGGTTGGCGGCACTGTCGCGCACAGCCTCGATCGCCTTGGGGCTGGGACCAAACGGGTTTTCGTTGGAACTCAGCTTGATCACATGCGAAACCCCGGCCACATGCGACTGGCCGCCCTGATACAGCGCGATGTCCATAATGCCGGGTTGCGGGGTGATCTTGGTCATAAGAGGCTCCGTTGATTGGAGCCTCTCATACCTGTCTCAAGGCGTTGAGAAAAGCGGCAATTCCGTCACGCCGCTTTGAAGCGGGCGGTCGCCGGGTCGGCCGTGTAGAATGGTGCGAATTCAGCGGTGCGGCGCGACAAGTCATTGACGCTGTCGATCACGAACTGCACCGTCTGTTCGCTCATCAAATATGAGAAGTTCAACCGCACCCAACCGGGCTTCTTCATCTCTTCTCCGGCAGACAGCGCGGCGTGCAACGCCTCGGACGTGTCCCTGTCGATGCCCAACAGGCGATGCGCATAGGGCCCAGCACAGGCACAGCCGCCCCGCGCCTGAATGCCGTAGATATCGCTGAGCATACGGGTGAACAGTTGCTGATGCACCGGGTGCCCCGCGTTGTCGCGCACGAGGAAGGAGAAAATCGGCAGGCGATGTGGATTATCCACGCCCAGCAGCGTGAGGTTCGGGTTGTCCCCCCATCCCTGCAACGCCATTTGGTTATACTGTACCTCGCGTTTGGTGATCTCTTTTACGCCAACTACATCCTTGACGATAAAAGCCAGCGCCGCTCGGATATCGCCGATAACGTTGGGTGTTCCGGCTTCTTCGCGCGCGGACAGGTTAGCGCTGTAGTCATGCCGCCATGGCGACACAAAGCTGACTGTCCCGCCACCGGGCCAACTGGGACAGGTCCGACGCACGGCCTCCGTGTTGACAACCAACACGCCCGAAGCCCCCGGACCGCCTGGAAATTTATGCGGAGAGACAACTATTGCGTCCTTACGTGTATCGCCTTCCCCTATATCCATCGGCAGGTAAGGCCCACCCCCGGCATAATCCCAAACTGCCAGCGCACCATGCGCTTTCAGCAAGCGTGTCACCGGATCGGGGTCGGTGATGATGCCGGTCACGTTCGAGGCCGCTGAAAACGACCCGATGATAAGATCGGACGCAGAATGATCGACCAATATACGTTCGAGCATTTGCAGATCGACACCCCCGTCCGATGCTTCGGGGATTTCGATCACCCGCGCCTTGCTTTCGCGCCACGGCAAAATGTTCGAGTGATGCTCATACGGCCCCAACAAAACAACCGGCCGGTCCGCCTCGTTAACACCCATCAGGCTGACCAGCCGGTTGAGACCCGCAGTGGCGCCAGAGCCGGTGAAGATCACCGAATCCTCTTCCTGGGCGCCAACGATGCGGGCAATCTCTGCGCGAGCCTCTCCGCGCAGGCGCGTCATATACGCGCCGCAATACGAAGCCTCGGTGTGGCTGTTGGCATAAAACGGCAACACATGCGCAGCCACAAAATCCTCGACCTGCCGCAACGCGCGGCCCGAGGCAACGTAATCCGCATACACAAGCGGCACGTCCCCGCGCAGACCCGGAATCATGACGCCTTCTCCGATCAGCCCATCACGAAAGGGGGTTATGCAATCGGCGGATTGGATGGACGCGCGGAATTGGTTCAGGGTCATGGCTCAGGCTCCGTATTACCCTGACAATATGATTGTTATTTTTTGGATAAACTTCACATTTCTTTGGGTAGTTTTTCCATTTTTTGTGTCATATGATCTGATATGACCGAAAGAATAGATCAGATTGATCAAGGCATACTGCGCGAACTGCAAAAAGACGCGACCCTGTCACAGCGAGAACTGGCGGATCGGGTCGGCCTGTCTCAGAATGCGTGCTGGCGTAGGCTGAAGGCGCTGAACGAAAGCGGCGTCGTCACCGGGTCGACCGCCAAGATCGCGCGCGAGAAACTGGGCCTCAGCCTTGTGGTATTTGTGATGCTACGAACCCGGCATCACTCGGCCGAGTGGCTGCAGGCGTTTCGCCGCCATGTACTGACCATCCCCGAGGTTGTGGATTTTCACCGGATCGGGGGCGATTATGACTATCAGCTCAAGGTCGTGACGCAGGACATGGCATCCTATGACAAGGTGTACCAACGCCTGATCGAAAAGGTCGAACTGGACAGCGTCACGTCCTATTTCGCTATGGAAGCGATCGCCGAGGGGCGACCGCTGCCGATCTGACTGGATCACTCACCAACAATCAGCTGCAAATCCCCATCCCCGGTTACAAAACCGGTCACGAAGAAATTGCGATTTCCGGACGACACCCAAGCCCGTGTCGATTCACCCGGGATCGCAGGGGTATAGGCCAACCGCGTGTTCGACGCGAAAGCACGTGCCAACCGATTGATATCGCCAACCGTCGGCACCGGCCGGGTCGTACCATATCCACGCACGATCACCTCACAGGACCGATTTCTTGTACTGCCCCCAAGGAATTCCATCCCCCGCTCAAGTTTCGGCTCATTGGCATTGAACCCGGCACGAACCCGCGATTCTTCGAATGTCGGGGCGGTCTCGATACATCCATGTTGAAAACTCTGCAGGATACCGGTCAAAAGCGGGTCCTCGGACCGCAGCCCACTTGATGTCAGCGGTCTGGTGGCGTCGGAGCAACCGACAAGTAGAACGGCCAGCCCTGCTGCGGTCAGGATTTTCTGAAAACGTGCTGTCATAGCGGTCTCAAATTCACTGTGTTGTCTTATATGCGCTTGGTCACGGACCAAAATGTTGGAATTTCAGCGCGATGGCAACAGAACTGTGTAAACGAAAAAACCGCGCCGGATGGCGCGGTTTTCGAAACTTTCCAGATCGGCGAAGATTAGTTCTTCGCGTAGAATTCGACGACCAGGTTCGGCTCCATCATGACCGGGTAAGGCACATCGCTCAGGCCCGGTGCGCGCACGAAGGTTGCGGTCATTTTCGAGTGGTCGGCGTCGATATAGTCAGGCACATCACGCTCGGCCAGCGCAACTGCTTCCAGTACAACGGCCAGTTGCTTGGACTTGTCGCGTACTTCGATCACGTCGCCTTCTTTGACGCGGTAGCTGGGGATGTTCACTCGCTTTCCGTTCACTTTGACGTGGCCGTGGTTCACGAACTGACGTGCAGCAAACACGGTTGGCACGAACTTGGCGCGGTAAACAACAGCGTCCAGACGACGCTCCAGCAGACCGATCAGGTTTTCACCGGTGTCGCCTTTGACACGCTCGGCTTCGGCGTAGATGCGGCGGAACTGCTTCTCGGTCAGGTCGCCATAGTAGCCTTTCAGCTTCTGCTTGGCGCGCAGTTGCAGACCGAAATCCGACAGTTTGCCCTTGCGGCGTTGACCGTGCTGGCCTGGGCCGTATTCACGACGGTTGATCGGGGATTTCGGACGACCCCAGATGTTTTCGCCCATCCGGCGGTCGATTTTGTACTTGGCAGACGTGCGTTTCGTCACGGCTGATCTCCTTCTTTATGTTCGAAGGCGCTGCACTGCTACAGGAGTAGGCGCCTACTATGAAGGGCGTTGTCCTCTTGGGGTTTCCCCCATGACAGGCATCCCCTTGCGGGGGCCACCAACACCAATGAAGCCGCGCTTATATCTGCAGTTCCGTCAGAGTCAACAGGTCCTGAAAAAATCCGGTCCGTTGAAACGGATCAATCCACCAACGGTCCCGCATTCGCCGCAGGCAGGCGCGGCACTGCGTGAAGATTGGGATCCATGCGTGGACGAGTCGGGAACGAGACCACCGTATTCGCGTGGCTGGCCGATTCGCCGCCAGCCTGACGGATTTCGACAAACTCATCGACCCAAAAGTCCTGTTCGCGTGCAGGACATCCTTCTTCGAATACCAAAAGAGGTTCAGCCTGCGTCGCCGAAACATATAACAGGGCCGAGAATTGCTGTGCCCCGTTGGTCAGGATAACAACACCCTGCGCACCGTTGCCCAATTCGTCTTCCGAGATGAAATGATGCAGAACATTCAGCGCCACCTCTCGGCCGTGCGGCAAAGAACCGTCCACAAAGGCGGCATGCCCGCGCCAAGACCACGCAGCCCCAACATTCAAAAAGGACAGAGGCGCCGCCTCAAGCCCATCCAGTTCCGTCTGTTTCCATAAAATGGCTATACGACCGTTTTGCCCGGCTCTCATTATACCCGCCCGCACCTTTCAACGTATCACTGCTTACGCAGGCGTTCTTATCAGGGCAAATTCTGGCAGAAAAGAGACGTTAACATATCGTTCATAAAAATGTTGCTAAAGAGATTCAGCTTCTGGCTTCTGGCGGGAAACGATCCCGCCAGAAGCCACAGCAATTGTCTGCGATCTGCGTCAGCCGCACTTAGAATGACCGCAGCTTCGGCAGGTCATGCAGCCCTCGATCATCGCCATATCGAACTGACCACAGGATGGGCAGGCTTTGCCGCGGGGCGCGTCAATATTGACCACCTGCGCCTGCGGGTCGGATTTCAGACCCATTCCTTCGCCTTCAAGAAAGCCGATATTGACCATATGCTGTTCGATCACGCCGCCAATCGCGGCCAGGATCGATGGGATGTATTTCCCCTGCACCCAGGCCCCGCCACGCGGATCGAACACGGCCTTTAGCTCTTCAACGACAAAGGACACATCCCCGCCCCGTCGAAATACGGCAGAAATCATGCGGGTCAGCGCCAGCGTCCAGGCGTAGTGCTCCATGTTCTTTGAATTGATGAACACCTCGAACGGACGACGGCGGCCACCAATGACGATATCGTTGATGGTCAGATAAATCGCGTGTTCGCTGTCGGGCCATTTCAACTTATAGGTCGACCCCTCCAGCGATTGCGGACGGTCCAGCGGTTCGGACATATAGACAACCTCGCCGCCATCCACCTGATGCGGGGCATCCGCGCTTTCGCCGGGGGCTTTGTCGGCGCTTTCGGACACTGTCAGGACCGAGCCGGTCACGTCATTCGGGCGATAGGTCGTGCAGCCTTTGCAGCCCTGATCCCAGGCCTGCATGTAAACGTCTTTGAAGGCGTCAAAGCTGATATCTTCGGGGCAGTTGATTGTCTTGGAAATCGAACTGTCGATCCATTTCTGCGCGGCGGCCTGCATCTTGACGTGATCAGACGGGGAAAGCGTCTGCGCGTTCACGAAATAGTCGGGCAAGGCGACTTCGCCGAACTTGTCGCGCCACATCTGCACGGCATAGTCCACTACCTCTTCCTCGGTGCGCGAGCCGTCCTTCTGCAGCACCTTGCGCGTGTAGGCGTAGGCAAAGACCGGCTCGATCCCCGACGACACGTTCCCTGCATAGAGCGAAATCGTCCCAGTCGGCGCGATCGAGGTCAGCAGGGCGTTGCGGATACCGTGTTCGCGGATCGCGTCACGCACGTCATCATCCATTTGCTGCATATTGCCGCTGGCCAGGTATTTCTCGGCGTCAAACAATGGGAAAGCGCCCTTCTCCTTCGCCAAATCGACCGAGGCCAGATAGGCGGCGCGGGCGATCGCGTGCAACCAGCGTTCGGTTTGACGCGCCGCTTCGTCGGACCCATAGCGCAAACCCAACATCAAAAGCGCATCGGCCAACCCGGTCACGCCCAGCCCAATCCGGCGCTTGTCTTGTGCTTCGGCCTCCTGCTCGGCCAGCGGGAATTTCGACGCGTCTACAACATTATCCATCATACGCACTGCGGTCGCGACCAACTCTTGCAACGCGGCCTCATCCAGACGCGCCGCGTCCTCGAACGGATCTGTCACCAACCGCGCCAAGTTGATCGAGCCCAGAAGGCACGCGCCATAGGGTGGCAATGGCTGCTCGCCGCAGGGGTTGGTCGCGGCGATGGTTTCCACATAGCTCAGGTTGTTGGCCTTGTTGATGCGGTCGATGAAGATTACGCCCGGCTCGGCATAGTCATAGGTGGCCTGCATGATCTTGTTCCACAGATCACGCGCCTGAACGGTATGATAGACCTTGCCGTCGAACACCAGTTCCCATGGGCCATCGGCCTTCACGGCCTCCATGAACGGATCCGTCACCAGCACAGACATGTTGAACATGCGCAGGCGGGCCGGGTCAGATTTCGCGGTGATGAACTGTTCGATATCCGGGTGATCACAACGCATGGTCGCCATCATCGCCCCGCGGCGCGAGCCTGCGGACATGATCGTCCGGCACATCGCGTCCCACACATCCATGAAGCTCAGCGGGCCAGAGGCATCCGCCGCCACGCCTTTCACATCGGCCCCACGCGGACGGACGGTCGAGAAATCATACCCGATCCCGCCACCCTGCTGCATGGTCAGCGCGGCTTCTTTCAGCATGTCGAAGATACCGCCCATGCTGTCGGGCACGGTGCCCATCACGAAACAGTTGAACAGAGTCACCTGCCGCGCTGTGCCCGCGCCTGCTGTGATGCGCCCAGCAGGCAGATATTTGAAATCTTCCAGTGCCTCATAGAACTTATCTTCCCAATGGGCCGCGTCATCCTCGACCCGCGCCAGATCGCGGGCTATGCGTCGCCAGCTATCCTCGACCGTCTGGTCGATGGGCGTGCCATCCGCTTCTTTAAAGCGGTATTTCATGTCCCAGATCTGCTCGGCGATGGGGGCGGCAAAGCGGCTCATTGGTGATTCCCTGTTCTGAAAGAGGTATCCAGACTACTCCAATTCACATCCAAACCACAACACCTTGATGACGTCGCATTGCGAGCTACAATATAAAGGTGGGCCTTGGGACGACTCTGTGGGAAAGCTGTGGATAAGTACGTAAACCTCATCAAACTGTCCGTCGGATCGGAAAGCGTTGATACGCTGATGGCGTGGCAGGACAGTCGCAGACCGCTTTACGAGGACGGCTGCCCGCGCCATGTCACCCGCATGTGGCCCAAGCGCGAGTCCGAGATTCTGAATGGCGGATCAATCTATTGGGTGATCAAGGGCGTAATCCAATGCCGTCAGCGCATCCTGCGTCTGGATGAGGTGCGCGGCGAAGACGGCATTCGCCGCTGCGCCATCGTTCTGGACCCGCAGGTCCATCGCACCCAGACCGCGCTCAAACGCCCATTCCAAGGCTGGCGCTATCTCAAAACCGAAGACACCCCTGCCGACCTGCCGGAAGGGCGAGAACAGGACGATGCCTTGCCCGACGATCTGAATCGCGCGCTTGCCGAGATCGGCGTGCTTTAACGCAGGCGATCCAGCAATGCGTTCAGTGTGGCCTTTGTCTCGGGGTCACATTTCGCCACCCGACTGCGCCACAGGGTCGCCTGCGATTGCAGGATCAGCCCGTCGGTCAGGATTTTGAGGTGGTTCGCCCGCAGCGTCTCGCCGGTAGACGTGATATCGGCAATCGCCTCGGCGGTCTCATTCATCACCGTGCCCTCGGTCGCGCCCTGGCTATCGACCAGAGTGTAATCGGCAACTCCCGCATCGGTCAGGAACTCGCGCACCAACCGGTGGTATTTGGTGGCAATCCGTAGCCGATGCCCGTGGGTCTTGCGAAACGCTGCTGCAGCCGCGTCCAGATCATCCAGCGTGTCTACATCAACCCAGCAAGCAGGTGTCGCGATGATCAGGTCGGCCTTGCCAAACCCAAGCTGCGAGATCTCCTCGACCTGTTGTTCCCAGCGGGGCAGTTTCTCATGCACCAGATCAATGCCGGTGACGCCCAGATGAATGCGCCCGGCGGCCAGTTCGCGCGGGATTTCCCCGGCAGACAGCAGGATCAGAGAGACCCCGTCGATGCCCTCGACCTTGCCAGCATATTCCCGATCCGATCCGCTACGCGACAGGGTGATGCCGCGCTTTTCGAACCAACCAAAGGTCTTGTCCATCAAACGGCCCTTCGAGGGCACGCCCAGTTTCAGGCTCATTGCGCGTCCTCCTCGATCTCCAGCATCAGGTCGGGGCGGATGACACCGCCCACCGCCGGAATTTCGGCCCCGTTCCCCAACTGCCGCGTCAGCGCGTCATAGCGCCCGCCAGTGGCGATGGGGGGTAGATCGGGGCGACCCTCAGCGTAGAAGCCAAAGACAAACCCGTCATAATATTCCATCGAGGTGCGGCCATAGGCGGCCTCGAAGTCCAGACGTTCCACATCCACGCCACGCGCCTGTAGCGAGGCAATCCGCGCCTCAAGCCGGTCCAGCGCCGGAGTGATCTGCGGCAGATCCACCGCCACGTCGCGCAGCTGTTCCAACGCAAAGGGCATGGTCTCACGCACGTTCAGCAGGGTTTCCAGCCCAACCAGTTCGTTGTCGGAGATAGGCGGTGTGTCGCGATCTTCGCGCAAGGCAGCGATCCGCGCTTCGATCTCGGAGGCACGGCGCTTGCCGATCATCGGGATGTCCGTATCCAGCGGATTTTCTGCATCCAACAGGCTGTCGCGCCCTTCAGGTCCCGGTTTGCGACCGGCAAAGCGGTCCAGCAGCACCCGGAATCGACGAGGCCGCCACAAGTGCCGCATCAGCGCCGCCTTGCGCCGGTCTGTGGTCTTAAGGCCCTCGACAGCGGCAGTCAGGATGCCGATATCCCCGGTCGCCGCGCGCAAAGGCAGCCCTCGCAATTGCAACGCGAGCAGCGAGAAGACTTCTGCATCCGCGCCTGCGGGATCATTGCGGTCGAATACTTCGTATCCGACCTGAATGTATTCATTCGAGCGATCCGGATCATGCTCCTGACGGCGGAACACCTCGCCGGAATAGGTATAGCGCGCGGGCTCGGCCCCGTCGGACATATGCATCTGCACCACGGGCAGGGTGAAATCCGGGCGCAGCATCTGCTCGCCCCGCAGCGCGTCCGAGGTCACGTAGGCGCGCGCGCGGATATCCTCGCCATAAAGGTCCAGCAGCGTGTCGGCCGGTTGCAGCAGCGGAGGGTCCACGACCTGTGCGCCTGCGGCCTCGAACCTCACGCGCATCATGGCAGCGCGGGCTTGTATCTGGGAACGGTTCGGCATGGGTCAGTCCTGACTGTCCAGAATTTCACGCACCTTGGCGACCAGATCGCCACGCGGCACTTCGAACTGGCTGGGGCGTTCTTTCCATTCCTCAAGCGTGGCGCTTTCGGCGATCTTGGCCCCAAGGATCAGGTCTTTGATCTGCACGATCCCATTTACTTTTTCATCGCCCCCCTCGATCACTGCGATGGGAGAGTTCCGCTTGTCTGCGTATTTCAGCTGATTGCCAAAGTTCTTGGGGTTACCCAGATAGACCTCGGCCCGGATACCTGCATTACGCAGCTCGGCCACCATCGCCTGATAGTCGGCCATACGGTCGCGGTCCATCACGGTCACAACCACGGGGCCTGTGGCTTGCGCCGCGATCCGGCCCTTTTCGCGCAGGGCGGCCAGCAGCCGGTCGACACCGATAGACACGCCGGTCGCAGGTACTTCCTGCCCTGTGAACCGCTTGACCAGGTCGTCATAACGCCCACCGCCCGAGACCGAACCGAACTGCCGCTTACGGCCTTTCTCGTCGAAAATCTCAAAGGTCAACTCGGCCTCATAAACCGGTCCGGTATAGTACCCGAGGCCCCGCACGACCGAAGGATCAATCTCGATCCGATCCGACCCGTAACCGCCCGCATCCAGCAGCGCCCCAATCTGTTCCAATTCTGCAATTCCATCCGCCCCAATCTTGCTGTCGCCAACGGCGGCGCGCAGGTTGGCCAGTGTTCCGGCGGTATCCGCAGCCTTGGAGGTTAGGAAAGCAATCACCGGCTCGGCCTGATCGTCGCTGAGGCCTACACCGTCGATGAACGCGCCCGAGGCATCCAGTCGGCCTTTGGTCAGCAGCTCACGCACCCCAGCCTCACCCACTTTGTCGAACTTGTCGATGGTGCGCAGAACATTGTCGCGGGCGGCGGTGACCTCGCCCAAACCCATCGCCTCCAGCACCCCGTTCAGAACCTTGCGGTTGTTGACCCGCACCAGGTAGTCACCACGCGGGATGCCCACGGTCTCCAACGTATCCGACAACATCGCACAGATCTCGGCGTCAGCCGCCATCGAGGCCGTGCCAACCGTATCCGCATCGCATTGATAAAACTGGCGATACCGCCCTGGCCCCGGCTTTTCATTGCGCCAGACCGGACCCATCGCATAGCGGCGATAGGGCGTCGGCAGTTCGTTGCGGTGCTGCGCATAAACACGGGCCAGCGGCGCGGTCAGGTCATAGCGCAGGGCCATCCAGTCACCGTTGCCGCCTTCGTCAAACTCCTGCCACGCAAATACGCCCTCATTCGGGCGATCCACGTCGGGCAGGAACTTGCCCAGCGCCTCGACGGTTTCCACAGCGCTGCTTTCCAGCGCATCAAACCCGTAGCGATGGTAGACATCCGCAATCGTCCGCAGCATCTCGGTGCGCTGCGAGACTTCCTGGCCGAAATAGTCGCGGAACCCTTTCGGCGTGACGGCCTTGGGGCGGGGCTGTTTCTTGGGCTTGGCCATGTGGGGCGTCCTTGCGGTTCATGTTCCGCGCGCGGTCTATCCCATGGCCCGCATCGGGGCAAGGCGCGCTTTCACTGGTGTTGAGGTCAAAGCGCCGCTATGACCACGCCCAAAGGAGAGCCCCATGCAGCATCTGGAAGAGCAGATCGCCCACCTGACCCGCACGGTCGAAGAGTTGAACACAGTCGTTACAACCCAACAGAGCGAGATCGACCGCCTGACCCGGCGCGTCGAGATGCTGTTGCAGCGCGAGGCTGAACGGGCGCAGGAAGGTTCCGGCGGGGTTGTGTTCGGCGACGAACGCCCACCGCATTATTAAGGGCTGAAACCTTAGCGCTCGTTTCACCGCAAGACCTGCTACGCCGGCGTAGTTACTTTGTCAGCGGTTAGGCAGCAACTGGTGCCAGCATTGTCACCCCCGAGATCGCGGCCCATCCGTGTCCAAGAGCGGACATGGTCGCAAAAAGGCTTTCCAACCGCATGAAGCTAAGCGCATTCAACACAGCTGTGTGGCACCATCGAGTTGGGCTCAAAACTCCTCGACCGACATCACGCCTTCCAGCGATTTGATCGCGCCCTTGATCTGGGGGTTGATCGGGAAATTCTGACCCAAGTCCATCTCGACCTCACCCGGCAATCCGGGGGCCATCAGCAACAATTGGATAGGCCCGCGCGCGGCGTTCTTGGCTGCGCTGGCGGCATCCTCCAGCACTTTAGCCACAGTAGGCAGCGCCTGTTCCTCATCCACAAAGATGCGCAGGCCGGTTGCACCCGCCTCGGCCACGACCGTATCCACCGGGCCGACAGACCGGCCAAGCAGCTTCAGCTGATCAGCTTCCATCGTCGCCTCGGCGGTTAGTACAACTTGCGCACCGGTTTCAAGATATTCGCGCGATTTCTCCAGCGTTTCCGAAAACAGCGTGACCTCATACGCGCCGCTGGGGTCCGAAAGCTGCGCAAAGGCAAACCGGTTGCCGCGCGCCGATTTCCGTTCCTGCCGACCAGCAACAACACCGGCCATCTTCGCGATGAAGGGCCCCGAGCGCGCCTTTTCCGTCACCTCATCCAGCGTCATTACCTGTTTACGTTTCAGCGCGGGCATATAGTCGTCCAGCGGATGGCCTGACAGGTAAAACCCGATGGCCTTGAATTCCTCGCTCAACCGCTCGGCAGGCAGCCAATCGGGCGTGGGCGACAGGCGCGGTTCCGGCAGGTCGTCACCCGCCTCACCAAAGAGCGACACCTGGTTCGAGTTCTTTTGTTCGTGGATAGCCGCCGAATACTGCACAAGCGGATCAAGGCTTTCGAACACGCGGCGGCGGTTCTTATCCAACTGATCAAACGCACCCGCCCGCGCCATCATCTCCAGCGGGCGTTTACCGACCTTCTTCAGATCAACCCGGCGGGCTAAATCGAACAGGTTCACAAAGGGCTTTTCCGCGCGACCATCGACCACCAGGTTCATCGCCTCAACGCCTACGTTTTTCAAGGCGCCCAGCGCATAGACAAGCTCTCCGTTCACCACATCGAAGGTAGCTTGAGATCGGTTCACGCAAGGGGGCACATAGGGCAACTCAAGCCCTTTGCGGACCTCTTCGAAGTAAACGGCTAGTTTGTCGGTCAGGTGGATATCGCAATTCATGACACCCGCCATGAACTCTACCGGGTGGTTCGCCTTCAGCCAGCCGGTCTGGTAGCTGACCACCGCATAAGCCGCAGCGTGGGATTTGTTGAAGCCGTAGTTGGCAAACTTGTCCAACAGGTTCCAGACCTCGGTCGCTTTGGTCTCATCGACATCATTTTCGGCAGCCCCTTTGAGGAACTTGGGCCGCTCAGCATCCATCGCCTCCTGAATCTTCTTACCCATCGCGCGGCGCAACAGGTCTGCGCCGCCAAGGCTGTAACCGGCCATTTCCTGCGCGATCTGCATCACCTGTTCCTGATAGACGATGATGCCCTGCGTCTCGTCCAGGATGTGGTCGATGGACGGGTGCAGCTTGTCCCGCTTACTGAGCCCGTTCTTAACCTCGCAGAACTTGGGAATGTTCTCCATCGGACCCGGACGGTATAGCGCCACAAGGGCAATAATATCCTCGATACAGTCCGGCTTCATGCGCTTGAGCGCATCCATCATGCCCGAGGATTCCACCTGAAACACCGCAACCGTTTTGGCCGCCGAATAAAGCTTGTACGTCGCCTCATCATCCAGCGGGATGGCGTTGATCTCATTCACCGCGCCTTCGGCGGGTTCATACAACTCGGTGCCATCGGGTGCGATATGAAGTTCGCGCCCGGATTTGAAGATCAAATCCATCGCGTTCTGGATCACAGTCAAAGTCTTCAGACCTAGAAAGTCGAACTTGACCAGCCCGGCCTGTTCCACCCATTTCATGTTGAACTGGGTCGCGGGCATATCGGACCGAGGGTCCTGATAGATCGGCACCAGCGCATCCAGAGGTCGATCACCGATCACCACCCCCGCCGCGTGGGTCGAGGCATTCCGCAACAGCCCCTCAACCTGCTGGCCATAGGTCAGAAGCCGGTCCACAACCTCTTCGCTGCGTGCCTCTTCGCGAAGGCGGGGTTCGTCTTTCAGGGCCTTTTCGATAGAGACAGGCTTGACCCCCTCCACCGGGATCATCTTGGACAGGCGGTCCACCTGCCCATAGGGCATCTGCAACACCCGCCCAATATCGCGCACAGCGGCCTTCGACAACAGAGCACCAAAGGTGATGATCTGCCCCACCTTGTCGCGCCCGTATTTCTGCTGAACGTAACGGATCACCTCTTCCCGACGATCCATGCAGAAGTCGATATCAAAGTCCGGCATCGAGACCCGCTCGGGGTTCAGGAACCGCTCAAACAGCAGCGAATAGCGCAGCGGGTCAAGGTCGGTGATCGTCAGCGCATAGGCCACGAGCGAGCCCGCACCAGACCCCCGCCCCGGCCCCACCGGAATGTCGTGATCCTTGGCCCATTGGATAAAGTCGGCAACGATCAGGAAATAGCCGGGAAAGCCCATGCCCTCGATGATGCCGAGTTCGAAATCCAGCCGTTCCTGGTATTCCTCGGGCGTCACCGCATGCGGGATCACCGTCAGACGTTTCTGCAAGCCCTCATTGGCGATACGCCGCAGCTCGGCGACCTCATCATCGGCAAATTTCGGCAGGATCGGATCTCGGCGATACGCCATGAAAGCGCACCGGCGCGCGATCTCGACGGTATTCTCAATCGCTTCAGGCAAGTCGGCAAACAGCGTCACCATTTCCTGCTGCGACTTGAAAAAATGCTGCGCGGTCAGGCGGCGGCGACCGTCCTGTTGGTCGACATACGCGCCCTCGGCGATACAGATCAGCGCATCATGCGCCTCATACATATCGGTGGTCGGGAAATAGACGTCATTGGTGGCGACCAAAGGCAGATTCTTGGCATAGGCCATCTCGACATGCCCACGTTCGGTTAGACGCTCTGCCTCGGGCTGGCCCCCTTCGCCCGGATGGCGCTGCAATTCGATATACAGGCGGTCCGGGAACATCCCAGCCAGGCGATCCACCAGAGCCTCCGCCGACGGACGCTGGCCTTGCTGCAACAGCATCCCCACAGGCCCATCCGGCCCGCCGGTCAGACAGATCAACCCGTCCGAGCGCTCGGCCAATTCGTCCAACCTGACCTGCGGCAACTGTCCGCCCTTGTCCACATAAAGGCAGGAACTCAGCTTCATCAGGTTCTCATACCCCGCCTCGGACTGCGCCAGCAGCACCAGCGGCGCGGGAGCTTTGGGCTTCTCGCCTGGCTGCGGCTGCACATAGGTCAGATCAACCTGACACCCCATGATCGGCTGCACCCCAGCGCCGCTGGCAGTCACGGAAAACTCCAAAGCCGAGAACATAGAATTGGTGTCCGTCACCGCAACAGCGGGCATCTCCATATTCTCGCACAAAGCGGGCAGCTTCTTCAGCCGCACAGCGCCTTCCAGCAGAGAATATTCGGTGTGAACACGTAGGTGAATGAATCGAGGAATACTGCTCATACCCGCTACGCTATCCCAGCCAGCGACGCGGCAAAAGCAGGAACCGCCGCTTTGAGATGCCTAAAAAATCAACACCTATTATTCGGATTTTTCAGAAGGTGCTTCGGCCGCAATTGGGCCCGATCTGCAAAAAGCGCTTTATTTACAGACAACTGATGTCTAGACAACGGCGAAAATCGCAGATCGTTCAGGTCCAATGGTGCATCACATAATCAGTTTTTCTTGCCAGATAAGGCGCGCTGTTTCTAACATCTGACGGCAAGCACTCTGCCCGCCCCTTTTTCTACGTCGCATCGAAGAAGGGCACCGAAGGGCGCAACCGGGTAAGGCGACGGGTTTCTCGAATGAACATCACGTTTCTTCTGAACGGAGAGACAGTGGAGCTGGCGGACGTCAATCCGACAGCAACTCTGCTGGACTGGCTGCGCGAGGATCGCGGCCTGACCGGCACCAAGGAAGGCTGTAACGAAGGTGACTGCGGGGCCTGCACCGTCATGGTCACGGATGAAGGTTCCAGCAAAGCACTGAATGCCTGCATCCTATTCCTGCCACAACTACACGGCAAAGCCATCCGCACCATCGAGGGCGCAAACGGCCCCGACCAGCAGGCTCACCCCGTGCAACAGGCCATGATCGACCTACACGGTTCACAATGTGGCTTTTGCACCCCTGGCTTTGTCATGTCGATGGTCGCGGGCCACACCAATGGCGTCACCGACCACGACACCCAGATTGCGGGTAATCTCTGCCGTTGCACTGGCTACGCCCCCATCATCCGCGCGGCCCGAGCCGCCGAATCCCAGCCAGTCCCAGCATGGGTTAAAGACGACCAATCCTTCTCTTGTTCAAAAATACCTCGGGGGGCGGCCGCAGGCCGGGGGGCGGAGCCCCCCTTGCTCCCCACCTCATCCGACGAACTGGCCGCGATCTATGCACAAAATCCCAACGCCACGCTCATCGCGGGCGCAACCGATGTGGGCCTCTGGCTCACAAAACAACTGCGCGACCTGGATCCGGTCATCTTCCTGAGCCGCTGCGACGACCTGAAAAACATCACCATCACCAATGACGAAATCCACATCGGCGCCATGGTCGACATGAACCGCATGTGCGACACGTTGACAGACCTCCATCCCTCCTACGCCGAGATGATCCGGCGTTATGCCAGCGTTCAGGTCCGCCACGCCGCAACCGTGGGCGGCAATATCGCCAATGGCTCACCGATCGGAGACAACCCGCCCGCCCTGATCGCATTGGGTGCAACCCTGCATCTGCGCAAAGGCGACACTCGCCGTCAGATCCCGTTGGAAGATTTCTTCATCGACTACGGCAAACAAGACCGCGCGCCCGGAGAATTCGTCGAAGCCGTCAGCTTCCCCCGCCAACCGGACCGGCTGAAAACCTACAAACTCAGCAAACGGTTCGATCAGGACATTTCAGCCGTCTGCGGCTGTTTCAACATCACCGTCACGGACGACACCGTCACCCAGGCGCGGATCGCGTTTGGCGGCATGGCGGGCACTCCGAAGCGGGCCACCCATGTCGAGGCCGCATTGATCGGCAAACCCTGGACCGCTGCGACCATTCAGGCCGCGCTGCCCGCCTTTGCTGACGATTACCAACCACTCACGGATATGCGCGCCTCGGCCACCTATCGTCTGGAAACCGCCAAAGCGATGCTGGAGCGGTATTTCCTTGAAGATCGGGGCGAAGTGACCGACGTACTCAAGGTGACGGCATGAGCGTGACCAAACCCCTCCCCCATGACGCAGCCCCGCTGCATGTCGCAGGTGCCGCGCGCTATGTGGATGACATCCCAACGCCCAAGGGCACGCTGCATCTGGCCTTTGGCCTCAGCCCGATTGCCAAGGGCACGATCACCACGATGGACCTGTCGGCAGTAAAAGCCGCCAAGGGTGTGGTGCAAGTGATGACGGCGGATGATCTGCCTTTTACCAATGATGTCTCGCCCTCGATCCATGATGAGCCGCTGCTGTCGGACGGCACGGTTCATTATATCGGCCAGCCCGTGTTTCTGGTGGTGGCGACCAGCCATCTGGCCGCTCGCAAGGCTGCACGGCTGGGCAAGATTGACTATGCCGAAGACACACCGATCCTGACCATCGAACAGGCTCTGGCCGCTGACAGCCGGTTCGAGGACGGCCCCCGCATCTATGCCAAGGGCGATGCAGACGTGGCGATCGCGTCGGCCCCCCACGTGATCGAAGGTTCCTTTGAACTCGGCGGGCAGGAACATTTTTATTTGGAAGGCCAGGCCGCTCTGGCCTTGCCGAATGAGGGCGCGGACATGCTGGTCCACAGCTCGACCCAACACCCGACCGAGATTCAGCATAAAGTAGCCGATGCCTTGGGTGTGCCCATGCACGCCGTACGGGTTGAAACTCGCCGCATGGGCGGAGGGTTCGGCGGCAAGGAAAGTCAGGGCAACGCTCTGGCCGTCGCCTGCGCCATCGCCGCCCGCGCCACCGGCAAGGCCTGCAAGATGCGTTATGACCGCGATGATGACATGATCATCACCGGCAAGCGCCACGCCTTCCGCATTGCCTACAAGGCTGGGTTTGATGAGAACGGCCATATTCAGGGTGTCTCCTTCCACCATTACGTCATCTGTGGCTGGGCGCAGGACCTGTCGCTGCCCGTCGCTGACCGCGCGATGCTGCATTCCGACAATGCCTATCTGCTGCCGAATGCCCGGATTGAAAGCCATCGACTGAAAACCAACACCCAATCCGCCACAGCCTATCGCGGGTTCGGCGGCCCTCAGGGCATGGTCGGGATCGAACGCGTGATGGATCACGCCGCGCACGTGCTTGGGCTGGACCCGGTCGAACTGCGCCGCCGTAACTATTATGAGCCTGCGCATAAGGTGGCCGATCAACCGCTGCACGCGAAACCGCTGGACCGCCCCGACCCACACGAAGACCTGACCAGCCGTGGTGCTGTGGAAACCGGGAATGCCCCCGTTCGCCCCCTACCCGCCGACGGCAACACCACGCCTTACGGTATGGAAGTCAGCGATTTCGAACTGCACGGCATGACCGAAGCACTTCTGACATCCAGCGACTATGCCGCCCGTAAGGCCGCCATCGCCGAGTGGAACGCGAAGAACGGCGTGATAAAGAAGGGTATCGCCTTCTCGCCGGTCAAATTCGGGATTTCCTTCACGCTGACCCACCTCAATCAGGCGGGCGCGCTGGTGCATGTGTATCAGGACGGCTCGGTTCACCTGAACCATGGCGGCACCGAGATGGGACAGGGCCTGTTCCAGAAAGTCGCGCAGGTGGCCGCGTCGCGGTTCGGTATTCCCCTTGAGATGGTCAAGATCACCGCCACTGACACGGCCAAAGTGCCGAACACGTCAGCCACAGCTGCGTCCTCGGGCAGCGATCTAAACGGGATGGCTGTAAAGGCCGCCTGCGACAAGATCCGTGACCGGATGGCGGACTATCTGGCCGAACGGCATCAGGCTGATCCATCGGCGGTCACGTTCGCGGATGGGCACGTCTCGGTCGGCGCAGAACGCTATACCTTCGCCGAAGCCGCCGCGCTGGCCTATCAGGGCCGTATCAGCCTGTCCGCCACGGGGTTCTACAAAACCCCCAAGATCGAATGGGACCGGATCGCAGGCCGGGGCCGACCGTTTTTCTACTTCGCCTATGGCGCGTCCGTCACCGAGGTGGCGGTGGACACGCTGACCGGTGAAAACCGCATCCTGCGTACGGATATCCTTCACGATGCAGGCGCCTCGCTGAACCCGGCGCTGGATATCGGGCAGGTAGAAGGTGGCTATGTCCAGGGCGCGGGCTGGCTGACGACCGAGGAACTGGTCTGGGACGGAAAAGGTAACCTGCGCACGCATGCGCCCTCGACCTACAAAATCCCAGCCTGCTCAGACCGGCCCGATATCTTCAATGTCGCGCTCTGGGATGGCGAGAACCGCGAGGACACGATCTATCGCTCGAAAGCGGTGGGAGAGCCGCCCTTCATGCTGGGTATCTCGGCTTGGCTGGCCCTGTCGAATGCGGTGGCAGCCTGCGGTGACGCTTACCCCGCTTTGGATGCGCCCGCCACTGCCGAAGAGGTCTGGCACGGCGTCCAGCGGATGAAAGGGGGCATCTAATGGGATTTGATCTTGAGGCTTTGAGGGAGGCGGTCAATACCCACGGACGCGTGGTCCGCGTGGTCATCACCGTGATCAAGGGCTCGTCCCCGCGTGAGGTCGGTGCCGCCATGCTGGTCTGGGAAGGCGGACAAAGCGGCACAATCGGTGGCGGCACGTTGGAATATCAGGCTGCGCAGGCGGCAAGGTCGCAGGCCGCGCCGGCGCGGCTGACCCATCACGCGCTGGGTCCTGACATGGGTCAATGCTGTGGCGGCGCGGTTTCGCTGCTCAGTGAAGTCTATGATCACAAAGCGGTAAATGCGCTGGACGATACCGTCATCGCGCGATCTCCGACCGGCGGCGACATGCCGTTGTCGGTCAAACGGCTGCTGGCCGAGGCGCGCGGTCAGGGCATTGCGCCCGAGCCACAACTGCTGGACGGCTGGATGGTCGAGCCGGTTCATCAACCAACCCGCAACTTCTGGATTTGGGGTGCGGGTCATGTCGGGCGGGCGCTGGTCGACGTTTTGGCCCCCCTGCCCGATCTGGCGATCACATGGGTCGATACGGGGCCTGAGCGATTTCCCGACAGTATTCCTGCGAGCGTCACACCAGTTCCAGCAGCCAAACCTGCCGAGCTTGTCCGCCACGCCCCGCAGGACGCTGAACATCTTGTGCTGACATATTCGCACAATCTGGACCTTGAGCTGTGCAATCGACTGTTGACGCGTGGTTTTGGGTTTGCTGGCTTGATTGGCTCCGCTACGAAATGGGCGCGATTCCGGTCGCGGCTGGCGGCCCTCGGGCATTCCCCCGAACGGATCAGTCGGATCACTTGCCCAATCGGCGACCCCGCCTTGGGCAAACACCCGCAGATGATCGCCGTCGGCGTCGCCGCGCAGCTTCTGCGCCCTGCCCGACAAACCGAGTTGAAGAAGGACCTGAGCGCGTGACCACTCCACTATTAAGTCTGCAAGGGCTAACCAAGGCTTATCCTGGCGTCGTGGCCAATGATCAGGTGTCCTTCGATATCGGCGAAGGCGAAGTACACGCCCTGCTGGGCGAAAACGGCGCTGGCAAGTCCACACTGGTAAAAATGATCTATGGGCTGGTGAAACCCGATAGCGGCACGATGCTGCTGCGCGGCCAGCCGTTCGCCCCGCCCGAACCGCGCGCGGCCCGCGCCGATGGGATCGCGATGGTGTTCCAGCATTTCTCGTTGTTTGACGCGTTGAACGTGGCCGAGAATATCGCATTGGGAATGGAGAACCCGCCGCCCATGGGCGATCTGGCCGCACGTATCCGAGAAGTGTCCGAAACCTATGGCCTGCCGCTGGACCCGTATCGCACGGTGGGCGACCTGTCCGCAGGCGAACGTCAGCGGGTCGAGATCATCCGTTGCCTGCTGCAGGACCCCAAACTGCTGATCATGGACGAGCCAACATCGGTTTTGACCCCACAAGAGGTCGATATCTTGTTTGAAACACTGAACAAATTACGCGCCGAAGGTACCTCGATCCTGTATATCTCGCATAAGCTGGAAGAGATCCGCACGCTGTGCGACCACGCGACAATCCTGCGTCTGGGCAAGAACGTGGGCGAGTGTGTTCCCTCTGAGACCTCGGCGCGGGACATGGCCGAGATGATGGTGGGTTCGACCCTGCAAACACCGGAACGGTCAGGGCGGGATTTTGGCGAAGTTGCTCTGGATGTCAGCGGGCTGTCGGTACCGTCTCCGTCGGAATTCGGTACCGCGCTGCGCAATGTTCACATGACCGTCCGCAAGGGCGAGGTTCTGGGCATCGGCGGCGTCGCAGGCAACGGGCAGGATGAATTGCTGGGGGTGCTGTCGGGCGAAATCCCGACTGCGGCCGATGCGATCAAGTTCAACGGCCAGCCGATTGGCAAGCTGGGCCCCACCGCGCGGCGCAAGCTCGGTGTGCTGACCGCGCCCGAGGAGCGGCTGGGCCACGCCGCAGCGCCTGATATGAGCCTGACGGAAAACGCCTTGCTGACAGGATCCGTCCGCGAAGGGTTGGAAAATAATGGCTTCCTGAAATGGGCCGAGACCAAAAGCTTTGCCGAGAAAATCATCAGCGCCTTTGACGTCCGCACGCCTGGCCCCGAGAACGCGGCGCGGTCTTTGTCGGGTGGGAACCTGCAGAAATTCGTAATTGGGCGTGAGGTGTTGCAAAACCCCGATGTGCTGGTGGTGAACCAGCCCACATGGGGCGTGGATGCCGCCGCCGCAGCCTCCATCCGGCAGGCCATTCTGGATTTGGCGGCAAAGGGGACAGCGGTGATCTGCATTTCGCAGGATCTGGACGAGTTGATGGAGATCTCCGACAGCTTTGCGGCGCTGAACGAAGGCCGCCTGAGTGCGCCGCGAAAAACCACCGGTCTGACGGTCGATGAGATCGGCCTGATGATGGGCGGTGCTCATGGCATGGAGGTGGCGCATGTGTAAGCCGTGGAACCGTCTCCGGCGGCCGTATTTGGAACGAGAAAAAGACCTGGGGGTTTGAGCAGATGATTGTGTTGGAGAAACGGCCTCAGCCGTCGAAAGCGTGGTCATATGCGACCCCTCTGGTCGCGGTGGTGGCAACGATGGTGTTTGGCGGTTTGCTGTTCGCCCTGCTGGGCAAGAACCCGGTCGAAGCCATCGGCACCATATTCTGGGAGCCTCTGTTCGGAGAGTTCGCATTCTACTACCGCCCGCAATTGCTGGTGAAGGGCGCGCCTTTGGTGTTGATCGCCATCGGTTTGTCGCTGGGGTTTCGGGCAGGGATCTGGAACATTGGGGCCGAGGGTCAGTACATCATGGGCGCCATCTTTGGCGCCGGTGCGGGTTTGGCCTTTTACCCGCTGGAGGCGTTCTACATCTTTCCTATCATGGTGATTGCGGGCGCGTTCGGGGGCTGGCTGTGGGCGATGATCCCGGCCTTTCTGAAGGTACGTTTTGGCACCAATGAAATCCTCGTGTCGCTGATGCTGGTCTATGTGGCCGAACAGATGCTGGCCTCGGTCTCGCTTGGATTGCTAAAGAACCCCGAAGGATTCGGCTTTCCCGGCTCGCGCAACCTGCAGTCCTATGACAGCGCCCACAATGCCGAGCTGATTGCCGGATCGGGGATGCATTGGGGCGTGGTGACGGCGCTGATTGCAGTGATCTTTGCCTATGTTCTGTTGAACCGACACATGCTGGGCTTTCATATCCGCCTGACGGGCGAGGCCCCGCGTGCAGCTAAATTCGCAGGCGTCAATCCGGCACGGCTGATCCTGTTCTGCCTGGGTCTGTCGGGCATGTTGGCCGGGTTGGCGGGTATGTTCGAGGTGTCCGGCCCTGCCGGTCAGGTCAGCATCGACTTTAACGTGGGCTATGGCTTTACCGCCATCATCGTGGCCTTCCTTGGCCGCCTGCATCCGGTGGGCATTCTGCTGGCCGGCTTCCTGATGGCGCTGACCTATATCGGTGGTGAAATCGCGCAATCCCAACTGGGCTTGCCTGCCGCTGCCATCCAGGTGTTTCAGGGGATGCTTTTGTTCTTCCTGCTGGCCTTTGATCTTCTAACAAACTTCCGCATCCGTGCGGCCCGTAGCGAGGTAGCGTGATATGGACCTTGGTGAAATCAATCCCGTCCTTCTGGTCGCCTCGCTAATGGTGGCCGCAACCCCCCTGCTGCTGGCCGCGATCGGAGAACTGGTCGTTGAAAAAGCAGGTGTTCTGAACCTTGGCGTCGAGGGCATGATGATCGTCGGCGCGATCAGCGGCTTTGCGATCTCGGTCGAGACCGGCTCACCTTGGCTGGGGTTCATCGCATCCGCTATCGGCGGCGCGGTGCTGTCGCTGCTATTCGTTCTGCTGACGCAGGTAGCACTGGCCAATCAGGTGGCCAGCGGCTTGGCTCTGACGCTGTTTGGTCTGGGCTTCAGCGCCCTGTTGGGACAAAGCTATGTGGGGATCAAGCCCCCAAGCATGGGCGACATTCATATCCCGGTGATCAGCGATATTCCGGTGATCGGCCCGATCCTGTTCCAGCATGACCCGATCCTTTATGTAGGCATCGCACTCACGGCCGCCGTCTGGGCCACGCTGAAATACACGCGCGTCGGCCTAATTCTGCGCGCCGTGGGCGAGAACCACGATGCGGCGCATGCGCTTGGCTACAAAGTCATCAAGATCCGCATTATGGCGATCCTGTTCGGCGGGGCCTGTGCCGGGCTGGGCGGAGCCTACATCAGCCTGATCCGCGTGCCGCAATGGACCGAGGGCATGACTGCCGGTGTCGGCTGGATTGCGCTTGCGCTGGTGGTCTTCGCCAGTTGGAAGCCATGGCGCGCCTTGCTGGGTGCCTATTTGTTTGGCGGTATCACCGTGTTGCAGCTGAATTTGCAGGCAGCGGGCGTTGCCATTCCGGTCGAGTATCTGGCAATGTCGCCCTACATCATCACGATCCTTGTGCTTGTGATCCTTTCGGCCGACAAGAGCAGCGCACCTGCCGCATTGGGCCGAACCTTCCATGCCTCGCACTAGGGGCCAACTAAAACCAACTTGGAGAGTAACACATGAAATTCACCACTCTACTGACAAGCGCCGCCGTGGCGCTGGGTCTGGCCACGGGTGCCATGGCCGAAGACAAGACCAAGGTCGGCTTTGTCTATGTCGGCCCCGTCGGCGATGGCGGCTGGACATATGAGCATGACAAGGGCCGTCAGGCGGTCGAAAAGCACTTTGGCGACAAGGTCGAGACCGTGTTCGTTGAATCCGTCCCCGAAGGCCCGGATGCTGAACGTGTGATGACCCAGATGGCGCTGGAAGGCGCAGATCTGATCTTTACCACCTCGTTCGGCTACATGGACCCCACTATCAACGTGGCCAAGAAATTCCCGAACGTGAAGTTCGAACACGCGACCGGATATAAGACCGCTCCTAACGTCTCGGCATATTCGGCACGTTTCTATGAGGGCCGCGCGGTGCAGGGTCACATCGCGGGCAAAATGACCAAGTCGAACATCATCGGCTATATCGGGTCCTACCCAATCCCCGAAGTGATCCGTGGCATCAACTCGGCCTATATCCACGCCAAGAAGGTGAACCCGGATGTCGAATTCAAGATCGTCTGGGCCTACACTTGGTTCGACCCGGCGAAAGAGGCTGACGCCGCCACCGTTCTGATCGAACAGGGCGCCGACGTGATTCTGCAGCACACCGACTCGACCGCCCCGCAAGCGGCCGCGCAAGAGGCAGGTAATGTTGTCACCTTTGGCCAAGCCTCGGACATGAGCGAATACGCACCCTTCCCGCGTGTTTCGTCGATCATCGACAACTGGGCACCTTACTATATCGCCCGCACGCAGGCCGTCATGGATGGCTCGTGGGAGACCGTAAGCACTTGGGACGGCATCAAAGAAGGCATGGTTGAGATCGGTGAGATTTCCGACGCCGTCCCTGCCGACGTCAAGGAAGAGGCGCTGGCCTTGAAAGCCGCGATGGCCGCAGGCGAATACCACCCCTTCACCGGCCCGCTGAAGAAGCAGGACGGCAGCGATTGGCTGGCGGATGGCGAAACCGCTGATGACGGTACGCTGGCGGGCATGAACTTCTACGTCGAAGGGCTGGACGGCGAGATCCCGCAGTAAGCCACGCGTAAATAGCATTAGACAAAGCCCGCCTCGTTTGGCGGGCTTTTTTCTTGTCATGCATTCATGGCGCAAACCGCGTAAGATTGCCCAAGGCACGGCTTGCGAGGGACCGCGATGGAGGATTTTCTGGACGGCAAACGACGTGCCGCCATTCTGGCCATGGATGTGCTGGGCTACGCCCATCTGACCGAAACCGATGAGGTCGGAACCCTGCGCGCTGTACGCCATCTGCGGAACGCGATCATCTCGCCCGCGCTGGAACAAAATCAGGGACGATTGGTCAAGACGATGGGCGACGGCTTTCTGGCCGAATTCCCGGAGCCTGACACAGCGCTAACCGCTGCGATGCGGATTCAGACCGAGGCCGCAGCGCAGGCTCGGCAGCAGCCGCCAGACGCGCGCATCCTGCTGCGCATTGGGGCGCATCTTGGGGATGTGTTCGTTGACGATCAGGACATTCTGGGCGACGGCGTCAATATTGCCGCCCGATTGGAAGGCCTTTGCCACGCCGGGGGGCTGGCCGCCTCGCAGGCATTTGTCGATGCGCTGCCGCAGGGCAAAACAAAACACCTGACACATGATGGCCAACATCAGCTAAAAAACATTTCGCGCCCTCTGACCGTGTTTCGCTGGCAGGCTGCGGGGACGTCGCCCGCGCCGTCCCGACCCGTGATCCGCACAGGTCCGCCGACCCTTGCGGTCTTGCCTTTCCAGAACCACTCCCCCGATCCTGAACATGCCTTTTTCGCCGAAGGGCTGGCCGAAGACATCATCTCAGGCCTGCAACAGATGGGCCGGGTGCCGGTTGTCTCGGGCGCGTCCAGCCTGTCCCTGAACCCAGAACTGAGCGTCGAAGACGCCGCACGGGTTTTGGGGGCACAGTATCTTGTGACCGGAACATTGCGCCGGTCGGGCCCTCGGGTGCGGGTGACGGTGGAATATATCGAGGGAACAACCGGGCTTGCCCTCTGGTCCGAGAAATACGACCGGCCGTTCGAAGACGTGTTCGAGATTCAGGACGACATCACCTTGCGTGTCGTCACCGCATTGGACACCGAGCTGGTCGAGGGAGAGATCGACCGCATTCGCCGTAAACGCCCCGACCATCTAGGGGCGTGGGAAAGGTACCTGCGGGGGATGTCGGGACTTAGAAAGCCTGGGCTGGAAGATTTGCAAGCGGCACAGGTTGAGTTTCAGGCCGCTGTGGCACTGGATGAAGACTATGGTGATGCCTGGGCGGGGCTGGGATGGGCCTATCTCAAGGAATATGGGTTTGGTGCGTCCGAGCGTTCAAAGGACGTGTTGGCCAAGGGAGTGGCCGCTGCGCAAAAAGGGTTGGAACTGGCCAATAAATCTCCGTTTGCGCATTATGTGATGTCGACAGCCTATGTCTGGCAAGGAGAGAAGGCGTTAAGCCTGAAGGAATTGGAATACGCGATCCGCCTGAATCCCTTTTTCACACGCGCGAAACTGGCCTATTTCAACCGGTCCGAACTTGCCGATGCCAGTATCGTCCCACAGGCAGCCGAGGAAATACGCAAGGCTCTGGCCTTGTCTCCGCGGGAACCGGACCGGGGGTTCTATTTCTGGGCAATTGCCCGGATGTATCTGGTTGCGGGTGAAAATATCGAAGCGTTGGACTGGGCAGATCGCGCCGTCAATGTGCGCCCCAACGATCCCAACATGCTGTATCGCCGCGCCATCTGCCTTGCCGCCTTGGACCGCGTGGATGAAGCACAGGAGGCTCTGGCCGCTTGCGAAGGCCTGTCCGAGGGCTATGTCGACCGGATGCGGGACTGGCGGCCCTACGACGACGCCCGTAACGACAAGGTTTTTGCGGGGCTGCACCGCAACGGTCTGGCCGGATAACGTGTACCAGGCCAGACCAAGTTGAAATCAGTGCCCGCTCAGCACCAACGTATTCACCGGCATCAGGATCAACCGCAGGCGCAAGCCCGCCGCATGAACCACCCCAATTGTATCAACCACGTGCAAAAACGCGGCGTGCCAGAAGCCGAGGTCCTCATGTTCCAGCCGTTCATGATTGCTGGTATAGACATTCGCCAAACAGTTGCTGCCCGGAGGAATGTCGTCAGCCATCCCTTTATACAACGGCTCCATATAGACCAGAATGGACCCCGGATTTGTATTGGTCTGCACATCGCGCAGTTCATCCGAAGGGCGGAGTTGCCCTGATGGGATCACGTCCTGCACATCGACCACAACCATAGGAATGACCGTAAAAGGCTTGGTCATGCAGCCCAGTTCGCCCACCATGCCCGGCTTGATTACCTGGGCCGCCATCTGGTTGAACGCCGCCTGAAACCGGTCATGACCCGAATGCGACGGCACCAGAATTCCCGCAGGCCGCAGCAAAGGGCTGACAAAATCGCCAACTTGCAGGCCGAATTGTTCGATCCGGCCCGTCACGCCCGCGGCAACCACTGTCTTGTCCAGCTCGGTCAGGGCGGCGTCCAGTTGCGCATTTGCACTGGCCAGCTGCGCCGGGATCAGCTCTTCGATCTGTTGCACAACCGCAGCCCGTTGCGCCTCGGCCGCCACCAGCTTGGCTTCGCGTTCGGCGACGATGTTTTCCAGCCGGTCGATCTCGGCCAGACGCACGGCGCTGGATCCCTCGTCGCGCAGCGTGGTGTTGCGCTCAAGGTCTTCAATCGCCTGATCCAATGAGGCTTTGGCACCCGCAATCCCGGCGGTTGCTTCGGCCAGGTCTGTCTCGGCCACTTTCAACGAGGCCTGAACCTGCGCGATCTGCGCATGAGCAGCCTCGACCATCGCCGTTTGGGTAAAATCCTCCATTCGGAAGATCGGCTGACCTGCGACCACCTGCTGGTTGTTAGTCACATAGACCTCGGACACGCGCCCTCCCAGTTGCGGCAGGATCGTCACGGTGCGGAAATAGGACGCTGCCGTCCGGCTGGCCGGGTGAAAGTAAAACAGCGTCGTGATCACCGTCAGTGCCAGAATGGCACAGGTCGTCAGCCCCCAGCGCAGCTCGTACCACATGGTGAACAGCGTAATTTCATGGCCTATCCGTTTGCCCTGCACGTAACGACGGAACAGAAAATCAGGCAGCACCGTGATCAGTGCACACATCAGTGTTTCAAGCATGCCTTATTGCTCCTGATGTTCCGCCCGAGGAGGCGTGGCTGGGTCTTGCGCTTGCGGACCCAACGATCGGATCGCATCTGCGATGGCCCGCAAAGGGGCACCAATGTCAGGGAACTGGAATCCGGCAACCAGAATGGCAGCAATCCAAAACAGACCATTATGAGTAAACAGCGCAAGAAGCGCTAGAATACCAACCAGTTGGAACTGGGGGTGGTTGGATTCATGTGCGATTTTTTCTGGGATCGAATGCAGGGTGAAATATCCCACCCCAATCAAAATGATCACTCCAACCGTGAAAATGAACATAAACGTTAAAAGAAAGTCGCTGCCATCGGCCTGGGTCACGTAGGACGGTATATGTCCCGTGGCCATCGGGTGTAAGTTATCGCCAGTCACCCTATCCTCCTATATCAATGGGGCATTCTTTGTATGGGTTGAGGTGCAATTTCAACACTGCTTGTAGATCGGCGGCAAACCTTGTGTACTTCGCCCCGCACTCTGCGAAGAGAGGGATATGATAGATTTCCTAGTCATCGGTGGCGGTATCGCCGGGCTCAGCGCTGGCGCGCGCCTGTCAGCCCATGGACGGGTTGTGGTTTTGGAGGCCGAAGACGCCCTGGGCTATCACGCGTCGGGGCGTTCAGCCGCACTATTTGAAGAGAATTACGGCCCAGAGTCTGTCGTTGCCTTGAACCGGGCCAGCGCCAGCTTTCTGAAGACCGACAAGGGTGGTTATCTGACACCGCGTGGCCTGATGCTGGTGGGTCGAGCAGATCAAGCCCTGCAAATGTCCAATGATACCGCATCCTTGAACATGCATCCCATATCAATTGCCGAAGCTGTGAATCGAATCCCAATCCTCAACGCTGACGCCGTTCGCTTTGCAGCGATCAGCGACGCCGCGTTCGACATCGATACCGACCGTCTTATGCAGAGCTTTGCACAAGCGATCCGACGCAATGGCGGAGACATTCTGACGAAATCCCGCGTCACCGCGCTGCGCCGGGATCGAAACTGGATTGTCGAGGCCAACGGCAGCTTTGAAGCTCGCGTAATTGTCAACGCAGCCGGGCCGTGGGTGGACCAGGTCGCGGCATTAGCAGGGATCAAACCGATCGGGATATCTCCACTACGTCGATCGATGGCGCGTCTTCCCGCGCCGGGCGGTCATGATTTGCGAGATTGGCCAATGCTGCTGGGTGCTGGGGAAAGCTGGTACGCAAAGCCCGATGCTGGGAAATTGATCGTCTCGCCATCCGAGGCTGACTTGGTACCACCGCAAGACGCTTATGCCGACGACTTGGTCTTGGCGGAAGGGCTTGCGCGCTATGAAGAAATGGTGACCGAAGCCGTCACGCGGGTCGAGACAAACTGGGCGGGGCTACGCAGTTTTGCGCCTGATGGGACGCTGGTTCTGGGACCGGACCCGATCGAACCCAATTTTATCTGGTCGGCTGGCCAGGGTGGCTACGGGTTTCAAACGGCGGCGGCGGCGTCTAAAATAGTTGCCGACTTGGCAATCGGCGCACCGCCCGAACTAGACGCGGAAATTGTGAACGCCCTTAAACCCGACAGGCTGCGACAATGAGCAAACGAACCCTTCCTCCTAACGCCAGCGTTGCAACTCAGGTCGAGGGCGCCCGAATGGTCGCGCCTGCTGCGACCCGCAATGCAGATGTGCTCTGCGATCTGCTGGCGCAATGGGCCCCTGACAGCGGGAACGCATTGGAAATTGCCAGCGGGACAGGCCAGCATGTGAGCGCCTTTGCCCAGCGCCTGCCCGGCCTGACCTGGCACCCGACTGAGATCGACCCCGACCGCCGCGCCAGCATCAATACATACACGGTCGAGCAAGAGAACATCAAAGTCGCCGCCACTCTGGACGCCACGGCGGAGGGATGGCATCGAGAATTTGGCGGCAAGGATCTTATCGTCCTGATTAATCTGACCCATCTTATCAGCTGGGTTGAAACCTGCACGATTCTAACTGAGGTTTCAAAGACGCTGGAGCCTAAAGGGCGATTTATCCTATACGGTCCTTTCATGCGCGCGGGCAAATTGACCAGCGATGGTGATCAACGGTTTCACCAGGCCCTGGTCCAACAAGACCCCGAGATCGGCTATAAGAATGACTCCGAAATTGCCGCGTATTTGCAGGCCCGAGGTCTAACGATTCTCAAAATATTAGAGATGCCCGCAAACAATATCGCTTTCATTGCGGAAAACTCGGGCACTTGATGAGAATAAGTTCTCTGCCAAGGATGGGCCCTATCCAATCCATCTTCGGAAACCACGTAATATTTCTCCCCAGAGATGCGCCACGAAAACCTGCTTAAGCAGGTTTGCCTCCGGCGGAGGTATTTTTGAACAGAAGAAGTAACGGGTCGTTAACTCTGATGAGCAATAGTGATTTTGCGGTACAGGCGGAGGCGCCGTTGGCCGTAACAGGAGAAGGCCCCCCTAGCCAAAAGCAGGGGGGCTGGATCATGTCACCAGCCCCCGCTTCTTCTGTTTGAAAATACCTCCGCCGGAGGCATGGGCCGCCTTAGGCGGCCCATTTTGGAGCCCCGCCTAAAGCTAAGCTCAGAATCAACCGTCTTTACGGATCGTTTCGTTTTTAGGATCATAGGGGCTGTCACAAGTCACAACCGCATCCCACAGCTTGTCCTGAATTTTGACTTGTAGCTTGGTGCCTTCAACTGCCAGCTCGGGGGGCACATAGCCCATGCCGATCGATTTCTCGAAGGCCACCGAATACCCGCCCGAGGTCAAACGACCCACGCGCGCGCCTTCCGGCGTATAGAGCGCTTCGCGACCCCACGGGTCAGCATCGTCTGGTCCGTCGATCAGCAGTGTGCAGCACTTTACGCGCACACCGGTCTCTTCCAGCTTGGTTTTGCCGTAGAAGTCTTTCGACAGGTCGACAAAGCGCGGCAGATCGGCCTCGAGGGGGGTCGCGTCGCGGCCCAGTTCGGTGCCGAAGGCGCGATAGGATTTCTCCTGACGCAGCCAGTTCTGCGCGCGGGCACCAACCAGCTTCATACCGTGTTTCTCACCAGCCTTTTCCAACAGATCGAACAAATAGTTCTGCATTTCGATCGGGTGGTGCAGTTCCCAACCCAGCTCACCGGTATAGGCCACACGGATGGCGTTCACGGGGCACATGCCCAGTTCGATCTGACGGGCCGACAGCCATGGGAAGCGCTTGTTGGACAGTGCGGTTTCCGGATCGGCGTCTTTGATGACCGCTTTCAGGACATCACGCGACTTGGGTCCGGCGATGGCGAAGACACCCCACTGAGTGGTCACATCCTGTATCTCGATATACCCAAACTCCTCCATCTTGTCCTCGGCCGCTTTTCGCAGATAGTCCGCGTCATACTCGGTCCAGGCACCTGCGGAGACGATGTAGTAGTGATTCTCGCCATTGCGGACGATGGTGTATTCAGTGCGGGTGGTCCCATGCGAGGTCAGCGCGTAGGTCAGGTTGATGCGACCGACCTTGGGCAGCTTGTTACAGGTGAACCAATCCAGAAACTGGGTCGCGCCGGGGCCTTTGACGACATGCTTGGTGAAGGCCGACGCGTCGATCAGGCCAACGCCTTCGCGGATCGCTTTGGCCTCTTCCACAGCGTGTTTCCACCAACCACCGCGACGGAAGCTGCGGCTTTCCTTGTCGAAGTTATCCGGCGCATCGACGGGGCCAAAATAGTTCGGACGTTCCCAGCCGTTCACCCAGCCGAATTGTGCGCCACGCGCTTTCTGTCGGTCATAGGCCGGAACAGTACGCAGCGGACGGCAGGCTTCGCGCTCTTCGTCGGGGTGGTGCAGGATGTAGACGTGCTCGTAGCATTCTTCGTTCTTGCGCGCCGCGAATTCGGTGGTCATCCAGTTCGACGAATACCGTTTGGGGTCCAGCGAGGCCATGTCGATCTCGGCTTCGCCATCGACCATCATCTGCGCCAAATAATAGCCGGTGCCGCCTGCAGCAGTGATCCCGAACGAGAAGCCCTCGGCCAGCCACATATTGCGCAGGCCCGGAGCGGGGCCAACCAGCGGGTTGCCATCAGGCGTATAGCAGATCGGGCCGTTGAAATCGTCTTTCAGGCCGGATTCGGCGCAAGAGGGTACACGCTCGGCCATCGCCATGTACTGGTCGGCAATCCGGTCGATATCCAGCGGGAACAGGTCCGCGCGGAAGCTGTCCGGCACACCATATTCGAACTGTGCGGGCGCGCCGTGTTCGTAGATGCCCAGAATCCAGCCACCACGTTCCTCGCGCGCATAAGACTCGTTGTCGGCGTCACGGACGACGGGATGCTCGGGGTTGCCTGCTTCGCGCCATTTGACCAGTTCGGGATCTTTGTCCATGACGATGAAGGTGTGCTCGACCGGGATGGCGGGCATCTTGATACCCAGCATTTTGGCGGTGCGCTGTGCGTGGTTGCCCGAGGCGGTCACGACATGCTCGGCTGTGATTACAACCTGCTCGTCCAACGGCACCAGGTTGCCGCCCTTTTCGACCATCTTGGTGCAGGTGACTTCCCAATGAGTGCCGTTCCAGTGGAACGCGTCAGCCTGCATCTTGCGCACAATATCAACACCGCGCTGACGGGCACCTTTGGCCATCGCTTGTGTCACGTCGGCCGGGTTAATGTAGCCATCTTCGGTGTGATAAATCGCACCTTTCAGATCGCCGGTTTCGATCAGCGGCCAGCGTTCCTTGATCTGCTCGGGTGTGAGCCACTCATAGGCCACATCGCAGGTCTCGGCGGTCGAGGCATAAAGCATGTATTCGTCCATACGCTCTTGCGTCTGCGCCATGCGCAGGTTGCCAACCACGGCAAAGCCAGCATTTAAGCCAGTCTCTTCCTCAAGTGTCTTGTAGAAATCGACCGAGTATTTGTGGATGTGGGTTGTCGCGTAGGACATGTTGAACAGTGGCAGCAGGCCAGCCGCGTGCCAAGTGGAGCCCGAGGTCAGCTCGTCACGTTCGATCAGCATCACATCGTCCCAGCCTGCCTTGGCAAGGTGGTATGCAATCGAGGTCCCGACGGCACCACCGCCAACGACCAGTGCTTTGACTTGGGTTTTCATTCGCCCGTTCTCCGGATTGAGTCTAATTTGCAAGGTTTATGCCCAAGCCCGAGGCCTAAGCGCCAAGTCCAGCCGACGCAAAAAAGTGCAAAACCGACTTTTGGCGTCAGCAATCGCTCAAATGACAGTGAAAGCCGCTACAGGATCTTGCCGGGGTTCATGATATTGTCCGGGTCGAGCGCCACCTTGATCGCCGCCATATAGCGGGTTGCGTCCCCCAGCTCCTTGATCAGATAGGGGCGTTTGCCCTGCCCTATTCCATGCTCGCCGGTGCAGGTGCCGTCCATCGAAATGGCCAATTCATTCAACCAGCCGACAAACTGATCGGCATTGGCCACCTCGTCGGCGTTTTCCATATCGATCAGCAACAAGGTATGGAAATTCCCGTCCCCGACATGGCCGACCATAGGCGCGATCAACCCAAGTTCCTCTGCCTTGTTTTGTGTGGCGGTGACACATTCGGCCAAACGCGAAATGGGCACGCAAACATCGGTTGAAATTCCGCGTGCACCCGGACGCAGCTGCAGACAAGCCCAATAGATGTCGTGCCGCGCCTGCCACAGCTTACTGCGTTCCTCAGTGGTCGAGGTTGCCGCAAAATCGGTACCGCCGAATTCTTCGGCAATCTGACCGAAGGTTTCTGCCTGCTCGATCGCGCCGTTTTCCGAGCCATGGAATTCGAGCAAAAGCAGTGGCGTTTCGGGCAATGTCAGATTGGAATAGGCATTGGCCGCCTTTACCGACATTTCGTCCAGCAACTCGATCCGGGCCACGGGAACGCCGTATTGGATGGTCATCATCACCGCCTGGCAAGCCGCATCCACGGTTGGAAAGGAACAGCGCGCCGAAGAAATCGCCTCGGGGATGCCTTGCAGCCGCAAAGTGATTTCCGTGATGACCCCTAGCGTCCCCTCGGCCCCTATCAACAACCGCGTTAGGTCGTACCCGGCCGAGGATTTCTTGGCCCGTTGCCCGGTGCGAATGATCTGCCCGTCCGGCATCACCGCCTCGAGGCTGAGGACATTGTCCTTCATCGTGCCATAGCGCACTGCATTCGTCCCTGAAGCCCGCGTTGACGCCATCCCCCCCAATGAGGCATTGGCGCCGGGGTCGATGGGGAAGAACAACCCCTGATCGCGAAGATGCGTGTTCAGATCCTCACGCGTGACGCCGGGCTGCACGACACAGTCCAGATCACTGGCATTCACGGTCAGAACCTTGTTCATCTGGGTCAGGTCGACCGAGATACCTCCGGCCGGCGCATTGACATGCCCCTCGAGCGAGGTGCCGGTGCCAAAAGCGATAACCGGCACTTTATGCGTGGCGCAGGTTTTGACAATCTCGGACACTTCTGCGGTGGTCTGAGGAAACACCACAGCGTCCGGGGCCTGATTTTCAATCCAGGTCGTCGTATGCCCATGCTGTTCCCGAATGGCCTGGCCGGTTTGCAGGCGGTCGCCGAATTTCTGCTTTAGAACGCCTATGACCGTTTCGATCCCAGCCTCGTTCCGAGGCAAAGCGACTGCCTGCACCATACTGTTCCTCCCCCCTGATCGCCGGGCTATTCGCCCAGCGCGATTCCTTCGCGACGTGGATCTGCACCGCCGATCAGGACATCCCCGATCTCAATCGCGTGCAGGCCCGAGGTCAGATCCCGTGGATTGACCTCATACCCAAGCGCAGTCAACTGATCTGCATACCCTTCGGCCGCTGTTCCCAGCTCAACATCATAAGTCCCGAACCGGTTGACCAGATGCGGCAGGGACAGAGCCTGCTGCACGTCCATATCCCAATCCGCCCACGCGATGATCGACTTGGCCACATAGCCAATGATCCGGCTGCCGCCCGGAGAGCCAATAGCCAGAACAGGCGCGCCGTCCTGCATCACGATTGTCGGGCTCATCGACGAACGCGGGCGCTTGCCGGGTTCCAACCGGTTGGCAATTGGCACGCCATCGCGATGCGTCTTGAACGAGAAATCGGTCAATTCGTTGTTCAGCAGAAACCCGTTGGTCATCAATCGAGAGCCAAAGCCGTTCTCGATCGTGGTCGTCATGGAAAGGACGTTGCCAAATTGATCGACAATCGAGATATGCGAGGTCGACGGCAATTCCAGAGATTCATCATCCGCCCAGTTTGATGCATGATCGAAGGCCGGGTTGCCCGGCGCCACGTCGATCAAGGCTTCGCTCTCATTCAACAGACCGCCACGCTCGGACAGATAAGACGGGTCAACAAGCCCGTTGGTCGGCATCGGGACAAAGTCGTGATCAGCCATGTACCGCCCCCGGTCGGCAAAAGCCAAGCGCGAGGCATCGCCGATCAGCCGCCAGCTTTGAACATCTTCCGGTCCCATGGCCGCCAGATCATAACCATCCAGCATGCCCAAAATCTGCCCAACTGTCAGCGCGCCCGAAGAGGGCGGCCCCATGCCGCAGATCTCGTAGGCACGATAGGCGGCACAGACCGGCTCGCGCTCGATCACCTGATACAGGGCCAGGTCAATGCCCGATAGCACACCGGGGTTTCCTTCCGCCCCACGCACCGTGCTGACGATCCCCGCTGCGATCTCGCCACCGTAGAACCCTGCCGCGCCTTCGCTGGCCAAAGTGCGCAGTGTTTCCGCATAGTCGGGGTTCATCAGGCGCTGACCCTGCTCTAACGGCTTGCCATCCGGCAGGAAATATTCCGCCGTCACAGGGAAGCGTGACAACCGTTCGGCGTCCTTTTCGACCAGCCCCGCCAGTCGTGGAGAAACCAGAAATCCGTCCTCGGCCAGCGCAATCCCATCCGCAAACAGGCTGGGCCACGGGCTTCGACCCCAGCGGCGATGCGCCTCTTCTAACAGGGCTGGCGTTCCCGGTGTTCCAACGGACAGTCCCCCGACTACAGCATCGAAGAATTTCAGGGGTTCGCCATTTTCGTCGTGGAACAGCCGGTGAGTGGCCTCAAGCGGGGCTGTCTCGCGCCCGTCCAGCGTGGTCATCTTGCCAGTCGCGGCATCATACCAGACCAGAAACGCGCCACCGCCCAGACCAGAGGATTGCGGCTCGACCAGGCCTAGCACCACCTGAACCGCGACCATCGCATCCGCAGCCGACCCCCCTGCCCGCAGCACCTTGGCCCCGGCCTCAACCGCCAACGGGTTGGCCGCTGCAACCATCCAGTTCTGCGCAGTGACCGGCTTGCCCTCCATCTTCGCCTCAAGCGCGGCAATGACCTCGGCGGTCAGGCCTTGAACCTGGCCTACGGACCCGCCTTCGGGCGAAACCGCGTCGGCAGCCTCCTGCGCGAAAACCGGTGACGCAAAGGCCAAAGCCGACAGGAACAAGCCGGAAATCAGACGTCGTTTCATAGTATCCTCCTGAAAAATTGATACCCGGCCAGTCGGCCGTGCCGATTAAAGCATGGCAGGAACCACCTGATCCGGTGGGCGGTGCCCATCTTCGAATGTTTTGATATTAATGATAACTTTTTCGCCCATCTCGATCCGACCCTCCAGCGTGGCGGACCCCATATGGGGCAACAGAACCACGTTGGGCAACTGTCGCAATCGCGGGTTCACGTCGGTGCCGTGTTCGTAGACGTCCAGACCTGCCCCTGCGATCTCACCAGCGCGGATCTGCCGGGTCAGCGCGTTTTCGTCTATCACCTCGCCCCGCGAGGTATTCACGATCACGGCCGAGGGTTTCATCAACTTCAGCCGCCGCGCGTTCATCAGGTGAAAAGTCGAGGGCGTGGACGGACAGTTGATCGAAATCACGTCCATACGCGCAACCATCTGGTCCAGGCTTTCCCAATAGGTCGCCTCAAGCGCCTGTTCCGTCTCAGCGCGCAGCCTGCGGCGATTGTGATAATGCACCTGCATTCCAAAAGCGCTGGCGCGACGCGCCACGGCCTGACCGATCCGGCCCATGCCAAGAATACCCAGCCGACGTCCGCCGATCCGGCCACCCAGTAAGGCGGTCGGAGCCCAGCCTTCCCACTCGCCCTTTTGCATGGTTGTCAGGCCTTCGGGGATACGACGGGTCACGGCGAGGATCAACGCCATCGTCATATCCGCCGTGTCATCGGTCAGCACACCGGGCGTGTTGGAGACAAGGATGCCCCGCTGACGCGCGGTGGCCACATCAATATTATCGACGCCAGCGCCATAGTTCGCGATCAGCCGCAGGTTTTCACCCGCCTGCCCCAGCACCCCGCCATCAATCGTATCGGTAACGGTGGGAACCAGCACATCCGCCGTTTTGACCGCTGCGACCAGCTCATCCCGCGTCATTGGGGCGTCGTCGTCGCGCAGCTTTACATCGAACAATTCGCTCAACCGCGTTTCCACCGCCTCGGGCAACCGTCGCGTTACGACAACACTCAGACGTTCTCTTGGCACCTGTGCACTCCCACTGCTTTGCAAACCTGCGCGCGCCATGTCATCGTGGCGCAGGAAAAGGCGGGGCACAAGAACCCCATGGCATTGAACCAAGCTTTTTTCGCAACAAGATCAACAGGCACAAGAGCAGGCAGTCCGTGAGAGGTTTTCTACCCCTAAAGCGCCGTTTAGCGTCGGTGTTGAGCGTTTTTCTGATCTCGACCGGAGGTCTGGCCGCCAGCGCGCAGGACAAGCGCGGTCCGGTCACGAATCTGCCGCTGCCACGCTATGTCTCGATGAAGGCGGCCGAGGGCAATGTGCGGCGCGGGCCCTCCCTGACTCATCGAATCGACTGGGTGTTCAAGCGGCGCGGCATGCCGCTGCAAATCACCGCCGAATATGGCAACTGGCGCAGGGTTCAGGACCGTGACGGCGCTGGAGGCTGGGTGCACTACGCCCTGTTATCCGGTGTGCGCACCGTTCTGATCGAAACGGATATGTTGCCGGTCTATGCCAACCCCAGTTCCAGCGCTCAGATCAGCGCGCAATTCGAATCCGGCGTAGTTGCGCGCCTGGGCAGCTGCACATTGGACTGGTGCCATGTCTCGGCCGGAGGGCACCGTGGCTGGACGCTGAAATCCAACCTCTGGGGCGTCGACCCCGAAGAAGTTCGGGAATAGAGTCAGGACGTTCGGGCGATGAAATCGCAGGTCAGATCGACCAGTTCCGCCCCGACATCTTCCTGCAGAAAATGACCGGCGTCCGGCAGGATTGTGTGGGGCTGCCCCTTGGCCCCCGGACAGAGCCGCTGAAACACCGTATCTATCCCAGCCATGACCTTGTCATCCGCCCCAAAAGCCGTCAACACCGGGGTCTGCAAGGTGCGGATAAGAGCCCAGGCTTTTCTGTTTGGCTCAGCCTCAGGATCGTCCTGCGATGCTGGCACCAACATCGGGAACTGCCGCGCCCCGGCCTTATAGCTTTCGTCCGGGAATGGCGCGTCATAGGCGGCAATCGTGTCGTCTGACATCGGCTTTTGCGTACCGCCTTTCAAGATCCCCCCCGCCGGGAACACGGGAACCTCCTGGCTGAATTTACGCCAGTTTTCGAATGCCTCTCCCATCGGCTGATCGCCGGTAGGCAGGGCCGTGTTGGCAACCACGATACGGGCAAAGCGGTCCGGCATCTCGGCCCAAAGGCGCAATCCGATCAACCCGCCCCAATCCTGACAGACCAGAGTGATATTCGTCAGATCCACCCCGCGCAGCCAGTCCCCCATCCACGACACGTGGCGCGCATAGGTGTAATCCGAGCGCTCGGTCGGTTTGTCAGACCGACCAAACCCGACCAAATCCGGCGCAACCGCCCGATGTCCGCGCGCGACAAAGCCTTTGATCATGTGACGATAGAGGAAAGACCAGCTTGGTTCGCCATGCATCATCAGAACAGGGTTGGCGTCCGCTGGACCTTCGTCCACATGGTGGACCCGAAGTTCTCCGCCTTCGGTATCATCGACCATCGAATAATGCGGTTCGAAATCGTAACCTTCCAAAGATTGGAACCGCTCGTCCGGCGTGCGTAGAAACTTCATGTCCGGTCTGTCCTTTTGCAATTTCACTGGCCTGGCCGAGTGCCCAGTCTTCACGATCCCGGCGCGCCAATACCCCTTGGGAAACCTACCGCAGAATCGTACCGACGACATCTACTTGAAACAAGCAACCTGCGCCGTCGGCGTTTTCTTGGTAAAACGCGAAATGACCAGCACGGAAAAGCAACTCAAAGCTATGTTTCCAACGGTTACATATCTTGGCAAACTTTTTTCTGACTGCGTTCATATTTTTGCGGGAAAGGGCTTGAACCCCCCAAACAACAATCGTAGATAGCGCCTCACCGTTGGGGTGTAGCCAAGTGGTAAGGCAGCGGTTTTTGGTACCGTGTATCGTAGGTTCGAATCCTACCACCCCAGCCAGTTCATCAGAACATAGATAGACAGCAGGCACTTGGGGCTAAACCCTCTGAGAAATGCCCCCGTTTATGCCCCAGTGGTTTCGGGTGTTACGGGTGTTGAGGGTGGGCCCTCAGAGGTCGTTGAAGGCCCATGCCACGGCTCAATCTTACAAGCAGAACTTTCAAAAAAATAAGAATTTGCATATAATCTGACGAATTACACCAATAGATAGTCTCGTTCACGGGGCATGTCATGGGGGATTTTAAAGGAAACACATCCCAAGGGAATGGCAGCGAATGGCATGCCTCGATGTCAGTCGCTTTGGCACTTGGGCTGGGTTTCTTTGTTCTCACTTCAGTAGCTGGTGTACTGGGCGTGGGGTTAGTCGTTGGCTATCGCAACACCTCAGAGTTGCTCACACAAAAGGCTCAGCTCATAATTGGTACGCAACGTCAACAAGTGGAGCGTTATCTAACCGCAGCTTCAGATCAGATCGATTTTATCGCGAGCAAGATTTCTTCGGAGGAAGTTGAACCGGACGGTTCTGAAGAATTCGTTAGCCTATTACTTGGTGCCGTTTCAGCGACCCCTCAAATTCTTCGGATACAATTCATAGACAGACGGCAAGTCCTGACAGGTGTTGAACGTACCGAAGACGAGACGCTTCCCATATTCTCGAAACTTGGAGACGATATCGACCTGCGACACCTTATTGACGATTCAATTGATTCAGGAAAAGCTCATTGGGGCAAAATTCTCTGGCGTGAAGAATACGGCCAATCTGTACTGAGTTACCAAAGGCCAGTCATTCAGAAAGGTACGATAGTCGGTGTCCTGTCAGCTTGGGTTTCAGTCATAAAATTATCTGAATTTTTGGCTGATCAGGAAATGGAATTCGGTGCAAACGTCTTCATTCTGTACAGTAGGGACGCTGTTTTAGCCCACCCACTTATGGCGTTTGGTTATGCCGGTTTGAACCGTGCTGTACCACTTCCACAACAAGACCGTTTTGCCGATCCAATTGTTTCAGCAATGTGGCAGCCGAATGACCGATTTAGTATCGCGAAGTATTTTCTAACCGGAGCGAATACTCGTTTTGTTGCCTACGCTGATTGGGAGTTTGTCATATTCTTTGAAGAGTTATCTGACTATGGTGTTCAGCCACTTACCGTAGCTACTTACTTTGAAACCCACGACATTATTGCGGAAGCGGCTCGTTTGAAATGGGCCATCATATTCTGCCTTGTCATGGCGATTATATCGGCCGGAGTGGCGGCTTTAATTGGTCAGGAAATTGCCAAACCCGTGCGCCGCTTGTCGGACAGTGCGAAGCGAGTGCATGATCTCGACATTTCGAATGTCGATGAGATCGAAGGATCCTTTTTCCGGGAATTGGATGAGGCGGCACGCTCGTACAATTTCATGCTCGAGGGTCTGCGCTGGTTTGAACTCTATGTGCCAAAACGGTTGGTAAGACAATTAATGCGTCAAAACGCAGGGAAGCAGACAAAGTCTTCCCACCGGGACGTGGTTATTATGTTCACAGATATTGTTGAGTTTACGACATTGTCGGAACATCTCACAGCTCCTCAAACGGCATCGTTTCTGAATGATCATTTTGCAGGGTTGGCCAGCTGTATCCAAAATAACCGTGGTACCATCGACAAATTTATTGGAGACTCTGTGATGGCGATCTGGGGTGCTCTGGAACATCAAGACGATGCGGCCGACTTGGCTTGCAACGCGGCGATTGATATCGGGAAGTGGATTGCGGACTACAATCAACATAGGCGAGTAGATGTGGGCTTAGCATATTCAGTTAGGCTGCGCATAGGTATCCACATCGGTCGCGTGGTCGTTGGAAATATCGGTAGCGAAGGGAGGCTCAGCTATACCGTAGTTGGAGACGCGGTGAATGTCGCCCAACGTCTAGAGGAAGCCGGAAGAGTTCTGGGCAATGCAAACGGCGAAGTGAATATTCTTGTTTCCAGTTCAGTGCGAAGCGCATTGGTCGACCCAATAGAATTTGAGCGCGTTGGCGCGCATAAACTTCGCGGAAGAGAAGAGTTAGTAGAAATATATTCGCTGGTATTGAACCGGCCATAAAGTGGCCTCTGCGCGGTTCGTTTGCTGCGTGGTTAACCGGGCGGAGATCGATGAGGCGACGGTGGTTCGCCATCGCTGTCATAGCGAGCGCTGTGTCCGTCCTGAGCACCTGATTGAAGGGTCGGCGGCGGATAACAAGCGCGACGACTGGGACTTCTGGGCGAACGGGGTCGACTACGACCGACTTTAACCCGTGGCATGGGCCTTCAACGACCTCTGAGGGCCCACCCTCAACACCCGTAACACCCGAAACCACTGGGGCATAAACGGGGGCATTTCTCAGAGGGTTTAGCCCCAAGTGCCTGCTGTCTATTTATGTTCTGATGAACTGGCTGGGGTGGTAGGAATCCTTGCCGTCCGATGATTGTTATCAGCTTTTCCAACCGGTGACCTGAAGTGGGGCGGTTTCGGGGGCGGAATGGAGCGCTAGCGGAATGAGCACGGGGCATTTCTGACCGCTAGAGAGGCCGCTGGAGGGGCAGATTACGCGACCGCCAAAGCAACCGTCCACTGGCGCTGAGACGACCGCTGCCGAGACCGCTAGATCTGCCGCCCAGTGGCGCTGACCACCGCTGACGAGTCGTTCCGGGGGCTGAAGACTGGTCGCTGTTGCTGACGGTTGGTGGGGCTGGGGCGGGGCCGTTGAGAGCCCAGAGCAGCCGACGGACTCAGGCATTTTCAATTTTGCTATAGATCAAAGCGATGCGGCGCTGATTAGGACACAATCGGAGGAGATTCAATAAATGGGAGGGCGAGCTTATGACGGTCGCATGCCATTTTGCAAAGGTTGCTTTAGTAAAGCGTGTTAGGAGATTGCGCTTCGGAATCATTCCTTTTGTCGTAGCTTCGTCTTTGGCTGGCTGTTTATCGCCTGCCGACTCTCCTCAGTACGATAACGCATCGTTAGTGGCGCTTGGGTTGCCCGAAACACCAAAAGGTTACGCTTCTTTTACTGCGATGAATGAACTGCTGAAACCAACGGGTGTCAATGGTCGCCAGGTAAGCATTAGTGGTTCAATCACGTCTAAGGATGGCCAGGCCGCATACAGAATTTTTCTCAAACCGGGTTATAACTGCGTCGCACTCGGTCCGTTTTATGCGGCCGGAACAATAACAAAGTACGATTTCTGTTTTGATGCGATTAAATCGCATGAGTACAGCTTTCGACTAAAAGACAATTACTATGTGGTACAGGACGAAACTGCTGGGCGTCCAGTATTGCACAACGGGCTGACGACGACCAACACAAACGGCTCCGCTCTTCTCGTCTGGTCTCATTTGGGCCATCAGCCGGGTGATGTCGGCTTGATAAAAGGCGCGACTTTCGCTGGGATATTTCAAGGGTCCGATCTAGTTGAAGCGCGTCCAGAGAAAACAAAAAAAGGCGAAAAAACATTCAATATTAAGTCCGGATATCATACCTTCAGGATCGCGTACGTATGGAAAAACTCTCTCTTGTCCGACCCAATAGGCGTAAACCAATACGTTACGTTGAATGTAAAGCCCGGTGATTACATTCGATTGATTTCGGGCAATAGGGGGGTTTCGGTTCTGGATGCGCGAACCAACAAAATACTACGAGACCCAAAATGAAACGAAAAATAGGCACACTCCAAATAGCCTTTTGCATCGTTTCGTTCTCATTGTTGTTGGCATGCGGAGCGCCGACTCCGGAAATTTTACTTTCCAACATGGCCAATCGTTCAACGGTTAACCTTTTTGTGCAGATTGACGGCGACCGTGGTGTCGACTCTGCAACCTACACGCGCGGCGAAGGGGCTGCTTCCGGAATAGGCGCAGGAGCTGCTGGCGCATTAGAAGGAGGGCTTTCTTCACACGACCCGTTTGGAGTTGTTCTTGGTGTCGTTCTGGTTCCTGTTTTCGCCACCGCGGGCGGGATCTATGGCGCATCAACGGGCACATCTCGATCACGCGAGGAAATCTTGAGCGCGGCTTACACAATAAACCAGGCATATCGACCTGAGAGGTTTGAGAGTGCTTTCGAAGCGATGTTGTCGAATTCACTGCAAACTGCGCTTTTTGATGGAGTGTCACCCTGTTTCTCATCACGTTCTAGCAGAGGAGACTGTCCGCAAGGTGCAAGGGCCTCAAATCTCCGTATCCGAACAACTTTTCATCTTGTGCCGGCCGACACCGGGGCTGGTTCGGGAAACTTGGATTTTCTTGGTCGGGCGAAAATGATCGCTGAACCCGCAGGTGTTTTGCAACCGCAGTGTATTCTTCTTGAATACAGAAGCTTAGCCGGCAACCTATTCAAATTGGCGGAGAACAACGGTCGCTCCCTAGCCTCAGCATTTCAGTCTACACTAAATGACTTTGCTACAGAGCTGCCTCAAGTACTTAGATCCGAAGAAGCGAATGGGGCAAAATCAAGTTGGAAACAGCTCGAATGTTCCGAATGGGAGTTCCAGCTTCAATAACACTGAAGGTAGTTTAACGCGAAGCGCCAATTGGTCTCGGTCGACGAAGGCAATCTGGGGCGTATTTAGTGTTGCATGGTTCGAGCAACAACGAAACTGCCCTTGTTCAAAAGCGAGTCATGACAAGTGGCGCGATATCGCGCTACATCAACGCGATGTATTTTCGCGATCTTGTTAGTGAGCGACCGCTAGGCTCGCGGCAACCACATCAGGCGGCTTTGTCCGCAAGCCAGACATTCGCGCAGCAACCCTGAACGTCCGCTCCCCAGAAACCGAGAGAACCCCTGCATCTAAATAAAGAAGCAACTGCAGGAGTTTGATCCATGAAGTACCTGTCTGCCCTCGGCGTTCTCGTCGGGGGTTTTCCTTTGCAGCCACCGCCCAAGGCCGTTCTGACGACGATGCTCTGGGTGGTCTCTCGGTCCCACCCCGCTGTCTCGGCACTGGTTCTGCTGGCGGTCCTCTGGACGTGGAAGTCCAACGATGACTGATCTGGAACTGAACCCCGGTGATGTCGTACTCGTCCGCGCCTTTGATGACGTCGCTGAACATCTCTTCCGCGTGGAAGAGGTGTTCGAAGACTGCGTGACCGGCTTTGCTGTCACCGGCCCTCTGGCAGGAACCTACGGTGAACCGGCCCTCGAGATGATCGTCAGGCTCGTCTCAACCAACTGACCCAATCCCAAACTCAAAACAGAAAAGGAGGAGACCTATGTCTGCTCACATTCGCTATGCCTATCTAAAGGGCCATACGTGGTTGTTCAGACGCAACTATCCCGTTGACGTGGCTCTCGCGCTGGGCACTCAGGCGCTGAAGCAGAGCCTCAAGACCAGTGACCGCAACACTGCCCGCGTCCGAGCCGCTGAAGTTAATGCGCGGTTCGAGACACTTGTGGAACAGGTTCGGTCCCAAGCAGAGGAGACCCCGTCTGCCCCAGAGAACACCGCTGACGTTCCTGAATGGGTCGATCAACCAGAGTCGTCTCTCGTCCGTCTCCGGGCCACTCTGGAGGACTCTGGATGTAATCTGGAGCGGTCCAGCTTCGCCAGACTATCAGCACCGGTGAAAGTGCCGGTTGGTGACCTGAGCCGGGCTTATCTGAACAAGCGCAGTAACGAGCTACGACCCAGCGGGTTCAAATCGGTCCGATACTCTGTCGGGTTGTTCACTAGTCGCTTTGGCGATCGTTCTGTTTGCAGTCTGGTTAGAGAAGACGGACGCGACTTCCTGTCAGCAATAGCCCAACTGTCCCCAATGATCGGCAAGTCTGAACGGACCCGTGGTCTGACCCTGGACCAACTGGTTGCGTTCTCGTCTCGTGGGTCGGTGACCATAACAGCCAGAACCCAGCGGCGGATCTGGTCGCAGGTCAATCACTTCCTCGACTGGGTGGTCTATGAGGGGCATCTGGAGGTTAACCCCTTCCGAACAGTTCTCTTCGACCGGAAGGTACGTCCTCAACCCTATGCCGTTCCGACTGACGATGAAGTTGCGCGGTTGCTGGGAGCCAAAGACCGTGACCTGCATTCAGTTCTGCTGACCTGTCTGTTATCAGGAATGCGAGCGGGGGAAGCGGTTGGGCTGCTCCGGGAAGACCTCGTGGCCAAGGGCAATCTCGGTTGCTTCGTTCATGTCCAGCCCAATGAACTGAGACTGCTGAAGACAGATGCGGCGGAGAGACTGGTTCCGGTTCACCCGGTGCTGGATGAGACATTCCGGCAATTACCCTCGTCTGGTCCTCTGTTTCCTGACCTGACCGTGGCGCATGTCACCAAGGGGTTTGCTCGACTGAGACGAAGGCTGAACCTGGAACGGTCGGGACTGGTGTTTCACTCGACTCGCAAGTGGTTCATCACTCAGTGCGAGCGAACAGGTGTTCCCGAACATTTCACGGCCTCTCTGGTCGGTCATCAATCGGCGCGGTCGGAGAACGGGATCACTTACGGCATTTACTCGGCTGGCATCAGTGACGAGCAACGTCGGTCGATCGTCGATCAGATACGGCTCCCGGTATGAGGTTCCCGGACATTGATGCGTTCGAGGAACGGGCAGCTATCGCTGAATACGATGGCGGTTGCACTCGTAGGGCAGCTGAGGACCTAGCGGCCAGAGCCCAGGGGTTCCGTGACGCTGAAGCGTACTGGCAGTGGTTGGCTGACTATGTCGTCAACCGAAGACCACCCTAAAAATTATCCCTCGGCGGCCCTTTGCGGGTTGCCGGCGGGATCTCGGCTTTTTTTCTCTTTGCCTAACGGAGCATATTTCGGGGCTGGCGGAACAACCAAGTTTGATGCCGGAAAAAAATGCTGAAATAAAAATTAGTTAAGTAGGCGCTTAGGGGGCTAAATTGGGTGTTCGGTATGGTCTCTGCTTGCAGAACCTTCCAAGAAACCCAAAATTTTTTGACTTAGCTCAGCAAATCCCCCTCACTAGAATTCGTTGGTCAGCCCTACTTCAATCGTAGTTTCATGATAACTAAATGCGTCAATTCCACTTTTCACCCGATTATAATTGCCCTCAACGTACGGGATCAGCCCGTTCCCTAATATTGTGTCACGCTTTTCAATTCTGAGACGCAGGCCATACTGATCTTCGTCAGGATTGCCGAAGAAAAGTGGGTTGGTCTCAGAGAACGATTTGACCGCAAAATAGACCTGGGGTTCAATGACAAATCCAGCACCAGCGTCAATCGAGCCAAAAGCCTCCAGACCTGCGATGTCATAAGTATCAATGTCGCGATCGGTTGATTTGGTTTCAGCAAAGATTGCAATTCCAACAGTGTTTCGCCCCAAGAATGAACGCCGTGCACCAAATCTCGCATTCACTGTGTGCCCACTGAAGGTATCATCGAATTTATTGTTCAATTTAAACCCTGAAATCGAACCAAACACCGAAACGGCTTGCGAGTTTCTGGTCTCGAACGCAGTCTCTAAACCCAACCTGTCCTCAAAGTGTTCATCGGCAATGAAGCGTGTCGAGACTACTGGGCTAAAAACAACTGTTGTACGTGGAAAAACCAAGCGGGCTCCGCCTCGCGCACCCAAAGTCACGTCGCGAAACGATTTCTCATCTGAAATATCTCCAAATGAGAACACCTCTGCGAAGCCAATTACCCGACGATCTTTTGTTGAAAGCCTGTTCAGACTTTTGCGCCACAACGCTGATACAGAATATCCGACACCATATGTAGTCTTGCTGGAGCGATCTAAAGTTGCTGGTATAGGTATCCCGAAGAAGTCTAATTCAATCTGGTCTGTGTCGTAGTTTCGCGTAGAACCCAATTTTTTTAACCCAAACTCAAAATCCAACTCAAACCCTCGCCGCGCATCAATTTCTGCAATAAAAGTTAGAACTTTTTGTCGAACAGGCTCCGGAATATCACCCGACAGCACCTTAAAAAACTCGGACCGCGAACGGTTCCATTGTTCGCTTAGGAAATAAGCCAGCGCCAACTCCAAGCGCACACGTGTAAGGTTAGGATCTTCCGCAAGAATGCTAAGGTATATTGCAATTGCTGTACTGTAGTCACCGCGGCTAGTGGCGGCGAGCCCCGATTTGAACCTGGCATCGGTGGCGGCCGGATCGGTGGTTGATGCATTCGCTCCACTGGGGACCACGCAAAAGGTTAGAAAAAAGACTACGATCAACCGCAAAAAAGTCATCGCGACCCCACTGGATTATTGTTTTCTTCTGCGATCTGAATGACTCTGTGCACGCCTTTTGGGAACGGTGCGTGAAGTGTCACATATGCCTAATGACTATTCGCAACGGAGTAGTATTGCGTTGGCCGCAATTCAGCTCTTTGCTCAATTTCCGCCGAACGCTCCCATATGCCAGACTCCACCCGGACCGGAAGTTGAATACGTGCCTCCAACTTCGTTGGCAGACGGACCATAAAACTGCCCTTGTGCAGAGCCAGATGTACCCGTTCCCGTCACAGTTGCCGTGAACCCTGAGCCGCTAACCGTGCCTGAACCGCTAAAATCCAGTTCCGGTGCACTGCTCGTTGCGGCTGTGTTGAGATTTACAGCTGCCGTGTTCGCACTATCGATGCTTGCAGTGTTGAAATCCGTGGATACTGTGACCGTGGATACTGTTTGGTATGGCTGGCCATCTGCACGACGAGCCACTCCCAATCCGACGCCCTGATATGTTGCGCTGACTCCAACAGGAACGTCAGTAGCTTCTGTTTTAAGCCCATAACTTCCTGCACCAACGGTTCCTGCGCCTGTGCCGGCCCCTGTCACCCATGCACCATAGGTCTGGTATTCATAACCAGCTTGTCCGGGATTGATAAACGTCGCGGAATCTTGACCATCAGCTGTTACATAGCCTGTAACAAATGGAGCATCGATCCTGGTGTCGCCGTTTCTCGTATCAAATGAAACGGACGATCCAGGTGCGCTAGCTGTCAATGCAACTGGCGTTCCGTTTCTGGTGACTACGCGGGTGGTGCTTTGTGACGGTCCAGATGGGTTAGTTATTACCACTTCCCCAGTAGTGGGGTCGGCAACGTAGTTCGCCGTAACAGCCTGACCGTCTATGTCAGTCGTTCCATTATCGGGAATGTTTGAAAAACCGTTAAACGGCTTAACGGTTGCCCCTGAGTCAATGCTTTCGCTGCCCAAACAAGCCGTCAAGGCCGTGCAAGCCAATGCTCCAGAAATAGTGCGAAATATGAATAGATCAGCCATCTCTTCCTCCCAAAAGAAACTCCGAAAGTACCTCAGTATATATTTTTATTCGAATGTATCGTTGACATGGATCAAGGGGGGTAGCTGCATCTCACGGTACGATGAGAAAAGAACTTGGTGGGGGGAAAGCAAATGAAGACAATTACTTTGAAGTTGATTGCAGCGTTGAGTTTAGCTGCGTTGCTTGGCGCTTGCTCAAGCACGTGGGAAGAAGATGGGATCAACAACTCTGGAATCACGGCGGCAGCGGGTGCGACTAGAACAGCGGACCAGATAGAGTTGTTTAGCGGCAAAACGGCCTCTCAGGAATATACCGTGATCCAAGAAATAAAAGTGGCAGTAAATAAAACTACAGTGTTCAATGAAGATCCGACCGTCACGCAAGTTGAGGCTCGGCTGCGACAGAGCGCGGCTGAGTTGGGCGGGGATGCAGTTGTCAACGTAGTCATATCTCAAGTCAAAGTACGTGCAATGAGTTGGGGAGGTCGCATCGGCGAAGGTACAGTTGTTAAGTACAAATAACTCTGTGTTGTGTCGGTTCACCTATCATGGGGTTGTGCTTATACCGCAGTCAGAAACGCCCTGTACTCACCCTCGAAATGCCCCCGAAGGCTTGTAACAGAGCCAATGTGGCGCCTCTACCTAGCGCGCGTAACTCTGTGTCCACGCCAACCTACAGCAGATCAAACAACCGGCCCGGCTCGTTGCCTCGACGCGGCAGTTTCAACGCACGCATCACCGAAAATATCATCGCCTGATTTGAGGTGACTACTGGTTTATCCAGCGCAACCTCGATGCGTTCAACAGCTTCGACTGATCGCATGTCGGTGCAGCTGAGAACGATTGCACGCGCATCGGGGTGATCGGCCTGACAGGCCAGATCGAACACTTCGTCCGGGGTCAGCTCGCCTTGCCCATAGTTGCCCAGCTCGCGACCTACATCGGCACATTTGACGGTTGCGATCTGGTTTTGCGCTAGAAACTCCACTGCCTGCAAGTTGATCTCGCCCAGATAGGGCGAAGAGAAACCGATCTTGGTCACACCAAGCGCCTGAATCGCGGCCACAAGCGCCCCTGCCGCCGTGAAGGACAAGGCACCCGATACCTCTTTGATTTCGCGTGCCAAGTCGGCGTCAAAGGATGGTCCATGGGTCAAAGTTGCCGAGGTGCAGCCATAAAGCACAACATCGGGGCGCACGCCTGAGATCATTCGCAGATCATGGCTGATATCCGAAGCACCCAGCCCAGCCATTTGTTCCGTGCCGGGGATCTGATCCACGTCATAGCCGCCTATGCGTTGAAAATGGATGGTAGTATCCGGCGACCGCATCAACTCCATATCCGGTTCCAGATTGGTGTTGGTGAAAGGCACCAAGACGCCGATTTTGGCCCGCCGGCGGGTTTCGTAGCTCATGACAACACCCCTTTCAGCACCTTCAGGCAGCGATCCATGACCGATACCTCACAGATCGTGGCGCGTAGGCAGTCGTTGAGGCCATAGCCACCCATGCCGCGCATCATCAGATTTTCGGCCCGCAGGGCCGCATCCGCACGTTGCGCCTCTTCATCCGAGGCAAAGTGCAGCAGAACAAAGTTGGTATTACTTTCCGGGACGTTCAGGCCCATTGCGCGGCAGTCTTCAGTAAACTTGTCGCGGATTTCGGCGGTCCGTTTGACCACATTTTGCATATGCGCCTGATCCCGCATGGCGGCGGCGGCGGCGGTCTGTGAGGCAATCGAGATGTTGTTGGGATTCAGAAGCTTGCGCATCACACCCGAGACTTCGGTTGGGAAGTAGCCCCATCCAACACGCGCGCCTGCCATTCCGTAGGCCTTGGAGAATGTACGCATGACCACGGTATCGCCCCGGTTTGTCAGGGCGAATATTTCGGTGGGGTCATGGGCATCATCGGAAAACTCGGCATAGGCCTGATCCACGACCAGCAGAATATCTTTAGGCAATCTGTCCCGCAGTCGCAGAACCTCGGAATTGGGGATCAAAGTGCCGGTCGGGTTGCCGGGGTTGCAAATAAAGACGATCCGGGTCTCGGGCATCACCGTGGCCAGGATGCCGTCGACGGAGACGGTCAAGTCGAGCTCGCGGGCCTTGACGTAATCAGCCTGCACCTGCGCCGCTGCCGTGGACACAAACGCGTATCCGAAATCTGTGCCCAGTACCTGGTCACCGAGGCCTGCATAGGCCCGGATCAGGCAACCGATTAACTCCATCGAGCCTGCGCCGCACAGTATCCGTGCCGGGTCCAGCCCGTGCACATCTGCAATTGCAGCACGCAGATCGGGCCATTCCGGGTCGGGATATAGCGGCAGATCGGTCATTGCCGCTTGCCCAGCTGCGATTGCGTTAGGGCTTGCGGCAAAGGCGCTTTCGTTCTGGGCCAGTGAGATGACGCCCGCGCCACCCAGATCAGCCAGCGCATAGGCCGCCATCGCATCCACATGGGGAACCGGGCGGATCATGCGTCACCTCCATAGGCTTTGGCACCCTCAGCGGTGACCAGACCGCGTTTGAGGTCCAGCGCCAGCGCGTCGGGGTCACGGTCAGCAGGGGCGCCGAACCCGCCACCGCCGGGGGTGTCGAAGATCAGGTAATCGCCGCCTTCGACGCGTAGCTCTCCCTTGCCCGGGAGGTCGTTGTCGCCGTCGCGGAAACGGATGCGTCCTGGCGCGCCGGGCTGCCCGCCCATGCGGCCAAGGGCGGGAAACTTCAGCCGTTCAACCGATAGGAATACGATGAACGGCGCGTCATTGGACGAGGTCATCTCGATCCGCTGCCCGAGGCCGCCGCGATACTTGCCCGCGCCGCCAGAATCGGGGCGCAGTTCACGTCGCCAGATGGTCACCGGTGCTACACTCTCGGTAATCTCGACTTGACTGCCAAACACCCCCGAGGGGTAGGCGGTGGCTGACAGCCCATCCGCATGAGGCCGCGCGCCGGTGCCGCCATTATGAACCGGCTCAATCGCAAACTCGCGGCCACCGTCGCGGGCAACTTCGGGAGCGTGACGCATGGGCAGGTCAAACATGCAGCTTGCACCCTCAGCCGGGACCGCGTCGGGCAAGGCCTGATGCAGACAACCCAGCACAAGATCGGGGGTGACCTGACCCAGCGTGTGCCGCATCGCCACTGGAACCGGACGTTGGGCGTTTAGAATGCAACCCTTTGGGCCGTCCACGGTAAACGGTTCCAGCGACCCGGCATTGTTGGGGATATCCGGCCCAACGATGCAGCGCAGCGCGAATACGGTATAGGCGGTGGCATAGTTGAGCGGCACGTTTATACCTTTGCGCGAACAGCCCGAAGTGCCGGTGAAATCCACATGCATGCCCGACTTGCTGACGGTGAGAGTCGCTTGCATCACCAGCTCATTTTCGTAGCCGTCCATCTTCAGGACGTTCTTATAGACGCCTTCCGGCACCTCGGCGATTGCCTCAAGCGTGCCATGGCGCGACGTGTCGATGATATAGCTGCCCAAGCGGTCCAGATCGTCGATGCCAAACTCGTCCATCATCTCGACCAGCCGGGTCACGCCGGTCTCGCAACAAGCGATCAGCGCATAGATGTCGCCTTCGTTTGCAATCGGCTCGCGGCTGTTGGCGCGAATGATATTTAGCAGCAGGGCGTTTGGGGTGCCTTCTTCGACCAGTTTGCAAGGGGGGATCAGAAGCCCCTCGTCATAGATATCCGACCCTTCGGGCCCCATTCCAAGACCACCCAGATCGACCAGATGCGAGGTGCACGAGGTATAGCCCACGACCTTGCCGTTCTTGAACGCCGGCATCATCAGCAGAAAGTCGTTCAGATGCCCCGAGGCAAGCCAGGGATCATTGGTCATGTATATGTCGCCGGGTCTCATGGTCTGCTCTGGGAAATGCTCGCGCAGATGCATAACCGCCGCAGCCATGGTGTTGATATGTCCCGGTGTGCCGGTGACGGCCTGCGCCAGCATCCGGCCCTGCTCGTCGAAAATCCCGGCAGAAATGTCGCCGCACTCGCGTACGATTGGCGAAAACGCCGCTCGGATCAGGGTCTGCCCCTGTTCTTCGACCACCGCCAGCAGTCGGTTCCACATCACTTGCAGGTGGGCCGGAGAAAGATCGGCAGTCATAAAGCGCCTCCTGTCTGGTCATGGATCAGGACAAGATTCCCAATTGCGTCTACATGCGCCGAGAAATCAGCCGAGACCAGCGTGGTGGTTTGCGGTTCATAGATCAGTGCGGGGCCGGGAACGAAATCACCAGGTTTCAGATCCGCGCGCGCAACAAAGGCTGCGTCTTTCAAAACACCGTCAACATCGCAGGTAATGAGTCGCCATTCGGCCACGTTAAAGGCACGGCGATCAGGTGTTTCCGGCATCGGAGGCACATCGCTGTTTGGGGTTGCGACCCGAACGGCCCAGTTGAGAATCTCGATCGCCATTCCCGGCACAGGGCGCGAGAATTGTTTGCGATATTCATCCTCGAACGCGGCGGTTAGGCGGATGATGTCATCCGCCCCCAATGCACGGTCTGGGAGCGTGATTTCTATCTCGTGCCCCTGACCACTATAGCGCATGAAGGCGGTCCGCCGGGTTTCGGTCGCCGTACCGCTGGCACCCTGGGCCACGACCTCCTTTGCCTCGGCAATCATTGTTTCGAAAAGGTCGTTCACGCCATCTATATCCATGCTGTTGAGCAGGGAGTAGCGTGAGCGGACGATCTCAAACGACACAGGTGCGAACAGGAAACCAACTGCGGACCCAACGCCCGGGTTAGGCGGGATCACGATGCGCGACACACCGGCAGAGCGTGCAACGCGACTGGCATGCAGCGGACCGTTGCCACCGAATGCGATCATAGTACGCGGGCCCAGATCCTTGCCCGATTCCACCGCATGCATGCGCCCGGCGCTAGCCATGCTTTCGTCTACGATGCGACTGACCCCATCTGCCGAGCCTACGGCATCCAACTCCAATCTTTCACCGATCACTCGGGTCAGGGCAGCCTTGGAGGCATCCGGATCAAGCTGGATTTGCCCTTCGGCGAATGTATCTGGCGCGATATAGCCTAACGCAATGTCGCTGTCAGTCACGGTCGGCTCAGTGCCGCCCCGGCCAAAGGCGACCGGGCCGGGTTCCGATCCGGCGGATTTCGGACCGACAGTCAGACGGCCCAGACGGTCGACACCGGCGATGGATCCGCCGCCCGCGCCGATCTCGATCAACTCGACCACCGGGACGCGCACCGGCATGCCTGATCCCTTGATGAAACGTTCCGCCCGCGCAATCTCGAACTGGCGCGAGGTCTGGGGCCGGGCATTGTCGATCAGGCACAGCTTGGCGGTCGTGCCGCCCATGTCAAAGGACAGCACATCGCCAATCCCGGCCCGCGCCGCGATGCGCGCGGCAAGGATAGCACCCCCTGCAGGGCCGCTTTCCACCAGCCGGATCGGGAATCGGGTGGCGGTCCGCTCGGTGCACATGCCCCCTCCGGCGGTCATCATCAGGATCGGGCATGTCACGCCCTCGGCTTCGAACCGGGTGACGAACCGGTTAATATAGCTTTCCATCAGCGGCTGAATATAGGCATTGGCAACAGTGGTGCAGAGTCGGTCGAACTCGCGCGCCTCGGGACTTACTTCGGACGAGATTGAGACCGTCAGGTCCGGGCGTCTTTCGGCCAGAATGTCACGCAGACGGCGCTCGTGCTCGGGATTGGCATAGGCATGCATCAGGCAGATCGCGACCGCCTCGGCACCGCTGACGTATAGATCAGCCATCAGCGCATCAATCGCGTCGTCTTCGAGAGGGATCAGGACGCTGCCGTCTGCCGCCATACGTTCCCGAACGGTCAGCGCCCGTTCACGTGGTACTAGCAAATCGGGCTTTTCCAAGTTGATGTCATACTGCGAATAGCGCCGCTCGTACGCGATCTCCAGGATGTCCCGGAAGCCTTCAGTCGTCACTGTCGCCACAACCGCGCCGCGTCGTTCAATCAACGCATTGGTTGCCAGCGTTGTGCCGTGGATGAAGCCTGTCACATCGCTCAACGCGCGCCCGGACTGGGTAATGACGCGCTGCGCGCCTTCCATCGCCCCATCTGCGGGGTTTTGGTGGGTGGTCAAAGTCTTGGTCGAGGCAACAATGGTCTCGTCGCCGGATACAAGCACCGTATCCGTAAATGTGCCACCAGTATCAATGGCTAAGCGCAAGCGTTGAGCGGTCACGTGGTATTCCAAATTCGCCTGAGTTCGTGCAGATAGAGCGCCCTTTCGGGTGATCACATCCGTTGCGGAACAAGGTTACAGCCGGTGGCACGGCGGTCCAGACGTTTTGTAGTACGATTCCGGTTCATTTTTCGAGCTTGCCCAGCTTTCGACAAGAGACAAGCGCGTTCGCGACAAAAAGGCCTGCAAGCGACAAGAATCATCGCTGCAGGCCAAGAAATCTACCGGTGTCAGACCGTCGGACGGGAAATACGCTATTGGGCAAACCAACAACGCTCGTGCGCTTTGGCAACATCCATTTCCCTATTTGCGGCGATACTGCCCTGCGTCAGAGTGTTGCTGACACTCATGATGTGGTTGGCAATCATCGGGACAAGCGCACCGCCGTCATCATTGACCAGCTTTTTCGCTTCGGAATTCAGCTTCGATTCTGTCGCAAACTTTTGATTGTCGACGGTCTCGTGGCTGAACGGTGAATGACTTCAGGCCTTGATCAATTGAAGACCCAATCATGAATTCACCGCCACGTGATTTAACCAGCAGTGAACGCCGGTTGGCTGCGAGTGCTATGGGTCCTCAATCTCCCCTACAACCTCCTCCTCCCTCTATATATTGTGGATCAGAAACGAGGATACTCGGGCTTCTCTATTCTCTGGTTTCTGTTCACTACATATACCTATTCCCCGCCCCCATAGGACCCCTGCTAAAAAATTCATGAAAGACGAGAGGTCAGAGGGTGCCAGAACAGCCGAGGCATAAACGGGCATTTCTCGGAGAGTTGAGCCCCTGTGGCATGCCGCCGTTCCATGTATGATTGAACTGGCTGGGGTTGTAGGACACCTTTCGAGACCACTAGAGACCCGTTCACAGGCTCTGGCTCGGTCACCGACTAGTCGTTCCGGGCTCTGACGGGTGGTCGCTGGTACTGGCGGGGGTGCTGTTTAAAGGCTAAGGCGGAGCGATCTTTCATTCCTAGTGCAGCGAATGGCTGTTGAGAGCCCAAAGATACCGGTTTCTGCAGTCCGCACTGGCGACGGCATTGCGCAAGAAAGCAAATTTTACGCAATCTGAGAAGACGTCGCTTACCTTGCTTCCCACTATCGATCTCAACTTCGCGCTGGTTTTTGAAATTTTGACCGGAGGACCTGCGCCAGCGGAGAATGTTTCGACCTTCGTATTCCGCCCCGCTGTTGTGCGCGATTCTATCGCATTGGGCTAACCCAGCCTTGTTTTCGTAACTCGCGTAGCACGGCCTCTGCGTTCTCGACATCTTTGTGGATACTTTTGAGCATCGCATCTATCGGCGCTTCCGGCCATGCGCGCTCAAGTTCAGCCAGTTTGGCTTTAGCCGCATAGTCTTGCCCCAAAGCTGACAACGCTGCCGTTACATAAGCTAGTGAAGGAGCGCTGAGTGGATCGCCAAGTTGCTTTGCCTCTTCAAAGCGCTCTACGGTTGTTTGATATTCACCCAGATGAAAATACGTCGCGCCGGAAATGTTTCGATTTGCAAATCTTTGGTTGCTGGAATCCAGCAGAGATAGCCTGTCTGCTGTTTCAATAGCTTCTTCGAATTCGCCTGAAAACATGGCCACCGCGCCAAGAAAGTCGAGGACTGCTCCATCATTCGGATCAAGTTTTGATGCGCGTCTACTGAGTTGCAGCGCAGCCTCATAATCGCGATTGGCAAAACTAGCCCAGCTTTTAGCAGACTGGCTCCAGGCTTGATCTGGGGCAAGGCTTACCGCCTGGTTCGCCAGCTTCATAGCGGCTTCAGCGTATTCGGTCTTGGCATCGGATGGCGGAGTTATCACCGCAAGTGACGCGAGTGCCTGCGCTGCACCGGCATATCCAGCGAAATATTCTGGGTCGATCTCGATCACGCCCTCAAACACAGACAGAACAAGTAGCTGCCGCTGTCGGTCGAAGATCGGAAATATCATTGTCCGCGCTTGTTGCGCCAAATTGAATGCTTGTAACGCGGCTAGGGATTTCTCGTAAATTGCCGCGCGCTGCAAGTATGCGTCCGTGTCAGTTTCTGATGAACCACTCACTTCAGCAAAAGCAGTTTCCTGTCCATCTTGGGCAAGACCAACTGCGACCAACGCGCCAACGACGGCCCCTATGGCGAACGCCCCTAAGGGTAGTCCAATGCGTTTGGTTTTTGTTGAGATTGATACTGAACTGGTTTCTGAGACAGTTTCGAACCGCGGCCTATATCCGCCGCTGTCTACACACAGTCTTACCGGATCATCCCTACCGATACCCTCGTAATGCAGTTCCAAGAACTGACGAAGTCGACGTGCATCGACGCGAACGATATTTTCCGGGTCGGTCCCCTCTGAGGTATCGCGGTCATAAACATCTTGGGCGATAGTCTTGCTGCGAATTTGATCTCCCCGACCAGCGAGATCTTCTTCGACGATGTACGTCAGGAACGCCTGAAGCCTATCGGATCCATCCAGATGAGCGTCAGCAATCAACCTGCCGAGGGCAGCGCGCTTCTCGCCGTCCGAGATGTTGTCAGATTGCCGTACCACATTCGTATTTTTGCATTTATTGGCATGTGAGTCACCCCGTTATTCACCGTGAGTCACTTACGTGAAAGTCCCCTAAACCCTAAACTTTTAACCAAAACAGCGAGCCGGAGCGCGAAACTCCGCATTCCCAGCTTGCCAATCTACTAAGCGACTGGAGGATGACACATGGCCAAACGTATGAACTACAGAAGTCTCGGCAAGCACTTCGTATGTGGAGCGATAATTGGCGCTTGGGCTGTTTCTCCACAAGCTGTCACTGAAGCAGTCATGGAGTTAATTGCGCCTTCGGCTGTATACGCGCAGGAAACAGAAGAAGTTTCTCCTACGATGGTGCGTGATCGCCCTCGCGATGTGTACTACCCCAATACCGAAGATCTCGCTGAAGACGAGATGCGGGTCATCGCGTGTGGAACCGGAATGCCTACTACGCGGGCTGCTCAGGCTGCTGCGTGTTTCCTTGTGGAATTGGGCAACGGAGACAAGTTCTTGTTCGATATTGGCTCGGGATCGGCCGAGCGAATTTCTTCCCTGCAAATCCCGTATAATTATTTGGACAAGGTCTTCATCGGCCATCTTCATACCGACCATTTCGGCGCGTTGCATGACCTGTTCATCGGTGGCGCATTGATGGGGCGGAATATTCCGCTACGGGTTTGGGGCCCAAGTGGACCATCAGAAGAACTTGGCACTGCTTATGCACTAGATCATATGCAAAAGATGCTCACATGGGACCTAGCAGGCCGTGCAGGAGTCACTGATTTCCGCGGTTATTCAATGGAGGTTAATGAGTTCGATTACAGGTTAGAGAACGAGGTAATTTACGAAGAAAATGGCGTCCAAATTCGTACTTTTCCAGCCATCCATTCAATTGATGGTGCAATCAGCTACGCACTGGAATGGAATGGTTTAAAATTTGTTTTTAGCTCAGACACTTATCCGAACAAGTGGTTCAAGGAGTACGCTAAGAACGCAGACCTCGCCATCCATGAATGCTTCGTAGCGGTTCCCGACCTTGTAGCAAAGATGGGTTTCACACCCGAGTCCGCTTTATTGGTTGGAACTCAAGTACATACGGCGCCCGAAGCCTTCGGAAAAGTCATGAGCGATATCGAACCACGAATGGCGGTCGCCTATCATTTCTTCAATGACTTCGACACTTCTAACAATGTATTCGAGCGCATACGCAGCACTTATGATGGTCCGCTAAGTCTGGCAGATGACTTCATGGTTTGGAATGTCACGAAAGACGCGATTACGGTTCGGATGGCAGCAACGGAAGAGCACACTTGGGCACCGCCTCTCGCTGCACCAGCTGAGCCGCCAAACCCTGCTGACAAGACCGCTTATGCGGAAAAGGTTGGACTTTCTCCAGAAGTAATGGAGTTCTCAGAGTTCACAAAGGGTGGTTTTGACGACGTAGACGACGTTTTGCGACCCATCTACGAAGAAGCTTCGGAAGCGTTAGGCCAAGAGTTCTTGTATCCGGGCGATGAATAAAGTCAAATTTGACCGGCGCGTCTTAATAACGCGCCGGTTCTTTTAATTCTGATCGGAAATCTCTATGCAACATACCTCATTGATTACTCGCTATTTGGTCTGCGTTGGATGGTCGCTTGTCGCTATATCCAACGCAGCAAACGCCCAGTCACTTGCACGTTCTGAAGATGATGACGGCGGTTGGCGACACTCAATCACGCCCTATTTGTTTCTTCCGCTCAGCACGACGGGCACATCAACTATAGATGGAACCAGCGTCGATTTCGACTTGAACCTGAGCGAGGTGCTGGATGTGTTGCAAGGCGCAGCTTCAGTACGTTACGAGGGCTGGAACGGCGACTTCGGGATCATTTCAGAAGTTTACTACGTAAAGCTTGGCGGAGATGGAACTCTACCCGGTGGCAGGGTGGACGTTGATGTTGATGTCCGGCAGACCTTTGCCAACGTGCAGGGCGCTTACCGGTTTGCGAACGGAGTAAATGCCTCGGGCCAACGCTATGCAGCGGATGCCGCAATTGGTGTTCAGTGGAACCGGATCAAACAGGAAATCGACTTTGCAGGCCCCGGCCCAGGTATGACGTTGGGTGGGACAGAAGAATGGCTCGAACCAATGATCGCACTTCGATATATCTCGGAAATCAACGACAAATGGAATTTCGCCAGCCGGGCTGAACTGAGTGGTTTCGGTGTGAATGGCGATGACCTGCAATACCTGGTTGTGGCTGGGTTTGACTGGAAAGGCTGGGAAAACACGTCTCTGCGGTTTGGCTATCAGTTCTATGGAATCGACTTTTCCACCGACCGTTCGGATGGGGAGTTTGCCTATGATGTGGACCAGAATGGTATCTATGCTGCCGTCGCGTTTCATTTCTAAGATTGGCGAACGCAGCAAAACATGGGTTTGGGTGGGCTCGTCGCTTGCGAGTATCGCGTTTGGCGCAAGCCAATCGATTGCGGATCTCGTGTCTCCCTACGGCGGAGAAACCGCGCCGAACTTTGTTGAGCTTTCGGTGCAGCCTGATCATGTGCGGGTTCTCCTTGAGGTCGATTTGAACGACTATCCCATATTCGTCATTCCAGATGATGGTTCGGGTACGTCGCTGGCTGAGCGTACAGGTCAGAACATTCAGGTTTGGGCAGACGATGTGGAACTGTCCAACACAACGAATACGATTGATGTGCGCCCCAGAATTTCTCGGCAAACGGCAGCGAGCGCTCTGTATCGACCGCGACCGCGTAGCGAAAATGTCGTCTACGTGGACATGGAGTTTCCGTTCAATGGCAAGCCGGAACAGATCACGTTCATTCCCCCCCTAAGTCCAGACGGGATTCCCTTGGCTTCACTTGGCGTCGTGGCCGAGCATATGGGCGTTCCAGTGACAGACTATCGTTACCTTTCTCAGGCTGAGACGATGCTGCCAGATTGGGAAGACCCTTGGTTCAGCAAGTTTGAGAATCCAAACCTCACTCGCCACCACAAATCCCCGATGATGTCTTTTCTTGCCATGGAACCGCGTGTCGTCCAGCACGAGGTCATATTGCGTTTGAAAGACCTTGAGACTTGGGTGGACTTGGGCTTTGGAGATGCTGACCGACTGACCAGAGATGATGTCATCAAGATCAAGTCTGACGTCTCGGACTTTTTTGAGACGAGAAACCCTCTCGCCGTCGATGGCAAGCCGATGAAACCGGAAACGGTGCAGGTCTCGCGTATCAAAGTTGGTGCCGAAGGTTTGCGTGTTCTTCCGGATCAAGCCGAGGCAAACCGAAAGACGATGTTACTGGGCGTCGTCCTTTCCTATCCGGTTTCGACTTTGCCGAACCGAGTTGATCTGGCATGGGAGCTTTTCCCAGTTGGTTTGGATGTTATTCCGATCACCCTTTCAGATCCGGCAGGGGCGGTCCCCTCGCAGATTTATGCATCCGATCCCGTTGTAAGTTGGAACAATTACCTGACAACTTGGACCAACCCAAAGACAAGCCCAGTCGTCGTCAAAGTCGCGGCTGCAACACAGGTGCCCTCGCTTGCGTTCGGCTTAGGTTTTCTGTGTTTGATATGCGCCTATTTCTCGTTGCAGCGCACAAACGTCCAGCGTCTGATCTTGCTTGGCCTAACCGGGGCATTCGGTGCCGCCGCGATTGTCACATACTCGCTGAACAACCCGTCGTCAGCGCCTGAGTCGGATGAAATCGCATCGCGTCAAATCGTGGAAGGGCTGGTGGCCAATATCGGAACCACGATGCTTGAGACGCGGGATGATAGTGCCTTAGCGGCGATGGAGCCATATGTCGAAGCAACTAATCGCGTCAAGGTTCAAGCAGAAATGCGTCGTGGTTTGTCAGTTACGTTACCCTCTGGCGCCATGGCTCGCGTCGAAGCGATTTCAGACCTGAATGTCGAGAGTTTCACGCCCGGCGAAGAAAGAAATCGGCATCAGGCCCTGGCCAGTTGGACAGCTCGCGTAAGCGGAGGTCATTGGGGGCACCTGCATAGGCAAGCGGTTTCTTATCGTGGCTTGCTCGACGTTTCGCGGCATGGCGACCATTGGATGCTTGATGACCTGACGATTATCAACGCCAAGACAGGAGGGTAATACTGTGGTTGTGGTAAGGTTGTTTTTTGCCACGTTCTTGTCTGCAACGATCCTTTTGTGCGCGGGCAGAGCAGAAGCGCATTTCAATCTAAACCAGAATGTTCGCATTCACCATGTGTCCCACTCGGAAGATGGCCTTGATGTCTATTTACGCCTTCCGATGCCTTATTTGGTTGCGGAACTCGTCGGTACCGAGGGCCCGGACGGTTTGCCCAAACCAGCTCCATACACATACAATCAGATCGAAGATGGCGTGCTCATGCACTACTTGGATCAGGCCGCGTTGCACAAAGATCCAACCGGCTTGGCTCGTATTGCTGAAAACGGCCTTGTGCTGTCTATCGACGGTCATCGACAAACCCCCGAAATCGTCTCGATAAGACTCCATCCTTTGGGGCAGGAACCTGGATTTGCTACGCTCAATGAGGCACGCTCGGCACTTGCGCCTAGGGACGTTTTTCCAATCAATGAGGAGATTTATGTTGGCGAGGTGATGGTTGACGTGCACCTGCGCTTTGTTACGGGAGAGGTAGGAGCATACAGTTTGTCCTATACGTCATATCCGGGGCTTCCTGGACAAGATGACACGGCGAACCTGATCCTCGACTATAACGGGCAGGATGTTCGAACATATCGTGCGCGGGGTTTGATGCATACCCCGGTCGAAATTTCCGGATCGGCGACCGCAGCCGTTTCGACCTTTTTTGCTGAGGGAATTCGGCACATTTTGGAAGGTCCCGATCATGTTCTGTTTGTGCTTTGCATGATCATCGGTGCGCTAAACTTGCACAGCCTTCTTGCCCGCGTCACAGGCTTTACCTTGGGCCACACGGTGACACTGATTTTGGGTTTTTTTGGTTTCGCGCCGAGCGGAGCATGGTTCATCCCAACCGTCGAATTGGCAATAGCGCTTTCGATAATCTACGCAGCTGCAATGGCGGTTTGGCCACCTGAGAAAGGACATGGCGACCTGAAGGCCTTTGCCATCACGTCCGGGATTGGTTTGCTGCACGGGTTCGGCTTCTCCTTCATGTTGCACCAAATTCTACGTGTCGATGCACCAAACGTTTGGCACAGCTTGCTAGCTTTCAACGTTGGAGTAGAGGTTGGACAAATCATAATCGTTTTATTGGTCTGGCCGTTGGTTTTGTTGCTGCGCAAACAACCAGGGCGTATCTGGGTTGGTTCTCGCACTGTTGTTGCTGCGTGCGCAAGTCTGGTCGCAATGGTTTGGGTAGTGCAACGGGCAGAGTTTTTTCTCTGACCACTAGTATGAGTATGTTGTGCGGCTTTGAACAGTATGCGGACCTTCACTTAGATTTGTTGAACGTCAACTTCGTTCGCAAAGTGGCCGCTCACGAAGTTTCGACGAACGATCGCCCTGAGCCCCCAGCCGACTTGCCAATTTCTCGCTGAGCGCGTTCGCAGCACGAAAATCGCTGCAAGTGCGCTGTCTTCGGTACTGCAACGCGACGAAGATATCCGCCGTTCGTGGGCGGTGCTGAGAAATTTGGAGGCCAAAGATCAAGTTGCGGGACACATTAGACTTTCGCGACTGCACAAGGCGTGACTGCTTAGCGCCTGTCTTCGACCTTGGCGTTAGGATATCTAAATTCCCCCAGCCCTAATTTAGCTTATGCTTCCCATGGAGGCTTCCTGAGTGCCAGATCATAGCTTCCCTCGATCAAGTCGAACTGCACATCCGCTTTGTCGTAAACACTCTTGCACCGTACCTGCTGACCGATTTGCTGCAGCCGATTATTCCGGCAAACAGGCGTGTCGTGAACCTCTCATCTGCCGCACAAGCCCCGGTGAACATCAGGGTCATGCAGGGCAATGTGCCGCTGGCGGACATGGAAGTCTATTCTCAGAGCAAGCTGGCGATCACCATCTGGACCCGGGAATGAGCCAAATCCCAAGCTGATGCGCCTGTGATGGTCGCGGTAAATCCCGGATCACTTTTGGCCTCGAAAATGGTGCAAGAAGGCTTTGGCGTTGCCGGGAATGACATGAACATCGGTGCGGATATCCTGATCGAGGCCGCCCTGGGCGCGCGGTTTGCTGACCCATCAGGGGCCTATTTCGACAATGACAGTGGCGCTTTCGTAAACCCGCATGCCGCAGCACTGGACATAGATCACGTTGCCGACGTCATGAGCACCATCAGAGAATTGATCGCCCAAACGGGTTGAGCCAACCTGCGATCGCATCGAAATGCGCTTCAATTGCGACTTCTTTTTCTCCTTTAGCGCTAGAAATTTACTAGCAAACACCTGACAACTCTCTCTTCCGCTGCGCGTCTCTGACCAAAGCCGCGAGCCGATAGAAGCCATGAGCCATCTTAGTGTAGGGCGTCAGCAGGAAGAATGTCAGAACCGATCCAAGGTGGATGGCAAGCAGCGCGGGCATCAGAGTAGTCGAACCAAGGGCGTAGAGGACCAGCCCGCTGAGGCTGACAAAACCGAGTAACAGGATAAAACCGACGTCCCCACCCCATGCAGACGGGTCGCCAAGCTCGCGATCCGACTTTTGCTTAAGCAGAGCCATCGCTCCACAACCCACTGTCAGCAACACACCGCCCGAAATCCCGAACAGTTTTGGCAACGACCAAAACCCGTAGGGCGCGTGCAACCCTAACCCGTAGTGCATAATCGTTGCCACCGAGGTCGACGCAAAGCACAGCAGGAAGCCGTACATGATGGCTTGGTGAATGTGGCGTCGGGCCTGACTGAACCGGTCTTCGTCCTCGAAATTGCAACCCTCGCCGTGGCCTGCGGTCAAGTCCTGCATCTTGCCGGCGCGTTTGAACGCAGCTATCAGATCAGACATTTGGATAGGTTTGCCACCAACCTCCGTCCAATAGCGCCTCAGGCTGATAGCCAAGCTAAAGAGTGGCAAAAGGAATGCGGGCGCAAAGATTGCGACCATCGCATTGTGGGACAGGACGGTATAGAACCCCTCTCCTCCGCTTGATCCGATGGCACGAATTGCCCAGAACAACAGGGCAAATCCGATCACAAGCGCCAAGGCTATGGCCCCGCCGTGTGTGTGAAACCGGCGCGCCAGAGGCTGCGGCCAAGCGAAGCTTTCCCAGCTGTCCCGCCGCACTTCGGCCAGAGCTTTCGGCAGGTTCAGGTCAAACTCGTGCGGAGCTGTGTACTGACAGGCGTAGTAGCACCCCCTGCAGTTGTGGCACAGGTTGGCCAGTTGCGTGATGTCCCCATCCGAGAACGCGCGTTCCGCGTGCAGCGACGGGAAGACCGAACAATAACCCTCGCAGTAGCGACAGGCGTTGCAGATCTCTGCCTGACGGCGGGCTTCTTGAATAAGATCAGTTTGCATAGGCTGCAGCCTCACGTCCTGCGATACGTCCAAAAACGGTTCCGATGGTCATGCCGAAGCCGGCCAGATACCCCTGCCCCAGGATCGAACCCGCCATCGTCTCGCCCGCGGCCCATAGGTTTTTGATCTTGCCGCTGGGAGTCGAACACTGAGCCGTATCGTCGACCTTCAGGCCCAGATAGGTGAAGGTCACACCGGTGCGCAGCGAGTAGCCATAAAATGGAGGCTCGATGATCGGACGAGCCCAGTTGGTCTTGGGTGGCGTCAGACCCGAGGTTGTGACCCCGTCCAACTCAGTTGGGTGAAATCCACTGGTGTCGCGGCATGCATCGTTGAATTCAGCAACGGTCGCCTTCAGCTTGTCGGCGGGCAGATCCATCATTCCAGCCAGCTCTTCCAAGGTGTCCGCCTTTAGCGGAGGGAACACCGAGGGCATGAACAGGTTCAGCGACTTCGCATCGATGATCACATAGCCTACCTGATCCGGTTGCGCGGCAACCAGACGCCCCCAAATCGCATAGCGTTTGGGCCAGACGTCTTCGCCCTCGTCATAGAACCGCTCGGCATTCTTGTTCACGACGATTGAAAACGGCACGCAGTCTAAACGGGTGACGATGCCGCCGTCGAACTTCGGCGCCCGCCCGTCAATGGCGACGGCGTGGCATTGGGTTGGATCGCCGACGCTCTCGACGCCTTGATCCAACAGATCAGCCAGCACAACCCCCCGGTTATAGGGCGTCCCCCGGATCAGGAAGTTCTTTGCTGGCTCGCCCCATGCACGGGTGAGCCAATCCGTGTCGCCCTGAAACCCGCCCGAGGCAACGATGACTGCCTTGGGCGTGATGCGATGAGATTGGCCTTCATAGGTGTAGTCGACCCATTCAATCTGGTCGCCGTTCAGCTCAAGATGCGTCACGGCAGCTTCGTAAAGAACATCCACGCCCAAAGCTGCCGCTGTGCGGTAGTAGGCGTTCACCAGAGACTTCCCGCCCCCCATAAAAAACGCGTTGGTCCGCGCCAGCGACAATGTCCCGGACAGAGAGGGTTGGAACCGCACGCCGTGTTCTTCCATCCACGGCAGGCATTCCTCGGAGGTTCGGATCGCGAGGCGAGCAAGATGTTCGTCGGTTTTGCCGCCAGTGACCTTGAGCAGATCTTCAAGATACTCATCTTCACTATATTCTTCGATTAGAGGGCCCAGAGGAGCACCATGCATACAACGAAAATTGCGCGTATGGCGTGAGTTCCCCCCACGATAGGGTTTTGGTGCCGTTTCGAGGATCAGAACACGGGCGCCTGCCTCGGCAGCAGTCATCGCCGCGCAAAGGGCAGCATTCCCACCGCCGATCACAGCGATATCATAAGCTTCCTTTTGGGTGGCCATATCCTGTCTACCTATTGATTTTCGTCGGTTGTCCGGTCGCGTTCTTGCAACGCCCGAATACGCATCCGTTGTGCGGCCTGAATATGCGCGCGCATTTCTGTTTCAGCCGCTGCACCATCGCGGGCCTTTAAGGCAGCCATGACGCGCTTATGCTCTGCCACTGCTGTCTCGGCCCGATCACCGTCCAGCAATTGCGATGGCCCAAGGATCAACAGCGCTTTTTGCAAAGACAACATAGACTTGGCAAGAAACCGATTCTTTGCCGCATCCAAAAGTGTGGCGTGAAAAATCCGGTTGATCCGAGCCGCCTCCGAGCCGGTGCCTGCCTCGGCCAAGCGATCGTTCAAAACGCCCAACTCGTCCAATTCGACATCCGACGCAGCACGCGCTGCTAAACGGGCCGCAGTTCCCTCGAGCACCGCGCGCATCTCATAGAGTTCCATTACTTCGGCGTAATCGAGGCTGCGTACGGTTGCGCCCTGCCGGGGCACATGAGTGACTAGCCCGTCGGCCTCCAACTGACGGATAGCCTCCCGCACCGGTGTGCGGCTGACCCCTAATCGTTCTGACAGCTCAATCTCACGCAAGCGTTCGCCAGGTAGCAGTGTGCCCTCGCGAATCTCATCCAGCAGGCGTTGATACGCTGAATTGCCTTGCGGACCAGGCTGTAAAGGGTCGTCTTGAATGGTCATCGAACGCTCACTTGTCTTCTTGCGTCCAGTTGTATACATTTGGATACACACCGAGTCAATATTGTCGGAAACCGCGCTTTGCCCACCCAAAACAAAACACCTTCTCTCCTGACAAAGCGGGCCGTGACACTGGCCCTTGCACTACTGGGCACCGGAGTATTTTGGGCGTTGAATCTGCCGCTGCCCTTTCTGTTCGGCCCAATGAGCGCGTGTCTCATAGCCGCCCTGGCGCATGCCCCAATGGAAGGTTTTGGTCAGGTCTCGGTTGCAGCGCGCACCATACTCGGCGTTGCAGTTGGGGCTTCGATAACCCCTGCGCTGTTTGTTGAATTGCCAAAGATGGTAGCGTCTATCGCACTGGTCCCGTTATTCATCCTGCTGATCGCGTTGGTCGGAGTGCCTTTCTTTCGCAAGTTCTGGGGGTTTGACTCCACGACCGCGTTTTACGCTGCCATGCCAGGCGGATTGCAGGACATGATCATCTTTGGCGCCGAAGCAGGCGCCAACCCGCGAACACTTTCCCTGATCCACGGAACGCGCGTGCTGATCATTGTAACGCTGGCCCCCCTGTTGCTGACAGTGTTCTACGATGCCCAGCTCACCAACCCAATCGGAGAGCCCGCGCGCGACCTGCCGATGCATGAGTTGGCACTGATGGTACTGGCGGCAGTTATAGGCTGGAAAGGCGGTGAGCGGATCGGCCTGTTCGGGGCATCTATTCTCGGCCCAATGATCCTGACAGCAGCCCTATCACTGGGGGATTTCATTCATACCCGACCACCGCGCGAGGCCATCCTTGCAGCGCAATTCTTTATTGGCTGTGGGATAGGCGTGAAGTTCGTGGGCGTCACTTGGGTCGAACTCCGCCGGGTGGTTGCAGCGGGCGTCGCCTATGTCATCGTCCTTGCGATCCTCGCAGCCGCTTTCACTGGCGTTGTCACCACGCTGGGCTTCGGTCAACCGGTCGAGGCCTTCTTGGCCTTTGCCCCCGGCGGACAGGCCGAGATGACAGTGCTGGCCATCGTTTCGGGTGCGGATCTGGGCTTTGTGATCACCCACCATCTGACAAGGATCGTGCTGGTTATCATCGGCGCGCCCATAGCGGCCAATCTTATCCTGCGCTGGTCCAAACCTCGGGGTTGATCATGTGAATAGGGGCACCTTCAGCATAGGCGTTCACCTGATCGAAAATATCTGCGAATTGCAGGTCGAATTCGTCCTCAGTCACAAAACCTATATGCGGCGTCGCAATCAGGTTCGGGTGCGATAGCAAAGGGTCATTCGGGTCGGTGAGCGGCTCGGTATCGAAGACATCGATTGCGGCCTTCCCCGGGCGACCGGCGTTCAGCGCATCCAACAAAGCACCCGGAGCGATCAGCCCGGCCCGGGAGGTGTTCACAAACATCGCGCCCGGTTGCATCTGCAAAAAATCTGATGCTGTGATGATACCGTTCGTGTCGGGCTTCAGGCGGACGTGGACTGAGACAACATCGCTGTTGGCAAAGAACGCTTCGCGGCTTGTGGCAATCTGCACGCCGTCGGCCAGCGCGCGTGCCCGGCCTTCATCCGAAGACCACCAGACAACATTCATCCCGAATGCCTCGGCATAGCCAGCAACAGCGCGGGCGATACGACCATATCCATACAGCCCCAACTGCCGCCCTCTCAGGGTCTTGCCAACCCCGGCCTGCCAATGCCCCGCTTTGACTGATGCCATCTGCGCAGGCAAGTCGCGCATCCCGGCCATGATTAGTGCCCATGTCAGTTCGGCTGCGGCATATGAGGGCGTCCCGCCATGCATGTTCGAACACAGCAGCACTCCGTGATCCGAGCATGCCTGCACATCGACGTGCGGATACACGCTGCGCTGGCTGATCACTTTCAGGTTTGGAAGATTTTCAATCAGATCGCGGGTTATCTTGGTGCGCTCGCGAAACAAAACCAGCGCCTCAGCCTCCTGCAAGCGTGTGGCCAACTCGCTGGTATCTTCAACATGATCTTTCCAGACTTTCACATTATGGTCGGACAGTTTTCCGAAGCAAGGAAGGCCCTGCAGTGTGTCAAACCAATCATCCAGAATATGAACTTTCATCGACTTCCTATAGCCTACTCGGTGCTCAGTTTTCTTGGCGTCGGCACAAAATTAAGTTTGTCGAGTGCTTCAAGCGCATTGCGAACGCGTTCGCGTTGATCCAGCAGATGGTTGAATTGCTCATCACACCCGGCAATTGGCGTTGGGTATTCCGCGATATCCTTTCGCAAAGCCGACTGCGCCAGCCTGAGTTCCTGACGCGCGATATCAAGGCATTCCGAATAGTCGTCCATCGTGATATCCTCATTATGTATACTATTGTATACCAATTAGAGATTCCCACTTCAACTACCGTTCCACGCGGATTCCGGAACATAAACATGCCCATCCGCCAATTTACGCGCAGTCCTCACCAAACCGGCAGAAATTACGTTGAACTCCCCGTCATTCGAGAAGTCCACCAGAACGTCGATCTTGCCTGAGGCATGCTCCAACACAACTTCTGCCGGGCTTGAATCCGGGCGATCAAGCAACCCGTCGGCGACGGTTCCGGGCGTCAAAGCGCAAGATGCCACGCATTGCGCGCCCGTAACGGCCATTGTCGGATGAGTTTTCCATGGCATGAAATACCGAACCGCAAGGGTTCCACCTTCTCTGGCGGGTGCCATCAGGCCGAATTTCGGAGTAACCGATTTCGATACGTCCCCCATACCCATCCGTTCCCCGGCTTCGATCCGCACGGCCTCCATCCGATCAAAGAAAGCACGGTTGGCATCCAGCTCTTCGGCGCTTTCATATCCTGTCAGTCCGAAATCGGCCGCCCGGGCTATCACCATCGGCATAGCGACATCCATGCACGTCAGCTCGATCCCCTGCACTGTGTCGCGCAAATTTCCAGTGGGCAGAAATGCACCTGTTGCCGAACCCACAACGCCCATGAAACTCAGTTGTACCGGTGCAGAATGACCGGGAACTCCGGCGATTTCCGCATCGCCCTCGTAGACCAACTCACCGCCCGGGGTTTGCACTTTGGCAACGACACGGGCGCCTGTATTAACTGCGCGAATGCGAATCTCGGTCACGTCGCCGGTGGGCTGAAACAAACCCATTTCGATCGCAGCTGGACCGACTCCTGAGAGGATGTTTCCGCAAGTAGGTTTAAAATCAACCAGCTTCTCATCAACAGAAACCTGCGCGAAGAAATAGTCGATATCCGCCCAGTCGTCTTCGCTGACGGATAACATCGCCACTTTGGTCGTCACTGCGTTTCCACCACCGATCCCATCGATATTGAGTGCTTGTCCAGCCCCGAGGGCAGCGACAAGAACATCGGCCAAAGTGTCCAAATTTTCGGGCAGATCAGAGCGCCGAAAATATGGCCCTCGGGACGTGCCACCGCGCATGAAAACATATGGGATTGCTGTCTGGGTCATTGCGAACCCTCCTTTACAAACCGTTAAAATTTCTGATTTCAGCCCCGCCTGGCCCGCCAAATTGGCAGGCCGGGCAGCCGTGGAGTGCCTACTTGAGCGGCCATGGCAGGTTCACCATGTCTTGTAGTAGACCCGGCGGGAAATCGCGGTTCAGAGCACCGGCCATGAAGCACATGAAACCAATGCCGCAGGCCGTCAGGAGCAGCGTCATCTGCCAGCTGGACCCGGCGCGAATGCGGAAGAATGCGATCAGAAACCCGATCAGGGCGAGGATGAATCCTACAACCCATGTGGCCGCGATCAGACCTGCAAACCATGCGAGGGTCGACCAAAGTCCATGCGGCGCGCTCGCATCCTCACCGGCGAGTTCTTTGTCAGCAAAGATCGCATCGCCCTCGGGACGCCGCATCATTTGGATCAACAGGATGACGCAGCAAAACAGCGACACGCTGCCGATCACCAGCGGGATGATCTTGTCGGTCATGTTGTAGTCAGGGATCATGTTGGCATTGATCAACGCCACGATCAGGTAAGCCATGATCACCAGCAGGAAGATCAGCGGCGCGCGCTTGCTGCCGGATTTGACCTCACCTTCGGCCATGATCATCTTGGCTTGACGAATGCCCAGAATAACCGAAACCACGGTGACCACGATCAGTACGATAACGATCGGGCTGAAGACATACTCCATCCCCTCACCAAAGCTTTTGCGGAAGCGGAAAGAGGCTATCTGGAACGCCTGGTTGGTGAACTTCTCAACCGGGTTGGACAACACGAACCCAATCAGAAAGGCCGGGCGCGACCAGTCGAAACGGCGCAGGAAAATGCCGATCAGACCGATGACGAACAGAGCCAGCAGGTCTTCGAAATTCTGACCGGACTGGAATGCCGCGAAGCTGATCAGCATGAACAGAAACGGCGCAAGATAAGTGAAGCGAATTGTTGTCAGTTTGGCGATCCCGCCCGAAGCCGCGATACACAGGATGGTGCCCACCACGTTGGCAAGAGCCAGCAACCAGACAATCGAATAAGTGATGTCGAGATTATCCTTGAGCATGCTAGGCCCGACCTCGATATCGCCAGATCCCAACAGTGCGACAGCGCCGATAAAGATCGCCATTGAACCCGAGCCAGGGATACCAAACAGCAGCGTTGGAACCAGCCCCCCGCCCTCCTTGGCGTTGTTCGAGCTTTCCGGCCCGATGACGCCTCGCACTTCGCCCTTTCCGAAGTTGCTTTTGTCTTTTGTCGATTGAACCGAATGGCCATAAGCGATCCAGTCAACAACCGAGCCTCCGAGGCCGGGAATAACACCAACGACCACGCCAATGATCGAACAGCGGACCGACAGCCAAATGTTCGCGGCCCAGTCTTTGACGCCATCCAGCCAACCGGCCCCTAGCGAAGCGCCCTTGGCAATGGATCGGTCTTGTCGTAGCAGCGAGACGATTTCAGGCACCGCAAAGATACCCAAGCCAACGATGACCAACTTCAGACCATCGGTCAGGTAAGGAATGTCATACGTCGCCATACGCAGCGAACCGCCTGCGTCCGCCTCACCAATCGTACCGACCATCAGGCCCAACCCTGCGGCGGCGACACCCTTCAGCGGAACACGCCCGGCGAGGATAGCGACCATCGACAAGCCAAGAATGGTGATCATCAGCATCTCGGGCAGACCGAATGCCAGAACGATGGGCCGCGCGATCAGGATAAACATGGTCAGAAATGTTGCGCCGACCAAACCGCCAAACAGCGATGACGCAAAGGCCGCTGACAATGCCCGCGCGGCCTCGCCCTTTTTCGCCATCGGGAAACCGTCCAACACTGTCGCCTGTGAGGCGGAACTGCCGGGGATGCCCATAAGAACCGAGGCAAAGGTGTCAGAGGTCGGAACAACGGCGACCATCCCGATCATCAGCGCCAACCCAAGAATAGGGTCCATGCCGAACATGAAAGGAAGCAATAGGGACAGACCAGCAATACCGCCAAGCCCCGGGAAAACACCTACTGCCAGTCCCATAACGACACCGAGAACAAGGTACCCCAGAACAATTGGTTGCAGGATCAGTCCCCACGCATCACTGAGCGCAGGAAGAGCGGTGGCGAAAACCTCCATAGCGGCCGCCTTTCATAAATTGTCTTGTGTTTGGAAAAGCGCGCGCCCGACATTGGGGCACGCGCAGTGGTGTTTGGGCTTAGTTCAGCTCGACACCATAGGCTTCTTTGAGCCAGTTCAGGACATAGGCCTTGGCGTTGTCTTCGACGTTTGTCGCAGTTTGCAGCGCCGACTTGGAGCCGTCACCAACAAACACAGGATATTTGCCCACGCGCTTCGAGGAGATGTCGGCAAAGTCGCCTCGCTCGGTCACAGCTTGGAACGCTGCGGTGTAGGCGTCGACCACTTCCTGAGGCGTGTCACCCGGCAGGAAGGCCAGCTTCTGAACCGGGAAACCGGCCACAAAGAACGCTTTCCACGCATCCCATGCCTCACCGCTGGTTTCACAGCCATCGGTCGCTTCGCATACTTCTTTGAATGTCGGGATGTCCGGGAAGGTCGGGTCGCGCACGATGTTGCCGTCCGCATCCAGAGCACCCCAAGTCATCATCGGCACAGCCTGACCGGATTCAACCAGAGGTGCCGATCCACCCAGATAGCCGGACGAGGTCTGATAATCGATGTTGGCTTCACCTCGCTCGAACATCAGGCGACCATCGCCACGGCCTTTGATGCCAAAAACAGGCTCAACATTCATGCCCAGCATTTGCCACGCCAGCAGCGGTACAAGATCAAGGCGTGTCGCGCCCTGCGAACCGTAAATAAAGTTTGTGTCTTTCAGCGCGTTCGCAGAGCCATCAAACTTTGCTCCGTCTTCGGCGTTCAGATAGGCAACACCACCGGTTCCTGACGCCATAACCGGGATCCAATCGTTGTACTCGTAGCGCACGCGAGGATCGCTCAGCAGATATGGGAATTGAGTTGAACCAGAGGTGCCAAACAGCAGCGTCCCGTCGTCATGGCTCTGCTCCTGAAACCAGTTTGCGCCTTTGGTCGAACCAGCGCCCGGCATGAATTTCACGACAACTGTCGGTTGACCCGGTAGAGCTTCCGACAGAAGCGGCGCAAAGAAGTTGGCCCATTTGGCAGACCCGCCCGTTTCCGAGAACGGGATGACCCATTCAACTGTCTTACCCGAGAAGTCGACCTCGGCAGCAGCAGGTGCGGCGATACCGGTGGCGGCGATCAGCCCAACGACGGCGCGACGAGTGAAGTTGGAAATGGTCATTGGTTCCTCCCTGTTGACCAGACAACCACGCTAGCGCCCTCTGCGCCACCGTGATCGCAAATAGAACTGTGGGGTTGATTCCCCCTCCCATCTGGCAATCATGGAGCGCCAACCTTGCGCGAAACTTGCAGGAGCCCTGATGCGGATCGTCATCGTCGAAGACAACGAGACCCTCGCCAACGCTATTGCCTATCGTCTGCGTGACCGCGGTCATGCGGCAGAAGTGCTTTCGGATGGCGACGAGGCTGACTTGTATCTTGCGCAAGAGGGCGCCGACTTAGTTGTTCTGGATATCAATTTGCCCGGACAGTCAGGGCTAGAGATCCTGAAATCTCTTCGTAATCGTGGTGACAGCGTACCGGTGATCTTGCTGACGGCACGTGCCGAAACAAGCGACCGGGTTTCCGGGTTGGATATGGGTGCAGATGATTATCTGGTTAAGCCATTCGAAATGGACGAGTTGGAAGCACGCATCCGGGCGCTTTCTCGACGCAAAGACCTCGACTACGGAGCAAAAGAGAGCATCGGCGGCCTGGAATTCGACCGCGCTGCACGTCAGGTAAGTGTGCAGGGCAATGTTATGGATATCCCGCGGCGGGAAATAGCTGTGCTTGAATGCCTGTTAGAGCGTAGGGGCAGAATTGTGCCCAAAAGCCAACTTACAGATTATGTCTATGGCGTGGGTGCCGATGTCGAGGCCTCGGCCGTTGAACCTCATGTATCTCGGCTGAGAAAACGTCTTCAGGATCTCGGTATTAGAATAAAGACAGCCCGAGGTCTGGGATATCTGCTTGAGGTGCAGAAGTGATCAATCACGGCTCGCTCAGGTTAAGACTTTTCATTCTTATCCTAACCCCTTTGGTACTAATTGCAGCCTTGCTTGGTCTTTGGCGCTTTATGATTGCACAGAATACGGCGCAGGAATTGTTCGACGACAGCCTGTTATCTGCTGGCCTAGCCATATCGCGAGATGTTGCGATTTCGGGGGGTGATGCGCTGTCACCAACGACGCGCAGCATGATCCGCGACGCGTCGGGCGGAGAGATCTTTTACCACGTAACAGGCCCCGGCGGCATCTATGTGACTGGCTATGCGTACCCTCCGGCCGCCACAAACCCATCTGCTCAAGAGGTGTACAAACCGCAGTTTTTCGAAGCGCTCTACCGCCAAGAACCAGTGCGCGTTCTTAAGATGACGGAACGCGTGACCATAGACAATCTAATCGGAGATGCGACAGTTACAGTTTGGCAACGCATGGCGGATCGCAATGCGTTTGCGAATGAATTGTCTATCCGCGCAGGAATTCTGATGGGCGTTCTGCTGGCCACCCTCGCTATTGTGGTGTGGTTCGGCGTCGCTCGTGGCCTTAGGCCGTTGTTGGATTTGCAGGACGCAATAGACCTGCGTTCACCAGATGACCTCAGTGAGATCAAGCGCGCTGTCCCAGTCGAAGTTCAAGGAGTTGTCAAAACCTTGAACCGGCTTTTTGGACAGGTGGAAAACAGTATCAACGCCCATCAAGTGTTTATTTCCGAAGCTGCACATCAGCTGCGGAACCCAGCGGCCGCCGTGCAGTCGATGGCCGAAGCGCTGCAGGACGCGAAAACGGATGGCGACCGAGAAAAACGCATCTCCGAGCTTGTTGCGGCTGCAAAAAACTCAGCGACGGTGGCGGAACAGCTGTTATCGCTTGAAAGGCTCAGGCAGCCGACGCACGAAAATCAAATGGTTGAAATTGACTTTCGCTCGGTCGTGGAAGAAGCCTGCGCTGAGATGGGAGTTAATATCCTTGCAAAGGGCATCGAGTTTGATGTCACGATGCCTGAGACGGCGGTCACGGTGTTCGGCGACCGTGTCTTTCTGATTGAGGCTCTAAAGAACCTCCTGGATAACGCGGTCAAACATGGTGGCCCAAAGTTGAGCCAAATCTCAGTTGTGCTGCGGTGTGACGGCAAATGCGTCAACCTAACTGTGACCGACGATGGTGCTGGCCTTTCACCAGACCAAAGCGAAGCGGCATTCAATCGGTTTTCTCAGTTGGAGTACTCCGAGGGCAGCGGGTTGGGGTTGTCAATCGTCTCTGCAGTGGCGCGGCGCCACGGAGGAATGGTCGAAATCAACCTAGTCGAAAGAGGAGCGAGCATTACGCTTGAGCTCCCCATAGTCCTGGACCGTTCTTTCGATTGACCGCGTCGGGCTCTAACCAGTCCTTCGCTACACTTGCCCAAACGCGCCCCCAACCCGCCAGCATCAGCGACCCACGTCAGCCCTCTGGAACGACGCGTCAGCGGTCGTTTCAGCACCAGTGGGCTGTTGATCTAGCGGTCTAGGTCGCGCCCGTTAACCACCTCTCTAGCGGTTATAGAGCCCCGAATTCGCCCCAATTTCTCGGGCTTAGCTGAAAAGCTGAGTCTAATCATTGGTCGGCAAGGAATCCTACCACCCCAACCAGTTCATCGGAACATGGAATGACACTCGGCTCTTGGGGTTGAACCTTCCGAGAAATGCCCCGGTTTATGCCACAGTGGTTGCGGGTGTTTAGGGTGCGTCCTCAGAGATCGTTGATACGGAATCGCCCGATATGTTTTTGTATTCAGCCGCCATCTTATTGAACAGATCCAAGTTCACATGGGCTTTCCAGCGACCATAAGGCCGCAGAGTAGACAGGTAACCCGAGATGCTAACCGGGCCTAAAGACTGACCCAGGAACGCAGCTCCGGCAAATGGCGTGTCAACCTGACCCAGCGACAGCGCCTCATTCAGCGCAGCCTCTTCGCTCAATTGCGAGGGCGGGCAGACCTTCAACATGAAACGGTCGATGGTCTTTTCTTACAAAAGCTCGGCGACACGCACAGCCGCTGTAAGATATGGTGTTGAAGCCCCGTGGACACGGCCAAAACGCAGAGTCTTCTTTACCAGACCAGCCTTTTCTCCGAGTGCAAGAACACGGGCGATCCCAAAGGCGGTTTTTTATAAATTTCATCCTTAGGAGCAATTCCTTCGGGTTGCTTGAAGACCTTCGCCGGTCTACCGAACTTGTTCAGACCTTTGCATTTATCCCGCCGCCAGTTCCGCTGAAAAACGGAAATCTTCGATGGTTTCGGGTTTTATTTCGATCGAGAACCCTGGCTTTTCCGGCGCCATATAGGCCCCGTTTCTCACCACACAGGGATCGACGAAGTGCTCGTGCAGGTGATCGACATATTCGATCCGCTTGCTGTCTTTCTCGCCCGAGATCGCGATGTAATCGATCATCGACATATGTTGGACATATTCGCACAGACCCACGCCCCCGGCATGGGGCCAGACGGGCAAGTTGTATTTCGCGGCCATCAGCATGACGGCCAGAACCTCGTTCAATCCTCCCATCCGACAGCTGTCGATCTGAACGATGTCGATCGCGCCTTCTTTGATGAATTGTTTGAACATGATCCGGTTCTGGCACATCTCACCCGTCGCCACTTTGACCGGCGCAACCCCTTCGCGGATTTCCTTGTGGCCAAACACGTCATCGGGGCTGGTGGGTTCTTCGATGAAGTACGGGCTTGCAAAGGACAGGGCCTTGACCCAGTCGATGGCCTGATCCACTTCCCATACCTGATTGGCGTCGATCATGATGTTTATGTCTTCGCCTAGAACCTCGCGGGCGATGGTCAGACGACGGATGTCATCGTCAAGGTCGCGGCCCACCTTGAATTTGGTGTGGGTAAAGCCTGCGTCCTTGGCCTCCTGACACAGGCGGCGCAGCTTGTCGTCGGGATAGCCCAGCCACCCGGCCGAGGTTGTGTAACACGGGTAGCCTTCGGCTTTCAGCTTGGTGATGCGGTCGTCTTTGCCCGGCGCGGCGGCGCGCAGCATGGCCAGCGCTTCGTCCGGGGTGATCGCATCGGTCAGATAGCGAAAGTCGATCAGGCGCACGATATCTTCGGGGGACATGTCACCCACCAATTGCCAGACGGGTTTCCCCGCCTCTTTCGCCCACAAATCCCACGCCGCATTCACCACCGCGCCCGTAGCCAGATGGATCGCACCCTTGTCCGGCCCGATCCAGCGCAACTGGCTGTCTCCGGTGATATAACGCCAGAAGCGGCCCATATCTTCGGTGATCCATTCTAGTTCCAAACCCTTGACCAAAGCGCCAAGCGCTTTGATCGCGGCCACGCAGATCTCATTGCCGCGCCCAATGGTGAACGTGAGGCCGTGGCCCTCATGCGCACCATCGGTTTCCAGCACCACATACGCGGCGGAATAGTCGGGATCGGGGTTCATCGCATCCGATCCGTCCAGACTGTCCGAGGTCGGAAAGCGCAAGTCTTCGGTTCGAATGCCGGTGATGCTGGTCATGCGCTGGCCTTTACATCCTGCCGTTGCACGCCCAGTCCTTCGATCCCCAACTCCATCTTGTCGCCGGGCTTCAGATAGGTTTGCGGGTTCTGTCCCATCCCAA